>CAZGAZ010000093.1:0-12775 GCA_964523835.1 uncultured Ruminococcus sp.
AATTAAACACAAATATTGCGCTGATAAAGAATACAATGCTTGTGATATTGAGTATCCCCTGAGTAAATTCGGTGTAGCGGTTGTAAAAGCCCACCGACACCATGACCTTTCTTAAAGGCTCCCAGCTCACATTTGCAGCCATAACGTCGATCATATACAAAACGAAATTAACAATAATGCTGAGAATAGCCGCCACTATCTGAAGCTCGGTAAGAGAGGAAATAAACGTCCCTATGGATATAAACGCCGCACCCAGAAGCAGCAGTCCCACCAGATTCCCGATAACGCTTGCCCGGGCTATTCCTCCCGCCAGGTGCACAAGCACCAGTATATAAGGAATGTAAATTGCCATTGCAACGATGAACACCGTCAGCGCAGCCAGAAATTTGCCCATAACGATCTCCATAAGCCCCACAGGAGCAGTGAGCAGACACTGATCGGTCTTTTGCTTTTTCTCCTCGGAAAACAGCCTCATAGTCAGAAGAGGCAGCAATATCATCATGATCGTGAACACACCCGCAAACACATAGGACATATCCGTGGTAGCTCCCATAATGTTCACATTAACAAAGTAAAATCCCGAAATTATATAAAACACAGCCAAGAAAATGTACGCCGTAGGCGACATAAAGAATGCCTTCAGTTCTCTTTTGTAAATAGCGCCCATTATTCCTCGCCTCCTTCGTTTTCTTCATCGTCTGTTTCGATAGAATCGTCATCCTCTTCCGTCTCGGGTTCTGCCTGCGCAGCAGCCCTTTTGTTCTGCCCCACAATATCCGCAGCCACAGCGGCACCGCTTATCTGCTCCAGAAGCGATCGGCGCTTTTCATCATCCATAGGCTTGTCAGGCTCTGCCTTTTTCTTGATTGTAACATCATCACCCATAGTTATCTTCAGAAATATATCCTCCAATGTCATGGCGTTTGATCTTAGACCCAGTATACACCAGTTCCTGTCCGCCATTCTGCGGAAAAGGTCACGGCGGATATCGGATTTTTCATCAGCCTCAATTTCAAAATCATATATTCCCGGCTCACGCTCCATTTCGGCTGTAACCTTTTCCACCCCGGGAATAGTCTTTATGACCTTGATAACCTCTTCCCTCGGGCCGTCTATCCTTGCTGTAAAGCTGCGCTCACCCATGGTCATATTGGTAAGGTTTTCTGTGGTATCGTCTGCCACTATAACGCCGCCGTTGATGATAACTATCCTGTCGCAAACCGCCTGTATCTCCGAAAGAATATGAGATGACAGGATAACCGTGTGCTTTTTCCCCAGCCGCTTGATAAGGTTTCTTATATCAAGTATCTGCTTGGGGTCAAGACCTACCGTCGGCTCGTCCAGTATAAGTATCTTCGGGTTGTTTATAAGCGCCTGCGCCATACCCACACGCTGCTTGTAGCCCTTTGAAAGGTGCTTTATAACACGTTCATACACATCTGTTATCTTCACCAGCTTGCAGACATCCTCAATGTGCGCCTGTCTCGGTATCTTGCATTTTTTCAGGTCATAAATAAAATTCAGATATTCCTTGACCGTCATATCAAGATAAAGTGGAGGCTGCTCGGGCAGATAGCCTATGTCCTTTTTTGCGGCAATAGGGTCGTCCAGAATGTCGATACCGTTAATAAGCGCCTGCCCGTCGGTGGCGGAGATATATCCCGTGAGAATATTCATGGTAGTGGATTTTCCCGCACCGTTAGGTCCGAGAAATCCCAGTATTTCTCCGTCCTGCACTGTAAATGACAGGTCGTTCACCGCTTTTTTGCTTCCGTAGTGCTTTGTAAGGTTTTTGACCTCTATCATTAAATCCTTCCGCCTTTCGACGGGACGGCCTTGTTTTAAAGCATTGCCGTCCCATATGGAAATAACTTATATATGTTTTTAACGTCTGCCGTTCTCATAAATCAGGGAAACCGTGAAAATTATCGGCAGCCCACGTTAGATATTTTACGCCTGTAATGTGAAAATCCCGTGACAATATAAGGAATATTGCCGCTAAAAATCCTGTCACCCGCCAAGCTTTTCAATAGCCGCCCTGACCCTCTCAATTGTCACATCTTTTCCGAGAACAGCCGCAAGCTCAATGCCTCCTCCGGGAGTGAGCGCCTTGCCCGAAAGAGCCGTGCGCAAGGGCCACAGCATAAATCCGTTCTTAACACCCTGCCGCTCTATCTCCTCAAATACAGCCTTGTGAACGCTTTCCTCGTTCCAGTCCCCTATCCCCTCCAATACAGGGAGAATGGTTTTAAGGGATCCGAGAGATGTTTCGGGATTGGTTTTCATCTTCTTGTTAAAATAAAGCTCGGTGCTGTACTCGGGCATTTGGTCGATAAAGTCAACCTTTTCGGGAAGATCGGTCAATAACTCGGTGCGGGGCTGAATGGCTTTCAGGAGCACATCGAAATCAATATCGTCCCGCTTGCAGCCCTGCTTTATATAGGGCATTGCCACTTCCTTGAATTTCTCAAAGGGCAGCCTGCGTAAATGTTCCGCATTTATAGCGGTCATTTTGACAATGTCAAACACAGCCGGAGATTTGGAGATACCGTTAATATCAAATTCTTCTATAAGCTCATCAAGGGAAAATATCTCATTTTCCCCCTTGGGCGCCCAACCCAGAAGGGCAATATAATTGATAATTGCGGGCACATAGAAGCCCTTGTCCACAAAATCCCCGAAATAAGCGTCACCGTCTCTTTTGGCAAGCTTGTGAGTAGCGTCCCTCATAATATGCTCCACATGGATATATTGGGGAACGTCCCAGCCAAATGCCTCATACAAAAGGTTGTACTTGGGTGTACTTGAGAGATACTCATTTCCCCTTACCACATGGGTTATCCCCATAAGATGATCGTCTATGACATTGGCGAAATTATAGGTAGGCATACCGTCCGCCTTTAAAATGATCTGATCGTCAAGAATTGCGTTCTCCACAGTAATATCGCCGTACAGCAGGTCATTAAAGGTGGTAGACCCGTCAACAGGCATTTTCTGACGGATAACATAAGGCGTTCCCGCCTCCAGCAGCCGCTTTACTTCATCCTCCGGCAGATCACGGCAGTGACGGTCGTAGGTCTGATTGGAAAGCTTTGCCTCCTGCTGAGCCTTGTGCAGAGCGTCTATCCGCTCTTTGGTGCAGAAGCAGTAATATGCCTTGCCCATTTCCACCAGTTTCTCGGCATATTCCTTGTATATCTCCATTCTTTCCGACTGGATATAAGGACCGAACTGCCCGCCCACATCGGGACCCTCGTCCCAATTAAGACCGCAGACTTTAAGGGTGTCGTAAATTTTTTCCACTGCCCCCTCCACATACCTCTCACGGTCGGTGTCCTCGATACGCAGGATAAAATCGCCGCCGTATTTCTTGGCTATAATATATGTGTAGACCGCAGTGCGCAGATTGCCTATGTGCATAAAGCCCGTGGGGCTGGGGGCAAATCTTGTTCTAACTTTGATACTGTCCATTTTTATAATCATTCCTTTCCCGAATTTCGGGAAAAACATCTGCCCGAAATTCACTAAATTCAAATTGAATTTTTATTTCACAATCCCATTAGGGAAATATTTTCTTTTTTATATTTATAAGACGGTATATGAAAATTCTCTTAAATATCCCAAAATTTTTCCGCCGCCTCAATGTCACGGCATATGCGTTCTTTCAGTTCATCCGCACTGCTAAACCTCTGCTCCGGACGTAAAAAAGAAATCAGCTCCACGCTTAATTTCCTGCCGTACAAATCCCCCGAAAACCCGAGAAAATGAGTTTCCGCCAAAGGCACTCCCTCATACCCCACAGTAGGCTTTACGCCGATATTGGTGATCCCCTTTACATCTCTGCCGCATATCTCCGCCCGTGAAACATAAACGCCGAATTTCGGGCAGACCGTCCCCGGTTCTATGACCTGATTCGCCGTTGGAAAATCCAGCTGCCTGCCGAATTTATTTCCCGTGACTATTTCTCCGTCAACGGAATAATTTGCCCCCAGCAAACGGTTTGCCGCAGTGATCTCTCCCTGTAAGATCAGCCGCCGAAGCCTTGCGGAGGATATTTTTTCACCATCCGCCGTAACATCCTCGGCAGCAATAAGAGTTATGCCGAAGCCTTTGCAGATTTCCTCCAGCTCGGTCACACCACAGGCGGCGTTCTTTCCCAGACGAAAGTCCCTGCCGCATACTGCAGCCCTTGCACGCAGCTTTTTTTTGAGGATATCTCTCACAAACTCCTCCGCACTCATATCACGTACCAAGGCAAAATCGGGGTTATACACAAACCTTACTCCCTCCCCGGCAAGCAGGGCAAGCTTTTTTTCCTCCCCGAAAACAGGCAGGAAATCCGCTCCTTTTGTGTTAATGGTAGCAGTCTTAAAAGTGCACACGGCAGGAGCAAGTGTATTTTTACCGTCACTGTTTTGAACGTCAATGTTCATAACAGCAAATTCTCTTGCAGCGCCTATTACCGCCCTGTGCCCCAGGTGCACTCCGTCAAATACCCCCAAAGCGACCGCAGTATCGCAGTCAGCAGCGGCGTTATTTTCTATTATCGTAAGTCTGTTTTTTGGATTTTCACCCAAAGCTATCACCTAAGTTAATTAATATTTAATAAAAATTCTTTTCCGATCGCAGAACTTGACCGTCCGTTTTTGCAACACCCAGGAAATCTCCCCTTGCCCCGTAAATGCGGAATCTGTCCGCACCCTTGGGCAATGGCGGCAGCCTTTTTATATCAAGCTTAACGCCATTGCGATACATTCGCTCTCTTGCCTCGTCAAGCTTGATTTCGGGAAGCAGGGCAAAAACCGTATCCACAGGCAGCAGAAATTTAATCATATCCTCTCCCCTATCAGCCGCTTGCTGTAATTCCTCAAAGGTAACACAATCCTCCAGTGAAAACCCGCAGGCGGCAGTCCTTACAAGACCTGTCATTATGCCGCCGCAGCCAATCGCCTCACCTATATCGTTGATAAGCGTGCGGACATATGTGCCCTTGGAGCAGGAAATTTCCAACACACCACGCCGCTCATTTTCATTGTAAGAATGAATCTTCAGGCTGTAAACTGTCACGGGACGAGGCTGCCGCTCTACGGTCTTACCCTGTCTTGCAAGCTCATAAAGCCGCTTGCCGTTTATGCTGACAGCCGAATACATGGGAGGTATCTGCATAATATCTCCGCAGAATTGAGGGAGAACCTTTTCCAGTTCATCACGGGAAACAATCCTGTCATTTTCCGAAATAATATTCCCTGTGCTGTCCTGTGTGTCGGTGACCTTGCCCAAAGCAAATTCCGCCCTGTAGGTCTTGTCGTGGCAAAGAAGCATATCCACAGCCTTTGCGGCATTTCCCGCAAACACAGGAAGAACGCCCTCCGCCATAGGGTCAAGAGTTCCTGCGTGCCCCAGGCGGCGGGTCTTTAAGATACCACGCAGCTTTGCTATCACATCAAAGGAGGTAAACCCCGCAGGCTTGTACATACAGATAATGCCCTTTATTTCGCCGCAAACTCCGTTTGTGCCGCACGCTCCGCTTGCGCCTGTCACGACAGCCATAGATCAAACCCCAGCGCAGAAGCAATGGCGGAAAGAGCTTTCATTTTCACCTGTTCAAGAGTGCCTTCTACCGAACATCCCGCAGCCCTTGCATGACCGCCGCCGCCCAGCTTCCCGCAGATAGCGGAAACGTCTGCTTCCTCGGTGCTTCTCATGGATATTTTGAACTTGCCCTCTTCCTTTTCCTTTATGGTCACTCCCACAACAACACCCTCTATCTGCATGGGCAGAGAGGCAAGTCCCTCAAATTCTTCCTTTGAAAGACCCGTTTCGCTCATCATCTTGTAGGTGACAGCAATTATGGCGCACTTGTCGTCAAGATAGGTTTCTGCGCTGCCCAGCACCTGCTGCTCAACAGTCAGCCTTGCCTTGCTTTTAATATCAAAAAGCTGCCTGTTAATGGGCGCATAGGGAATGTCAAAGCTCATCAGCTCGGAAACTATCACATGGCACCTGGGTGTGGTGTTCTCAAACTTAAAGCAGCCTGTATCGGTGGCTATCCCGGTGTAAATGCACTTTGCGGAAATATCGTCAAGAGGGATATTCCCCGCCGTCAATATCTCATAAAGCACCTCGCAGGCAGCCGAGGCATTTGGGTCAAGAACAGTCTGCTTTGCATAGCCCGTGTTGGAAACATGGTGGTCTATGCACATATCCACATATTCCTCATAAGCAGTCAGCTCCTTGCCGAAAAGCTTTTTATCCGCAAGATCGACCGCCACTACCGTTTTCGGAGTAAACCGCCCCGGCTCATACCAGTCGTAAAGATATTTGTACCTTTTTGGAAACGGATCGGAACAGAGTACGTTCGCATTTTTCCCCATTTCCCGCAGTACACGGCAAAGCCCGAAGCCGCTGCCCATAGCGTCACCGTCCGGAGCAACATGTATGAGGATATAGTAATTGTCATGGCTTTTCAGAAACTCTGCCGCTTCTGCATAACTTTCTGTTAGCGTAGTTTTCAAAGTATCACCTTCCGGTATCAGTCTTTGTTCAGCTCGTCGATCATTTCGGATATCCTTGCGGAGCGCTCAATGGAGTTATCCGCTATAAATTTAAGCTCGGGGCACTTTTTCATTTTAAGACGGCTCATTATCTCATGCTTTATAAGTCCCGAGGCGCTTTCAAGCCCCTTGACCGCATTCTTAGCCGCCTCCTGCCCCTCTAAGTGTGAAATATAGACCTTGCAATGGGAGTTATCCCCGCTAAGCTCTGTGCGGACTACCGAAACAAGCCCGCTGCCCACACGGGGATCTTTTATCCCGTCGCTTACAAGTCCTGCTATAAGCCGTCTTATATCTTCGTTCTTACGCTCATTCTTAAATCCGGGCATAATCTTTTCCTTTCATTCTGTAACAGTTGAGAGCATTGCCTGGGAGCAGCTGCTCACTGCCCCGCAGCGCTTTTTCAATTAATCGGCACGGTATTCCTCCATAATAAATGCCTCGAAAATGTCACCCTCTTTTATGTCGTTGAATTTTTCAAGAGTAATTCCGCATTCATAGCTTTCCGCAACTTCCTTGACATCGTCCTTGAAACGCTTCAGGCTGGACATTTTGTCCTCCGCAATTACAATACCGTCACGGACAACTCTGATATTGCTTGACCTTGTGATCTTGCCGCTGAGCACATATGAACCCGCCACAAGTCCCACATTGGAAATTTTGTATACCTGGCGGACTTCCACACGTCCCTGAGAAATTTCCCTGAACTTTGGAGCAAGCATACCCTTCATAGCCGTGGAAATTTCCTCAATGGCGTCGTAGATTATGCGGTAAAGCCTTATATCCACCCCGTCCTTTTCCGCATTTTCCGCAGCCACAGGATCTGGACGGACATTAAAGCCTACAATTATTGCATTTGAAGCACTGGCAAGCATAACGTCGCCCTCGGAAACCGCACCCACAGCCCCGTGAATGACCTTAATGCGGACTTCATCATTGGAAAGCTTCTCCAGCGACTGCTTTACAGCCTCCACAGAACCCTGTACGTCTGCCTTTACAATAATAGGCAGTTCCTTGATCTCGCCCTGTTCGATCTGACTGAACAGATTGTCAAGAGTGACCTTCTGATACTGGTTGAACATTTCCTGCTTAGCCTCGTGCTTGCGCTGCTCAACAAGCTCTCTTGCAAGGCGTTCATCCTCAACAGCGTTGAAAATGTCTCCAGCACTGGGAACCTCTGCAAGACCCGTTATTTCCACGGGATAGGAGGGACCTGCCTCGGTAACTACCGAGCCCTTGTCGTTGGTCATAACTCTTACACGTCCCACGGAAGTACCTGCAATGATAATATCCCCCGTGTGCAGCGTACCGTTCTGAACCAGCAGCGTTGCAATAGGTCCTCTTCCCTTGTCAAGACGTGCCTCGATAACAGTACCCTTGGCAAGGCGGTTGGGATTTGCACGCAGCTCCGCAACTTCGGCAACAAGCAGCACATTTTCCAACAGCTCGTCAATACCCTCTCCCGATTTTGCGGACACGGGAACGCATATTACATCTCCGCCCCACTCCTCGCAGACGATCTCATATTCGGTCAGCTGCTGTTTGATGTGGTCGGGATTGGCGTTTTCCTTGTCCATTTTGTTAATGGCAACAATTATGGAAACATTCGCCGCCTTGGCATGGTTTATCGCCTCTATGGTCTGGGGCATAACGCCGTCGTCCGCTGCCACCACAAGAATGGCAATATCGGTTATGGATGCGCCTCTTGCTCTCATGGATGTAAACGCCTCATGACCGGGAGTGTCAAGGAAAGTGATCTCCTTGCCCTTGCAGTTGACTCTGTATGCGCCTATGTGCTGGGTAATGCCTCCCGCCTCAGAGTCGGTAACATGGGCGTGACGTATCTTGTCAAGAAGAGAGGTCTTGCCGTGGTCAACGTGACCCATAACAACCACTACAGGCGCACGCTCAACACCCTCACCTACATCCTCGCTGTCGTCAATAAGCCGCTCCTCAATTGTAATGATAACTTCCTTTTCAACCTTTGCGCCCAGTTCTTCCGCAACAAGGGACGCTGTATCAAAGTCAATGACCTGATTAATCGTGCACATTTCTCCCAAAGCCATAAGCTTCTTGATGACCTGGTTTACCTGTATCTTTAAACGGCTCGCCAGCTCGGAAACCACGATCTCATCAGGGATAAGCACCTTCAACTGCTGTTTTCTTGCCCGCTCCAGCTCCAGCCTGCGCAGCTTCTCCGCCTCTGTTTCACGCTTGCTCGAATACTGCTGCTTGCCGCGCTGTGCCGACTTTTGGGTAAGCTTCTGCTTTTTGGAGAATGCATCCTTGCCCCGCTTGCCGCTGCCACCTCCGGACAGAGGGGCTATGTTCTCGTAACGCTCATTGTATTTATCAATGTCCACATAGCTGCCACGGGTGTCAACAGTACGCATTTTCTGCTCTACCTTTACTCCCTCAGGAGATGTAAAGCTGCCCCCCAGCTTTGTCTTGTTGGATTTGTTTTCGGAAGGTTTGTTCCCTTGGGATTTTTTATCCGCAGATCTTTCGCCCTGCTTCTTTTTCTGCTCATCCGTCTTGGCTACCTGACTGTTAAACCGCTCCAGAGCAGACTTCTGCTCGCTTTTGTGAAGCGCTGCCTCGGGCTTTTTGGATGATTT
Organism: uncultured Ruminococcus sp.; assembly: GCA_964523835.1. Lineage (GTDB taxonomy): Bacteria > Bacillota > Clostridia > Oscillospirales > Ruminococcaceae > Huintestinicola. The sequence continues at coordinate 9,173 of CAZGAZ010000093.1, forward strand.
ACTTTCTGCCTTAGGCTGCTCTTGCTCCTTCGTCTTTACAGCAGTATCCTGCTTGGGAGCAGGCTTGCTTTCAGCCTTTGCCTCGGCATTTTCATGCTTTTGAGCCGCCGTTTTATCCGCAGACTTTTTCCCTGATTTGGATGCAGTCTTTTCGGAAGCTTTTTCAGTACCCTTTTCGGCGTCTGCCTTAGCCTTTTCCGTTTTTGATACAGACTTTTTCTCAGTCTTTGGCTTTTCCGGCTTCGGCTCAGGCTTGTCATTCCTTGTAGAAAAGTAGCTCTCAAAATCCTCAACTTGATTTTCCTGTGAATAATATTCCAGAACATAATTCATTTCATCGGGTGTAAGACTCTGGGAGGGCTTTTTTGCAACTCCCAGCTTTTCACTCACCAGCTCGGCCAGCGCAGAGCTCTGCAATTTAAGGTCCTTTGCCGCCTCGCTTATTTTAACCTTTGCCTGACTTTTGTTTGTACTCATAGGCTATATATACCCTCCTGTTATAACGTTCACGGATCGCCCGCAAGCTCCGCAGTCCTCTTTGCAAAGCCATCATCACAGATGGCGTAAACCGCCGCTTCTTTTCCCAGGCCCTTAGCAAAATCGCTTCGGGACGCAGCAGTCTTTATAACGGTAACACCGTATTTCCCTCCGAAAAATCTTACTTCCTTTTCACTTTTCGGCGATATGTCCGATGCCAGAATAACAAGCTTTGCCTTGCCCTTTTCCATGCTTTCCTTGCAGGAGTCAAAGCCCATTGTCATTCTCCCCGCACGTCTGCAAACCGTCAGCAGACCAAACAGCTTTTCATTATTTCCGTTCATTCAGCTCTCTCTCCAGGCTATCGTAAACCTCATCGGCTATGCGGCAGGCAAAGCTTTTCTCCAGTCGTCTGCACTTTCTTGCCTTTGCAAGGCATTCGGTCTCCGGGCATATATAAGCTCCCCTGCCGGATTTCTTGCCCGTAAGGTCCATGGAAATTTCCCCATCCGAGGATTTGACCACCCTTACAAGCTCTTTCTTGGGTTTCATTTCGCCGCACCCAAGGCACATTCTCATGGGAATTTTCTTCACTCCCGCCACATTCTTCACCTCTTTAAATTTTTGTTCGATCTATTTCAAGCGGATATCAATCCACGGGATTTTCAGGCTTTATGTCGATCTTAAAGCCCGTAAGCCTTGCAGCAAGCTTGGCATTCTGTCCCTTGTTGCCTATGGCAAGTGACAGCTGATTGTTGGGCACTGTTACCGTGCACATCTTTTCCTCGCCCTCTGCAATCTCTACCTTTATAACGTCCGCCGGAGCAAGAGCCTTTGCAATAAACGCCGCCTGATCCTCGTCATAGGTGATTATATCTATCTTCTCGCCTTTAAGCTCATCCACGACCTTGCTTATTCTCGAACGCTTAGGACCTATGCAAGCGCCTACGCAGTCAATATTCTCATCCTTTGAGCATACAGCAATTTTAGTCCTTGAGCCAGCTTCTCTCGCAATTGCTTTTATCTCCACAATGCCGTCGTATATTTCGGGGACTTCCAGCTCAAAAAGCCTCTTTACAAGGTCCTTATGGGTTCGGGAAATTTTTACCGAGGGCTTCTTGTCGGGGTTCATTATCCCCACCACATAAATCTTTACAATATCGCCCTCTTTAAGTACCTCTCCGGGGATCTGCTCGCTTTTGTAAAGGTATATCTCATTCTTATCAATAAGCACCGACGCATGACCCGTTGCCGGCTCGACCTTCTGCACAGTGGCGGTCACAATATCGTGAACCTTATCCTGATACTGTGCAATGAGCTTTTCCTTTTCAAATTCCTTTACATCATGCCTGATTGACTGCTTTGCATACTGGGCAGCCACTCTGCCGAATTTCCCGGGGTCAAGCTTGTAAGGAACAGCGTCCCCGCAAACGCAGTCAGGAACTATCGTCCTAGCCTCGTCAATATTTATCTCGTTAAGGTCGATAGGCTCGTCGTCCACCACATTCCGCAGAATGCACACATCGAACCTCTCCTCGGCAGGGTCTATCTTTACCGTAAATTCATCGCAGTCGGGATATTCCTTGCGCACCGCCTTCAAAATTCCCTGCTCGATCTTTTCCACCAACGAATCCAAAGGTATCTTGCATTCTGTCGCCAGGCATTCCAGCGCCTCAAAAAATTCCTTGTTCATTTTTCCAAAAAATCCTCCTGTATATTAAAATAAAGAAGTGCCCTTTGACCGTTTTGCCGTAAACCGGCACTTCATCAAAAAAATCAAAATCTCAAAGGATACTTATTCATCCTCCAAGTCCTCATCATCATAAAGCTTTATAAAAGCAGTGTCGGCCACGCTTATCTCCTCGGTACCCCGCTCGGTCTCGGCAGTAATAACACCGCTGTCCTTATTATACGCCGTCATTACAGCGATAAATTCCTTTACGCCGTCCTTTTCACGGATATACCGCACCCTTACGGGACAGTCAATAAACCGCAGGAAATGTTCATCACGGCGCAGCTGCCTGCCAAGTCCGGGCGAGCCTACCTCCAGAATATACTGCTCGTCAATGGGGTCGACCCTGTCAAGCGCCTCGGAAAGAGGCCTTGTCATAGCCTCGCAGTCATTCATATCCACGCCCTCGGGCCTTTCAATAAATACCCGCAGATATTTCAGACTCCCCTCCTTTTCAAATACAACATCCCAGATAGAAAGCCCCAGTTCGTCAGCAATAGGCTTTGCAAGCTCATAGACCGCCGCAACGGTATTTCCGCCCTTGCTTTTATTTCCCTTATTTTTTCCCGGCATTTTCCTCTAACACCTCCCGCACACAGCAACAAAGACCGGATTTTTCCTCCGGTCTTTGTCTGCAATCTATTATGTTAATTAATATTATACCACACCTTTTCAAAAAAATCAAGTGTTTTTTGAAATTTTTTCTTGTTTTTGGCAATTTTCTTTAAATTTTCCTTTTCACAGCGCCCTTTTGCAAACATTTATACAAATTTTTTTGAATGAGTATATTTATATTTCGTCAAATTTCACATCATTGCCTTAACATTTTATCTTTATTATCGAAACACATATTCAACATTATCATTTCAAAAATGGTTTATAATAAATATGACAGATATATTTGGATAAAAACGAGGTTTTTCGAGTTTCGCAATTAACTGTTAAAGGAGAATAATTAACATGAATAAAGAAATTGATGAGTTACAGATAAAAATAGGAATTAATCTGGATATAATGATTCCAACCGATTACAAAGTTGCATGGGTATTTTATGAACTTGGACACAAAATTGCCTCATCTTTTTGGTTTTGTTATATTGATGCATCAACAGGAAAAATTATACTTGCTGATTGCATTGACGAGCGAAAAGATATAATAATTAATGATTTAGCGTCATTTAAAAATACAATGAGCCAAATAATTTTTGACATTCAAAAACTTCAAAAAGAGTATGTTGAGAGCTTTGGTAAACTGTGGTATGGTATTACATATCAGTTAGCTGCGGATGGGACTTTTAACATATCTTTTTCATATGATGAACCGACAGGAAGCTTACAGGAAAGGAGACCAGCTATGAAAAGTCAATAGGGAAAAGCAAAAATTAACAAAAAATT
>CAZGAZ010000094.1:0-12593 GCA_964523835.1 uncultured Ruminococcus sp.
CCATCTGAGCGATAGGCATAGGAGTACGAACGCCTGCAACAACGTCCTCGCCCTGTGCGTTGGTGAGGAACTCACCCATAAGCTTCTTCTCGCCTGTTGCGGGATCTCTTGTAAATGCAACGCCTGTACCGGAGTTGTCGTTAAGGTTACCGAATACCATGGGCATTACGTTAACCGCAGTACCCCAGGAATAAGGAATATCGTTGTCTCTTCTGTAAACGTTTGCTCTGGGGTTGTCCCATGAACGGAATACAGCCTTGATAGCCTCGTTAAGCTGCTCCTTGGGGTCGGAGGGGAAATCCTTGCCGATCTTGGACTTGTACTCTGCCTTGAACTGACCTGCCAGCTCCTTAAGGTCGTCGGCGGTAAGCTCAACGTCGAATGTAACGCCTCTCTCGGCTTTCATCTTGTCGATAAGCTCCTCGAAGTACTTCTTGCCCACTTCCATAACGACGTCGGAGAACATCTGGATAAATCTTCTGTAGGAGTCGTAAACGAATCTTCTGAACTCGGGGGTGTCGTTGCCTGCGATCATAGCCTCAACGACCTCGTCGTTAAGACCCAGGTTCAGGATAGTGTCCATCATACCGGGCATGGAAGCTCTTGCGCCCGAACGAACGGAAACCAAAAGAGGGTTCTTGAGATCGCCGAACTTCTTGCCGTTGATCTCCTCCATCTTAGCCACATATTCCATGATCTCGGCCATAATGTCGTCGTTGATCTTGCGGCCGTCCTCATAATACTGAGTGCAGGCCTCGGTAGTAATTGTAAAGCCCTGGGGTACAGGAAGACCTACATTGGTCATTTCGGCAAGGTTTGCGCCCTTACCGCCCAGCAGTTCTCTCATAGAAGCGTTACCCTCGGAGAACAGATAGCAGAATTTTTTTGCCATTGGATTTTACCTCCATAAAATTAATTTGCCGCACAGTCCTGTCTTGCCGCAGTTTTTTCTTTTACTCTCCGCCGCCCGATGTAAGTGTTTACCCATTGTCCGCAGGAAATAAACACTCCGGAAAATGATTTTAAAAGCTGTTTTTTTAGACGGGATAATTTCGGGAAAAATTTTCCCTCAAAACTTAGAAAAAATTGCCATATTGCCACTGTGCCCATAAGTATATTATAACAGAAATTTTACAACATTTCTACTGTACAAAAAGCAAAAATTATTTCCGGAATTTTTGGTGATTTTAGCCAAAACCGTTCCTGTTTGCGGGATATTCGCCAAAATAACACAAAATGTACTTGAAAAATCTCCGAATATGTGGCATAATATTTATAGGCATAAACATTTATGCCGGCTGATTTTGCAAATTGTACAAACATTTTGGTTTATACATTTTGTATATCTTTTGGGTCTGTATAACAAACAGTTATTATTTCAAAAAATATACAATTTGTATTATGATTGAATAAGCTTTAATACATTATGTTTATTTTTGATACATTATACTATACGTATTTATCAGAGTGTATATAATTATAAACGTTATACATTTTGTAATAATTTGGGGGCAATAAATATACTGAATGTATGATATAAATAACAATATACATTTAGTATACACAAAAGGGGATAAAAAAATGGACATGAACGAAATTTACATTGAAAAATACGTGGGCGAAAAGGAATACAGCAAATTCGAGGGAAGGTGGAAATTCTGTCGGAAAGCCTATGGCTTTGGGTTTAACCCCTTTGCGCTTTTGTTCGGGCCGCTGTATCTTTTCTATAAAAAGATGTACCGTGAGGGAGCGGCGTTTTTGGCTGTCATGGTGGTTGTTTCGGCTGTTGTGGGAACGGCTGCGGGGGTATTTGCCATAGGCTTTGACCCGAAAGGCTTTGTTATGGAGGAAAGGTTTTTCAAGAAGGATTTTTCCTATTTGGAGCTGTCGCCGGGGGAGGTTTATGCTGCGCTTACCGCTGCGCCCCTTGATCCGGATATGGGAAGCGACGATTTTGTGCGCTTTTATGGGGACAGGGAAATTTCCGTACAACAAAAGACGGACTTTATGCTGTTCACAATGCCTTTGGCTTACTACAGCGTTTCTTATTTCCACATAAACAGCCTGCCTGCTTTTGTTTTCTGGGCGGCAAGGGTAATCACAAATCTGCTTATCTGCTTTGTGCTTTCCCTGCGGTTCGACAGCCTTTATTATAAAAAAGTAAGCGGTCTTGTGGAAAAGCAGCTGCAAAGGATAAAGCCCTCTGCTTCCGAATCTAAAAGGCAGGCTATAATAAAAAAATTTTCGGGCGAAAGCCATTATCACCCGCTGTATATTCTGTTGGGACTGCTGGTTATGTCAGTGATCTATTTACTGCCGATGTCCTCCGGGGGGATCATATACATGGCTGTTCCCTTGGCGCTTTTTCCGATAATTCTCGCTGCCGATAATATTTTCTGCGAAACGGCGTGAGTGTTGACGGGATGTATAATTAACATTATTTTATACTTTGGGTATATCAGGAAAAGGGGAAAAATTATGGATATGAATGAGATATATCTCGAAAAATATATGGGCGAAAAGGAATACCGCAAATTTGAGAGCAGGTGGAGATTCTGCCGGAAAGCCCATGGCTTCGGGTTTAACCCCTTTGCGCTTTTGTTCGGGCCGCTGTATCTTTTTTACAAGAAAATGTACCGTGAGGGGGCAGCGTTTTTGGCTGTTATGATGATAGCCTCTGCGGTAGTCGGGGCGGCTGCGGGAGTAGTTGCCATGGGATTTGAAACGGACGTTTACACCGGGCGCAGGGACGCAAACGGCGTTTACGTTAGCGGGACGGCTTTCAAGGAGGATTTCACCTATTTTGAGTTTACTCCCGAAGAAATTATCGTGAAGCTGACTGCCGACCCTGTTTATGTTGGGGAGAAGGATACTGCATGCTCTTGGCCTTCTGGGCAAATTGGCTATCTGCCTTCGTCGGTAATTGAATATTTTACTCTTCCCTTGACAAGTCACCGCTTTTACTATGGCATAGGCAGCTTTCCCGCCTTTGTCTGCTGGGCGGCAAGGATAATTGCAAATGTTATCCTGTGCCTTTTGCTGGCGGTAAGGTTTGATATGCTTTATTACAAAAAGGTAAGCGGCCTTGCGGCAGGGCAGCTTTCAAAGATAAAGAAAAGTGCGTCTGCCGGTGCTAGGGAGAAGATCTTGAAAAAAGCTCATGGAGAGATCCCCTGTCACCCGCTGTATATCCTTATGGGACTGACGTTTTTCGGGGTTTTATATCCGCTGCCGCTGCCGTTTTTTGAGGCGGCTTGCGGGGGCGCTTTCGGGCTGCTTATGTTCCCGGTCATATCTGCGGCGGATTATATTTTCGGGGATAAGAGGAATGCAGTTTGAGGTATGCGGAAGATTTGCCGTTTCCGGAAATTGCCGCAGAAATAATATACAAATTGTATAAATTTGCATTTTTATACTACATATAGTATATTACGTGTTGTATAATAGAGAAAATATATAACTTATAGTAATGATTAAAACAAATTACAAACAGTATAATAACTAAAAATTATCCGGAGGGTTTATTTATGTCAAATACTAACACAGAAAACGCCTGCGCAGTGGTTCTTGCGGGAGGACAGGGCAAGCGAATGAAATCCGACCTGCCGAAGCCTATGTTTGAGGTGCTGGGCACGCCCATGCTGGACTGGGTGACAGATTCCTGCGAGGAGGCGGGAATAACCGATATCTGCGTGGTCACGGGCTTTAATCATGAGATCATTGAGGAACATCTGAGGGGCAAGTCGGGACACCGATATCATACGGTTTTCCAGCCCGAGAGAATGGGCACGGGTCATGCGGTGATGATGACCTTGGAATGGCTCAAAAGCAGGGCGGAAAAAAATGTGCTGATACTGAGCGGCGACGCACCCTTTATTGACAAGGACACTATTCTGGGGGCGCTGGCGCTTCATGAGGAAAAGGGCAATGCGGTCACGGTGATAACGGCGGAGATAGACGATCCTTTCGGCTACGGCAGGATAATCCGCAATGAGAGCGGTATCACGGGGATTGTGGAGGAAAAGGAAGCAAGTCCCGACCAGAAAAAGATTAGGGAGGTAAACTCGGGTGCATATTGGTTTTCGGTGGAAAAGCTTATCGGTGCGCTGACGGAGATAAAGCCAAACAATTCACAGGGGGAATATTATCTGACGGATTCGATATATATTCTTATCAGCAAGGGTTTTCGTGCAGATGCCTATATTTCAGCAAATTCCGACACCGTTTTAGGTGCAAATGACAGAAAAGGTCTTTTGCTCTTGAATAATTCGGCAAGATTTGCTATAATAAATAAGTTGATGGACGAGGGCGTGGAGTTTACCTGCACAGACGGGGTCACCATTGGCAAGCACGTTAAAATAGGCAGGGGCACTTGCATTATGCAGAATGTCATTCTGAAAGGCAGCACAGAGATTGGCGAAAACTGCCGTATCGGCATGGGCTGCATTCTGGAGGACACTGTGGTGGGGGCAAATGCGGTTCTGAATGCGGTTCAGGCAAATTCGGCGGTTGTGGAGGACAGCGCTCACATAGGGCCCTTTGTACAGCTGCGGCCGGGAAGCGTTATAGGAAAGGGCGTCAAAATAGGGGATTTTGTGGAGGTCAAGAACTCGGTCATCGGGGAGAACACTTCTATTTCTCACCTTACCTATGTGGGGGATTCGGACGTGGGCAGCGGGGTCAACTTCGGCTGCGGCGTGGCTACCGCAAATTATGACGGTGAGAAAAAGTTCCGCACGGTTATAGGCGATAATGTTTTCCTTGGGTGCAATACTAATCTTGTTGCGCCTGTGAAGATCGGCAATGCGGCTTACACGGGGGCAGGCTCGACCATTACGGGGGACGTTCCCGACGGGGCTTTGGCTGTGGAGCGGGGACAGACGAAAATTATCGAAGGATTCGGTGCTAAGCGGCTGAAAAGCAGGATTGAGAAAAACAAGAAATAAAAAGAGGCAAGAGGTTTTGACCGCTCGAAAAGCGGGCAGAATGGCATTTGCAGTATTGCAGCATTGCAGTATTGGCAGTGCGCTTGCCGGTAGGGTGCGGCGTTTAATGGTGCTGCGTTTAGCTGTTCGGGAACTTTGAAATGTATTGTGTAAACTTGTTGTAATTTCACTCGTTTATTATACTGATTGTATATATGCTTAATGAAATAAAGTACAATTTGTATAATAATGTCGAATGTTACTGCAAGTATATGATTGCAAAGCGTATAATTTGCAGATACATTACTATTGGTATAATTAAAGAGGCGATTTATTACTTAATGTATAAATGATAAGTAAAATACTGTTTGTATATTAAACAGGTTGTATCTGCAAATTGTATAATGTAGTGTAAATAATACTGTAAGTATATTTGGGGCGTTATTTAGTGTCCTGAATGTATAATAAATAAGTTATATTACTATTTGTAATTTGTATAAATATGACATAGTGTATAAACGTTTGAAATAATACTTTTTGTATATAACGTGTGCTTGACAGTGTGTATAAAATGTAAGATTATTACTTATTGTATATAATGTGTAATTGACAATATGTATAAAATGCGGAATTATTACTTTTTGTATAAAATGCAAAGTCAACGAAATGTATAAATAAATTTGCTATTACTGTTTGTATATTAGTGTATGGCAGGCGGTTAAACAAATTGTTGATTTTAAATATTATTATACAGAAAGTAAACATAAAAATCTACAAAACATAATATATGTCGTTAAATATACATAATGTATATTTTTAAATAAAGTTTCTACGGAGGTTCGGTTCGGAGATCGGGAGAGCAATAAAAAATCTTGCCTCTTGCCTCTTACCCTCTAGCCTCTAGTAGAGGAGGTTAAATTTATGAATTTACACGGCAAGGACATTAAGATTTTTACGGCAAATTCCAATCCCAAGGTGGCGAATGAGATCGCAAAGGCGCTGGGGCTGCCTTTGGGACAGTCGGAGGTTGTCACGTTTTCCGACGGGGAGATAAGCGTTTCCATTAAGGAGAGCGTGAGAGGGTCGGATGTGTTTGTGGTGCAGTCTACAAGCACTCCCGTAAACGACCACATGATGGAGCTGCTTATTATGATAGACGCTTTCAAGAGGGCGTCTGCTGGGCGTATTACGGCGGTCATTCCTTACATGGGGTATGCAAGGCAGGACAGAAAGGCTAAGGCGAGAGACCCCATTTCCGCAAAGCTGGTGGCAGATCTGCTGACGGTTGCGGGGGCGGACAGGGTGCTGTCTATGGACCTTCACTGTGCGCAGATCCAGGGCTTTTTCAACATTCCCGTTGACCACCTGCTGGGTGTGCCTATCTTAGTGCCCTATTTTATCGAGAAGTTCAAGGATATCAAGGACAACACCATTGTGGTATCTCCCGATCTGGGTTCGGTAACGAGGGCGAGGAATTTTGCGGCGAAGTTTGAAGCGCCTCTGGCCATTGTTGACAAGCGCAGGCAGAAAGCCAATGTGTGCGAGGTTATGAACATTATCGGCGATGTGAGCGGCAAGGATGTTATTCTGGTGGACGATATGATCGACACGGCGGGCACGCTGTGCAATGCGGCTAAGGCTATAATGGAAAAGGGCGGGGCGAAGTCGGTTACCGCCTGCGCTACTCACGGCGTTTTGTCGGGTCCTGCCATTGAGCGTATTTCCGAGAGCGTTATCAGGGAAGTGGTTCTTCTGGACACTATTGCGCTGCCCGAGGAAAAGAAGATCGACAAGATAACCGTTCTGCCTGTTGCGCCTACCTTTGCGCAGGCTATCGAGCGCATTTATGCGGACAGACCTATTTCTCCTCTGTTTAATGCGTAGTACTGTTCGGGTCAGAGACAAGAGAATTAGAAGCAAGAGGCAAGAGATTTTTTGCAATGGGATTATTGCAAGGACTTGTTGCAAGACCTTGCGGCAAGTTTTTGCGGCAGGATTTTGCTTGTGCGGATCACAGTAATATTTATGGGCGGGAATGGCCGTGGATACGGCTGTTCCGCCCTTTTAGAGGTTGCGGACGGGCTGTTCGGCGGGAGATTTTGAGGTGGTTTTTTTATGTGGTTCATATTTGCGCTGCTGTCTGCGGTGTTTGCCGCACTTACCTCTGTACTGACAAAAATCGGCATAGAGGGGGTGAACTCAAACCTTGCAACTGCTATCAGAACGGTGGTTGTGGTGGGTATGGCCTGGGGAATGGTATTCCTGACAAATGCGCAGGGCGGGCTTGCGGATATAAGCAGAAAAAGCTGGATATTCCTGATATTATCGGGACTTGCCACGGGGGCGTCATGGCTGTGCTATTATAAGGCGCTGCAAACGGGGGAGGTTTCTAAGGTGGTGCCTGTTGACAAGCTGAGTGTTGTTATAACTCTTGTTCTGGCGTTTGTGTTTCTGCATGAGGAGTTTACGGTCAAAAAGCTTGCGGGCTGCATTCTGATCGGTGCGGGTACGCTGATCATGGTGTTGTGATATGCTGCGGTGCGTGTAAAATGTGCACGGGGAAAGTGCTTGGGAAAATCCACGAAAAAAGGGAATTTATTATGAGTATATTTGATATTTTCGATAAGCTGGAAAAGGAAAGAAGTGAAAAGCCCTCATCTCCGGAATATCTTATTGTGGGGCTGGGAAACCCGGGGGTGCAGTATGAGAACACCCGTCACAATGCGGGTTATATGACGGTGGACACTCTTGCCGCAAAGGTCGGCTTCGATATAAAGAGGATAAAGTTCAAGTCCCTTGTGGGAGACGCTGTTATCGGGGGGAAGCGGTGCATTGTTATGAAGCCTACAACGTTTATGAACAACAGCGGCGAGGCGGTTGTGGAGGCTATGAACTTTTACAAGATACCCATTGAAAAGGTGATTATCTGCTTTGACGACATAAGCCTTGAACCCGGGGCTATACGCATACGGCGAAAGGGCAGCGACGGCGGTCACAACGGGATTAAGTCGATCATTTATCTGACCGGGTCGGCGGATTTTCCCCGTGTGAAGATAGGTGTGGGGAAAAAGCCCTCGAAGGAATATGACCTGGCGGCGTGGGTACTGGGGAATTTCCCGAAAGAGGATATAGAGAAGCTGCATGTATCGACCGAGAACGCCTGCGGGGCGGTGGAGATGATCCTTAAAGGGGACATTGACGGGGCGATGAACAAGTATAATTGATATGGGCTGCGGGCGGCTGTTTTTATGCTTGGGATACTGTGGGATGTTTGGTGGGTGTGGGTTGAAGTGAGTCGGATTTGACGGGTTTGTGTTGTATAGCGCAAAATGTATAAAATATTGGGGAGGATTTGTGTAAAAGGGAGAATTTTGCTGAATGTCGGATAAATTTGCGTTAGGCTATTGACAAGTGAGGGAATTTGTGGTAGAATATTATTGAGGGGTAAAGCCTTGTATGACTTGAATTTAAGAAATTCGGGGAATTTTGGGGTGATTTTGCAGATTGTCGGGATTTAAAGGGAAAAGTGTTGTTTTAGTGCGATTGCACAGGGGGATTTTGTTAGAGGGGCTTTATATGAAGTCAATGGGGGGTGTTTTGCAACCGGTATTGCGCAGTGCGATTTTGCTGATTCATCGGTTATGTAATTTTTCGGGGAAATGCGGGCGGTAATGAATTGGGATAATAATTGTTAGGAAGATGCCGATTAAGGGATTTCCTTAACCCGAAATTATCTATTCTTGCCTCTTGCTTCTTAAATTCTTGCTTCTGATAGGAGATTTTTTATGCGGATTTTTGAGAAAATAAAGCCTATGCTTATGGGGCATTCGGATATTGCGGATATTATGGGCACGATGTCAAGGGGATTTTCGCCTTTGAGCGTGAACGGGCTTTCGTATATTCACAAGGCGCAGCTGGCGGTTATGGTGAGTGAAAATGTGTGCAAGGGTGCGCCGCTGCTTATTATTGCGGAGGACGAGGCGGGCGCTAAGCGGCTTTGCGATGACATTAACGAAATGGCGGGGGATATTGCCTGCTTATTCCCTGCTAAGGACCTGACGCTTACGAGGGTGGACAGGGCTTCGAGGGAATATGAATATCAGCGGCTTTGCGCTCTGACGAGGGTGACAGACGGCAGCTGCCGCATTATTTGTGCGGGGGTGGAGGCGGTCATGCAGAAAACTCTGCCGCCCGAGGAACTGAAAAGCCGCACGGTAAGGATAACAAAGGATGATGAGATCGACTTTAAGGAACTGTCGGGGCGGCTGATAAAGGCGGGGTATGTAAGGCGGGACGTGGTGGAGTCGCCGTCGCAGTTTTCGGTAAGGGGCAGTATTGCGGATATTTTCCCCGTACAGGAGAAAAGCCCTGTGCGTATGGAGTTATGGGATGATGAGATAGATTCCTTTGCGCATTTTGATGTGGAAAGCCAGCGGCGGACCGATATAGTGGAGGGTGTTGTTATCCCCCCTGCGGCGGAGGTGTTGTTTGACTCTCCCGAGGTTTTTGCGGAGAGGGCAAGGAAGCTTGCGGCGTCTGTCAGGGGCAAGCGGACGGAGCTTATAAGGGCGGGGCTTATGCAGGACATTGAAAGCGCTCTGGGGGGGCTTACTCTTGAAAACTCCCACAAATACCTGCCCCTTGCCTATGAAAAGCCTGCGCTTATTTTTGATTATCTCGGAAAGGGAAGCGCTGTGATGTTCAGCGAATATCACGGCTGCGGCGAGAGGGCAAGGGGGGTAATGAGTCAGCACATGGAGGACGTGAAGCTGCTGCTGGAGACGGGAGAGCTGTGCAGAGGTCTGGAGGGGTATCTGGAGGATTTCGGGAAAATTGCGGAAAGGGCGAGGGAGTTTCCCTGTCTTCTGGCGGACTCGTTTTTGCGGCAGAACGATGTGGCACTGAAAAAGGCTTGGTCGATAACGGCGTATCAGACTGCCCCCTGGGGCGGCGAGATACGTCAGCTGGCGGAGGACCTTCAGAGCCTTGTGGCAAGAAATTACTCGGTGGTGGTACTGGCGGGGTCAGAGAAAACGCTGCCTATTATTGCAAATGATCTGCGGGAAGAGGGGATCCCATGTTCGGTCATGGGAGAGGAATCTGCTCTTACGAGGGGGCATGTGCTTATCACGACGGGCTGTTTGTCGTCGGGGTATGATTATCCCGATATAAAGACGGCGCTTATTACGCAGGCGAGGGCTATGTCCTCAAAGAGGCGGCTGCGGAAAAAGAAAAAGGGGGAGGAGATAAAGTCGCTGGCGGATATTACGCCGGGAGACCTGGTGGTTCACGCCTGTCATGGAATAGGAAAATTCGAGGGGATCCGCAAGCTGGAGCTGGAGGGGGTAACAAAAGACTATATCACGATAAAATATGCGGGGACGGACGTGCTTTACGTGCCTGTTACGCAGATGGACCTTATTTCACGGTATATAGGGCCTCGTGACGAGGGGGGCGTTAAGCTCAACAAGCTGTCGTCGGGGGAATGGCAGCGGTCAAAGGGAAAGGTCAAGCGGGCGGTCAAGGATATGGCGGATGAGCTTATTGCGTTATATGCAAAGCGCAGCCGCACAAAGGGGTTTGCTTTTTCGGCGGACAGCGACTGGCAGAGCGATTTTGAGGCAAGGTTTGAATATTCGGAGACGGACGACCAGCTGCGGTGCACGGAGGAGATAAAGCAGGATATGATGAAGCCTGTTCCCATGGACAGGCTGCTTTGCGGGGACGTGGGGTTCGGGAAAACGGAGGTGGCGTTCAGGGCGGCTTTCAAGGCTATGCTGGACGGGAAGCAGTGCGCTTTGCTGGTGCCCACTACGGTGCTTGCCTGGCAGCATTATCAGAGCGCTGTTAAGAGATTCGAGCATTTCCCGTTTACGATAGAGCTGCTGTCGAGGTTCAGAACGAAAAAGCAGCAGGAGGAAATTCTGCGGCAGCTGGCAATAGGCAGCGTTGATATGGTGATAGGCACTCACAGGCTGGTGCAGAAGGATGTTAAATTCAAGGATCTGGGGCTTGCGATTGTGGACGAGGAACAGCGGTTCGGCGTTGCTCACAAGGAGAGGTTCAAGGAGGCGTTTGCGGGGATCGATGTGCTGACGTTATCCGCAACGCCTATACCGAGGACTTTGAATATGGCTATGAGCGGGATTCGTGATATGAGCGTTATCGAAGAGCCGCCTGTGGACAGATACCCTGTGCAGACGTATGTTATCGAACACAATATGGATACCATAATTCAGGCTATGGCAAAGGAGCTGCGGCGTGGGGGGCAGATATACTACATTCACAACCGGGTGGAGACCATTGACGGGTGCGCAGGGAGGATAGCGGAGCTTTTGCCCGAGGCGAGGATCGCTGTGGCTCATGGGCAGTTATCCGAGGACAGGTTATCGGATATATGGACAGACCTTGTGGAGCATGAGATAGACATACTGGTGTGCACCACGATAATCGAGACGGGGGTGGATGTACCGAATGTAAACACGCTTATTATTGAGGACGCAGACCATTTGGGGCTTTCACAGTTGTATCAGCTGAGGGGGCGTGTGGGGCGGTCAAACAGAAGGGCGTTTGCATATTTCACGTTCAGGCGGGGGAAGGTGCTGACGGAAATTGCGGCTAAGAGACTGGACGCTATAAGGGAATTTACTTCATTCGGCAGCGGGTTCAGAGTGGCTATGCGTGACCTTGAGATAAGGGGAGCGGGGTCGATACTGGGGGGACGGCAGCATGGGCATATGGAGGCTGTGGGGTATGATATGTATTTACGTCTCCTGAATGAGGCTATTGCGGAGGAGACGGGGCAGGCTGTGCCGCCTGCGCCGGAGGATTGTCTGATAGATCTTCAGATCGAGGCGCATATTCCCGACAATTACATTGAGAGCATGCCCGGGAGGCTGGACGCATACAGGAAAATTGCGGCGGTGACGAGCAAGGAAGAGGCTTCCGATCTTCTGGACGAATTTATTGACAGGTACGGCGACCCGCCGAAGTCGATCGAGGGGCTTATTACGGTTGCGCTGACGAGAAATCTGGCGGCAAGGGCGGGGATAAAGGAAATTACTCAGAGGAACGGCTCACTGCTTATGTTTGTGAAAACCGCTTCACTGGAGCAGGTGCAGGGGCTTGTAAGTCATTTCAAGGGGAGAGTGACGGCGGACGGGGCGGCGGAAAAGCCGTACATTTCCATTCAGCTTAAAGCTAAGGACAATGTGCAGGAGGTCATGAGAGAGGCTGTAGAGGAGTTCGCTGCTAGAGGCTAGAGGTAAGAGGGCTGGGGGCTAGAGGCTAGAGGTAAGAGGGCTGGGGGCTAGAGGATAGAGGTTAGAGGGCTGGAGGCTAGAGGGTGGAAACAAGAGGCAAGAAGCAAAAGCACTGGTGACGACAAACGTCACCCCCACTTGGGTTTCCAAAGGGCTCTGCCCTTTGGCGGGTCAAGGGCGGCGCCCTTGCGGGGGTCGGGGGGCGGAGCCCCCTCTAACAGCCGCCATACAGAACGCACTTCAAGAGCACTTACGCAAACCGCCGCCCGACGACAGGAAAAGGGTTAAAGTAAACTAACGTCATACAAGGAATGTTACAATAACCGAGCAACTAAAGTCGGGCGGCGGTGCAGCATAGAAATGTGCAACGAATGTTGCACGTTTCATGCTGCCGCCCGTAAGGGCG
>CAZGAZ010000095.1:0-12148 GCA_964523835.1 uncultured Ruminococcus sp.
CATAGCTTTCCTTGTGGTAGGTCTCCTGAAACAGTATGTATGTACCGATACCCGCATCCTTTAATCTGCGGTAATTTTCCACTGTCGTAGCGGCAATGTTCACATTCACACGGCGGATAGCGCCGTTTTTGTGCTTGATATCATAAATTGTCTTAATGCTTTCCAGAACATATTCAATGGGATTGTTCACAGGGTCCTCGCCCGTTTCCAGAGCAAGACGCTTGTGACCCATATCCTGCAAAGCAATGACCTCCCGGCGAATCTCCTCCTGCGTAAGCTTTTTGCGGGCAATATGCTTGTTCTGACAGTGATAAGGACAGTACACGCAGCTGTTAACACAGTAGTTGGAAAGATACAGCGGCGCAAACATTACAATACGGTTGCCGTAAAAATCCTTTTTTATCTGACGTGCAAGCTCATAAATGCGCTCGTTTCTGTCCGCAAGGGTGCAGTCCAGAAGAACCGCCGCCTCACGGTGAGAAAGCCCCTTGCGCTTTTCCGCTTTAGCTATAATGCTGTCGATAAGCTCGGCATTCTCCTTGTTTTTCTCGGCGTATTCAAGGGTCTCGAGAATTTCGGAATCATCAATAAATTCCTCTGCTTTAAGTGAATTTGGATTATACATAATATATTTCCCTTTCGTAATATTATTTTACTTTTTAAAGTCTCCCCTATCGGTAACAAGCCTGTAACCGATACTTTCCATTCGCCTCCCGAGACAGCATATGCACTCGGCAGCCTCGTCCCCCGTGCAGATCTTATTGTCATACAGCAGATATTTTTTCCGCACATCATTCGGAGAAAGATTCGGCATGACCACATTTGCACCCGCCAATACCCCCTTTTCCCTGCCCTTTGGGTGAACAGTCCCCAAAGCGGTAGTTGCGGGAAGAAGCACACCCGGCAGCATAAGACGTATCATTCCGAGCAGCAGCAAAGTCGTTTCGAGACTGCCCTGTTTTTCATCTGCAAAGGGCGTATCATGGTGCGGGATAAACGGACCTATCCCCACCATATGCGGCCGGAACTTGTGAATATACAGCAAATCCTCCGCAAGACATTCCGCAGTCTGATAAGGCGAACCCACCATAAACCCGCAGCCCGTCTGAAAACCAAGCTCTTTTAAATCGTCAAGACACCTCATCCGGTTTTCAAGAGAAAGCTCCTTCGGGTGCAGCTTTTGGTAATGCTCGCTGCTTGCGGTCTCATGCCGCAGAAGATAACGGTCCGCCCCCGCCCTGCGGTACTTTTCATAGCTTTCACGGCTTTTCTCGCCTATCGAAAGCGTCACCGCACAATCGGGGAATTTTTCCTTTATCCGTGAAACAATGCTTACGATCTTATCGTCGGTGAAAAAGCCGTCCTCGCCGCCTTGCAGTACAAAGGTACGAAAGCCAAGCTTATATCCCGTCCCGCAGCATTCAATGATCTGTTCCTCGGTAAGGCGGTATCTTTCGGCGCTCCTTGCGCTTCTGCGGATACCGCAGTAAAGGCAGTCGTTTTTGCAGTAATTCGTAAACTCAATAAGTCCCCGCATATAAACGTCCTTTCCGTATATCTTTTCACGGACAGCCCTTGCCTTTGCAAAAAGGTACTCATCCGTTTCGGAAGTGTGCCCCGAAATAATTTCGGCAAATTCGCTTTTGGAAAGAACACGTTCCCTTTCAAGTCTGTCAATAAACTCGGTGATCTTTCTCACGCTGCCCGCATTGCCTGTGCCGCTCATTTTGCTTCACCTAATTTGGAATAGATCGTCTTTACCGTAATTCCCTCGACCTTTCCCAGCTTGCCCGAAAGTGCGCTGATAATGTCCTGCGGAGCGTCCATCGCAACACTGATTATAGACACCCCCTTTTTTTCATAGGGTAGTCCCATTCGCCCGATTATGTACTGCCCGTAATCGTGAAGCAGCCCGTTCAGCTTTTCCACGGAATCCATATCCTCCACCACAATGCCGATCAGAGCAACTCTTGTTTCCATAATAAAATCTCCCTTCAAAAATCAAAAATGCCCGCTGCACATACTGACAGCGGGCATAAAAACGCAATTATCTTACATCGCCTTTCTCCTCAGGAAAAACCTTCGGAAGTCAGTACAAATAATTTTAATAAAAATGTTTGCAATCGGACAGTTCCTTTTGCTCACGGTTTTATTATATCACACTTTTTTTGAAATTGCAATAGCTTTTGGAAAATTTTTTCCGTAATTTAAAAAATTTTTTTACGGCCGAAACCTCAGCGTCAGTCCGTGAAACAAACTGCATTCTTTAAATTCACAAAAAATGAATCCGACCCATTTTTTCATTCCGGTAAAAAAATTATAAAACCTCTTGACAAATAGAAACAGCTGTGCTATAATATCCCATAAGAGATATAGTGGTATATATGACTATATCACCTTGAAGGGACGGTGAGAATGCTATGGAGCTGTCACAGAGCGGCGAAAAGATGATCTATGTCCGCCTTGCGGACTGGATAGAGGACGAGATACTTGCAGGCACATTTGCCGAGGGGGCGCAGATACCGTCGGTGGCAGACCTGTCCGCCAATTTCAGGATAAACCATATAACCGCCCTTAAAGGCATAGCCATTCTCACGGAGAACGGCATTATCTATAAAAAGAGAGGTGTGGGGATGTTCGTTGCCGAGGGGGCAGTGAAAAAGCTGCGAAAAAGGCGGCAGAAGGAGTATTCGGGCAAGTATCTCAGAACCGCCGCCGCAGAGGCAAAAAAGCTGGGGCTTGAATTTGACGAGCTTGTGGCTATGATGAGAGAGGAGTATTATGATGAGTGAACTTGAGATCAGAGGAATAACCAAAAAATACGGCAAGAAAACCATTCTTGACGGAGTGTCAATGAAGTTTGAGCAGGGTCACAGCTACGGCCTGCTGGGAAGAAACGGCGCAGGAAAATCCACGCTGATAAACATAATCATGCAGCGGCGCAGAAAAAACAGCGGCATTGTCACCCTTGACGGCGTAAATATCAGCAACAACGACAAGCTTATGTCAAGGCTTTTCTGTATGAACGACAGCGCCCTTTACCCTGCGGATTTCAGGCTAAAAACCGTCTTTTCCATAACAAATTCCATGTACGATCATTTCGATATGAACTATGCCATGCGGCTGGCGGAAATGTTCGGGCTTGACCTTAAAAAGCGCACAGGGCAGCTGTCCACCGGGTATAACACTATTTATAAAGTGATTCTTGCCTTAGCGTCAAATGCGGATTTTGTTTTCCTTGACGAGCCTGTGCTGGGGATAGACGTCAACCAGCGTGAGCTTTTCTACAAGACCCTTGCAAGGAAAATGGCGGAGGAAACCTCCTGCTTTATAATATCCACCCACATTATCGAGGAAGCGCAGAATCTTATAGACAAAGTTCTCATACTTCATGAGGGAAAAATAATCCTTGACGGAGACACCGAAAGCCTTATGAACAAATACGCCGCAGTTTCGGGAAAGCAAGACCTTGTAGACAGGTTCACCGCCGGCAAAAAAGTCATCTGCACGGAGAATATGGGCGTGTTCAAAAAGGCAGTTTTCGAGACGGAAAATTTTTCCGGGAACATTCCCGAAGAGCTTTCCCTTGACACGGTAAATTTACAGCAGCTTTTCTATTATCTGACCGGAGGCGCACCGGAGGAGGTATGACCATGAACATAAAACGGGATATGGGAGTTTGCAGGATATTTCTTCTTTCCTGCGGTATAGCCGCCGCCCTTGCGGGCGTTCTGTGGCTGGCGGCAAGCACTGTCTGCGCCGTCGACATAACCCTTTCGTACAAACCCACACATTATACCTATAAGGATGATGTTTCCGATGTTTTCACCCCATGGCTTATGCTTGCGGCGGGAATGGTCACATATCATAGATTCTCGAAAATATGCTCTGCAAACAGCATTTCACCAAAGAAGCAAACAGCCTGCCTTGCTGTAATGTCTTCGATATTTTCCGCCCTCTTCGCCTGTGCCGACCTTATACTTGCAAAGGTAATTTTTCAGCGGATATACGGAGGACTGGTGTTCCTGTTGTTTGAGCGTAAAGGACAATTATTCATAAATTTCCTTAATAACAGGATCAAAGTCTCCGAAACGCTGGCGTTAGAAGAACTGTCATACCCCCCGCAGATGATACTTTTGCTGTTTGCCGTCACCGTCCTGTATTATTGCAGCTTCTTTCTTTCCGGCTGTTTTATCATGGCGTGTATTGACAGCGGAAGAATAAAGCAGGCGGTATATTGCCTTGTTACTACCCTTTTCGGAACGCTCCTATATCTTCCGATAGAAAAATGGGGCATATCTCCCATACAAAATATTTATGGGATATTTTCGGCTGTCTGCTGTCATATCGGGCGAATTTCCAGCCCGGCAGTGTTTTCCTATTGGAGCGTCTATACGTTTTATTATAACCCTATAGGCTATTTTATTGCGGCAATAACATTCATTATCATAATAGTAATGTGTATCAATTACGTCACCTGGGACACAGACGCAAATGACAACATGACAACCGAAAGCCGCTCTGCAATGTATTATGTCACAGGAGACACAGGTATAAATTACGAAAATCCCAAACTTTCTTGGGAAAATATCCGCTTCCGTATAAAACGTTTTTTCGGCACGCTTCGCCTGACAGCCCTTTCTACAGAGTATTCCGCAGCTGCGGCAATTATCCTTTGGATGCTGATAAATTTCGGCTATGCCGTTTACCTCGGCCGGGAAATACACGACCACCGTTTTTCCAACTTTTCGCCTTTTTCTAACTGCCATATTTATTTTATAAAGCAGTTCAAGCTTTATTCCGATATCGCAACTCCCTTTATACTTATTGCCGCAGCTGCAATTATGATACCGAGGCAAACAAAGCTGTGCGCTGCAAACAGCGTTTCCGGGAGACTGCGGGCAGTAAGCGTACTGCTTGCAGGAGGAGTATATTCATGTGTCCTTGCAGCGTCAGACATAATTTTTTCAAAGACAATAATATCGGAAATCTGCGCAGGAACGAGATATACCTTTCTTGAGAAATACATCTGCAGCCTTAATCCTTATGATTTTGACAATATTATGAATCTGAAAAGCGACGGCATAACGCAGATTTTTGCGGTCACTGCCCTGTATTATCTGGCGGTGTATATGACAGCATATTTTTACGGATATTGCATTTACAACAGATCAAAATTCGTCGGATATGCGATAACCTCAACAGTTACTGCGGCTGCCCTTTTCGGGATAGGTTATCTGTTCGATGCGCTGGGTAATGACGTCGTTTCTACGACCGCTATATTTCTTATGTTTATATGTTTTTTAGCCACTCCCCATTTAATGCTTGTAATGATTATCCCGCAAATCAATTATATGGACAGCGAAATGTCCATTGCCTTTCTGATAGGTATGTGCACAGCGTATATCATATCAATGCTTGCCCTTTCCATGGTGGCAGAGCCCGAAATTTCCGACAGATCAAACCGTATAAAACGTAATTAAAGGAGGAATTTACCAATGAACGACAGACTGAAAAATACCGTTATATGTTCCTTTATGCTGATACGAAAACAGCTTATCACCCTTGCGGTAATAGAAGCCCTCATGCTTGTGATAGCTTTAAGAGACGGCTTTTGCTGGGGATCGATAATTTTCCTTAACGACATAATACCGCTTATGTATATTTTCGGCTGCGGCATGAAAATGTTTGAAAACCATACGCCTTTCTGCATTTCAAATGCAGTGTCCCTTAAAAACAGGATAATATCTCTTGCGGCTGCGGCAGTGTCGATTTGCCTGTTCACATCTGTTTTCGATTACACGGTAAGATATATAAGGTATATCAGAATGCTTTCCGTTGATACTGATGTGACCGCTGTAAGAATGTCCGCAGGCAGCCTTGTCCGCTATATTATCCATGCAAATGACATAAACGGCGGTGTGATATTTTTCGATATCCCCGAAATGTTCGCAATAGGCCTTGCACTGTTTTCTCTCGGCTATTTTATCGCCGGTGTAAGATATTCAAGGGGCGGAGGCTTTACGCTGTGTGTGACGTTCCTTGTTGCCCTTTTCATGGCAGGGTGCGTTTTGCTTTCATATTATATGGGGATAAATTTCCTTAAATTTATTTTCATTCTTCCCGCCTATGCCATGGCGACAAGACTTACATCTGCGCTTTTCGGATTGATTCTTGCAGTTATTATGACAGCGGGGGCGCTGCGGATATCCCAGTCCCCCAGCGAAAATCTTTGATAAACGGGAGGAAAATTTATGAAACGGAAAAATCTTATAAAAATTTCCCTGCTTCTTGCAGCCGTAATGACTCTGACAGCCTGCAGCAGTAAAAATAAGGACGATCTCTATCAGATCGTCAATATGATGTACCTTTCCTCGGAATATGTAGACACAACGTTTCCCGGCAGGATAGACAAGGAGCACGAGGAAGCCCTCGAAAGCATTTTTGACAACATAAACATTATGGGCGCAACTCTTTCCCTGCCCATGAATGTAAGCGACCTGCCCGAGGGCTTTACCCTGACCGTCGGCAACAGTGCAATAGAGACCTACGACGGAAAACATATCGTCCTCGGAGAAATAACCTTCGGCGAGGATATTACAGTATGCAGTCGGGTTTATATTTTGCAGGGGAAAAAACAGAATGTGTCACAGGGGGTAATAGTCGGTTACGAATTTGACACATTGCTCAAAGCTCCTCTTGTATACGACAGGGACGGACATAATCTTATCTTTATGCTCCCCTCCGATGTGACAGAGCTGCTGGGTGAACAGAAAGCAATAGGCTACAAAGGGGACTACTCTTCTTATAAACTTGTTTACACCGACGCCCACGGAAGACGTGCCGGCTGGCGCTATGAAGAATTAACAGACAACGATGCAATTACGATGTATAATTTTACACTCACAGCCCACAGTGCGCTGGACTGGTTATATTTAATATAAGGAGGCGGCAGCAATGATAAGATCGTTTTTTTATAAACTGCTTATTTCTGTGTTTACATTTGCGTTCATACTGTCCGCAGTATACTTTATGTGCGGAGGAAAGGCTGTTACCGAAGACATTCGCATGCAAAGCCTTGCAAAAAAGAACTCAAAAAATATAAGCGATGAAGTCACCCTGCCGAAAATGACCGCCAAAGCAGACCGGAGCGTTATGCGGACAGAGCCGAAGGAGCTTACGGAAGAAGATCTCCGAAGCGTTTACATCGGCGGTAAAAGGTTTGATTTTCCCTGCACCCTTGCCGAGCTGGATAAAGAGTATGACGTTTTTATCTGGAGCCGGGGTTATGATGAGAAGCTTGATATATACAGCGGTTCAGCGGCTGTTTGCTGCAACGGCATACAGATATTAACGGCAAGCTTTCACTGTCCCGATAAGGATATGCCTTTTGACAAATGCGTGACAACGAGGCTGTATGCTACCCTTGTCGAACACAGCGAGGAATATACTCCACAGATAGTTTTTGCCGGTATGGATATTCACAATACCGATAACGAGGAAATGTCTTATCTTACGGGACTTAAAGAACCGGGTTATATAATGAACAGCGACATATATTTCCCCATTGACGGTAAGTACAAAGGCTATGTAAGCGTTAATGCAGATAAAGGCTATAGCCATAGACGTATTCTGGAAAGGATAGAATATATCCCTGATTATGATGAAGAAAACATCGACGAATTAAAGCGTAATAAATTTGCAGTGACAGTCGATACAATAAAACTGCCCGAGGATTATGCCACCGAAAAATACCCCGGGATACCCTCCGAGGAATATCCCGAGATCATATTTAACGGAGAAAACATCACCCCGGATATACAGGAATACGGAATGACCGCATATGAGCTTATGTCCCGTGCAGGGATAGATACCCTGAATATATATGACGACTGGAGTGTGGAGGACAACCCGGAATATCGGGTAATACAATGCAGCTTGGAAGAAAACAGATACCGATACGTCTGGATTCTTTTAAAGGACGGGCAGAAACTGGGTGAAGCGGCAGTGTTCAGTGCAGCAAGGATCATGAAATGAGCACCGACAGCCAAACATAACAGCAATAACTTTTCACCGCAAATTCTCTTATTTACCCGGTCAGTTCATTGGGAAGCTCATCCCTTGTTATTATAACATCGCTGTTGTAGACCTTTTCCATCATATCAAAAGACGTGTACTTATCGGACAAATGCGTAGTGCCCAGAAGAACAATATAATCCCAGTTCCACACAGCGAACCAAAGCCAGTATGTATTATCCCTTACAATAAGCTCGGGGTCGGGCATAGTCGCACATTCGCTCATAGTGACAAGCTTTCCGTTTGCCGCCCAGCCCGACACCTCCGCAAATGTTGAGGGACTTACGCCGTAATCATAAGCCGCATTGTAAATGTCAATGGCGCAAATGTCGCAGTATTCATCACCGGGATACCAGTCGGCAGCCTGCGCATTCCACACCCAGATAAGATTGTCAAGTTCATGATAGTCGGTCATTCGCCTGTAGAGAAGCTTCCAAAGCCATTTATAATCCTCAGCCCCCGAAGCGCCCCACCAGAACCAGCCGCCGCTTGCTTCATGAAGAGGCCGCCACATTACCGTGACATTTTCGTCCTCCATTCGCTGCATAAGTGCGGAGATATTGTCAATATCCTTGATTATCCAGAGAGCCTCCTCGCTTATCTTTCCTCTGTCATAAAGCTTCTGCACTTCTTCGGGCGAAAGCATGGCAAGGTCTGTCTCGGTAACAGCGTCGCTGAGCCTGAAAGTGGTCTGCTCTGTGTAAAACTGCGCCTCGTGACAGGGAGCGTGCCAGTGCCAGTCAAATGCCACAAGTCCGCCGTCCTTAGACCACTGTATCGCAAGGTCAACATCCTTTGCCTCGGGGTTTCCCTTGCAGTTGTTGATAGAGTCATAAATAAAGTCGAATGTACGCACAGCGGGATATTTTCCATATCCCAGATAAAGTGCGTCCGTTTCCGTGTTTGTGCCGTAATTTGTGCACTGCCCCGCAAGAGTTCTTTTCCCGTATATGGCTTTGAGATACTGATAAATATTCTGTGTTTTCAGATTTGCATAAGGATTGCACAGCGTTCCCGCAGCATTTTCGTAAAGACTGTCACTGAGGCTCTCGCCCTTTTCGATCCTTATAAAGTCCAGCGAAAAATAACTCCAGCCGTCCCCGAGAGTAATCTCGTTTTTACCCTTTTCAAGATAAATTCCGTTGACAGTTGTCTCCTGCCAGTCCCCCGCTTCGGAGTAAACGTCCATGGCTTTCATACCGTTGAATTTGATAGGATTTTCCTTGTGCCCGTCCGCACGGTGTCTTACAGTCAGTTTGTAAAACTGTGATTCGGGAATATCCACAGTGAGACTGAATGCGGAATTATCGGTAATATCCGCATAGCCCGTGCCGGAAAAGCCCTCATGAGCAGCGCTTATCTGAACGCCCTTTGCATTTTCCGCTTCAAGAAGTATCGAGCATTCGGCTTCCTTTATGCTGCCGAAGCCGAGCTTTTCAAAATTGTAGCTGTCCGCATATATGATCTTGTCGGGGTCTGCTTTCGGTCTTTCGGGACTTTCTGCCGAAACAGAACAAGATGTAAGCGCTATACAGGAAGCAAGAAATGCCGAGGTATACCTGACCGATTTTGTTTTCATTATTTGTGCACCTCCGAAATTAAAAAAATCGTTGTGAGCGGAAAACTTCATTCCGCATTCCCGTTATCCTTAATTATGTATTATATATATATATTATATCATATCGGCCTGAATTTTACAATATGAAATTTTTAATAAAGCTGTTCCGAAAATGTTAAAAATTCTAAAGTATATCCCCAAAAACGCATTGTACGCATTTGATCATAAAAACAAATAATTAAATTAATTAAAGTATTGACATGGCAAAAGAATAACACATCTATTACCGGTGTACCCGTGGGGATAGTCATAACTATACTTCTCATCTATTTCTTTATAATATCCTTGATAAATTTCATGCTTTCAGGTTCAAGAACGGCATACGCATTGCTTGGAAGATTATTATATGTCATATATACTTGTATGGGATATAGTTATCCCGTTTGAGATGTTATGGGAACAATACAACAGAATTATTAAAGATAACGCTGCAATTCTGCTTTTTTCATGTCAACCGTTTACAACTGATTTAATAAACAGCAACAGAAAAATGTTTCGATATGAAATCATATGGGAGAAAACAATGCGCACGGGATTTTATAATGCAAAGCGAATGCCTATGCGGATACATGAAAACATTTTGGTATTTTACAAGCATTTGCCCACATATAATCCGCAAAAATATCAGCTAACGCAAGAATATATACAAGAACATGCAGTACCTATGGGACAAAAACGTAAAAATTCTGATTACAAAAAGCACGGTAAAGCGTGGAGAGGCGTTTCAAAAGAAGCGCACGATAAATATTTTTACCTTGAAACAGGTGAAAGATATCCAACTGACATCATTAAATTCAGCAATTGGAACGGAGCGTTATTCGGCAATAATTCCAAAGCCGTTAAGCACCCAACCCAAAAGCCTGTTCCGTTATTGGAGTACCTCATAAAAACATATAGTAACGAGGGCGATTTAGTGCTTGACAACTGTATGGGTTCGGGCTCAACAGGCGTTGCCTGTATTAATACAGCGAGAAGTTTTATTGGAATAGAAATTAATGAGGATTATTTCAATATTGCCAAAAATAGAATAAACGAGTAAAAGAGCGTTTTCGGAAGTATAGCCGAGGGCGCATTTTTTGTGCATAGGAGTGAGGAAAATGGCGTTATTCGGGTTTGGGAAAAGGCGTGCGGTTGAAGAACGTGCGGCGGATAATTCCCTGTTGAAGGCGAATGAATTTACATCGGAGGGCAGGGGTGCGGAGATTCTGACGGCAATTCTCGGCGGTTCGGGGAGAGTTACGGCGGAGACGGCTATGCAAATTCCTGCGGTGGCAAGGTGTGTGCATATGGTGGCGCAGGCGGCGGCTATGCTGCCGGTGAAGATGTATCGCAAAAATGCCGACAGTGTGGAGGAGATAACGGACGACAGGCGGGTGTTTATGCTCAACAATGAAACGGGTGACAGCATTCCCGGAGCGTATATGCGGTACAGGTGGGTGCGCGATCTGCTGCTGACGGGGGCGGCTTATGGGTATATCGAGAGGGAGAACGGTGTGGCGGCAAGGATTTTTTATGTTTCGCCGCAAGATGTCGGTGTGGTGAAAAATACCGATGATGTGATACACAAAGATTATTGGTACAGTGTTCGGGGGAAAAAGTATTACCCGTTTGAGTTTCTGAAAATTTTGCGCTGCACGGACGGTTACGGAAAAGGGCGTGGGATTGTTGACGAAAACCCTTTGGTGCTTAATACAGCGCTCGGCTTGCTGAAATTTCAGCGGAATCAGCTTGCAAAGGGCGGTGCGAAAAAGGGATTTTTGAAATCGGAAAATACTCTTGGGGATAAGGCGATTGACAACTTAAAAGACCAGTGGCGGCGGCTGTATGCAAACGAGGAAACGGAAAATATGATGTTTCTGAATAAAGGAATGGGTTTTCAAGAGATCTCCAATTCCGCCGTTGAAATGCAAGTCAATGAGAATATGCAGACGGTGAACGGCGAGATTTTGCGGTTGTTCGGCAGCGAAAGCGGTTTGCTGGACGAGAACACGGTGAAAAATGCGGTAATGCCGGTGCTCGATATTTTGGAGACGGCTTTTGACAGTGATCTGCTTACCGAAGAGGAAAAAGGCAAGGTTTATTTTGCCTTTGACACCAAAGAGCTGACGAGGGGCGACATAGGGGCGAGGTTTGCGGCTTATGCGACTGCGCTTAATGAGGGATTCATGCAGATTGATGAAGTGAGGGCGCAGGAAGATTTGCCGCCTACGGGAATGACGTTTATGAAGCTGAACCAAGCGGACGTGCTGTATGACCCGGAGACAAAGCGGATTTATGTACTTAACTCGAACAAGTGGTTCTCGTTTGGTGAGGGGGAGATTGCCGAGGGTGGGCAGGAAGAAGCTGCTGAGGAATTGCCGGAAAGCTTTATTGAAAATGAGGTTAGGTTTAACCCTTATCACGACCCGGAGAACGGTCAGTTTACAAGCGGAGGTGGAGGTTCGACGGGGAATT
>CAZGAZ010000096.1:0-12068 GCA_964523835.1 uncultured Ruminococcus sp.
GCAAGCCCTGAGCGCCCCCTCTCCCCCCTGGGAGGTTGTCCCTTTGGTCGGCAACGAACAGTCGCCAGCCAAGTCAAGCATTTCGCCAACAAAGTCACATTTCATTTAAACAGGCAAGTCACAACTTCCCACAAATAAACACATTTCAACAAAACATTTACAGTAACCACAAAAGCCACTCCCACAGCGTTTGAGTGGGAAAAAAGCCATTCCCCGGCGTATGAGGGGAAAACATCTCCCTATTACAATTATACCACATTCCCGCCCTTTTGAAAATTCTTTTGAACATAAAAAAACTTTTGAAAGTAAAAAAAGCGTGCATAAGATAAAAAAGATTTCTAAATTAAGAATTATTGCCTTTTTGCCAAAACCGGATTATAATAAAATCAAAGAAAATTCAAAAAGGAGTTCTGATTAAAATGGAAACTTTTGCAAGCATTATGGAAATGATGATGGTGGTATGCTTCGGCATATCCTGGCCGCTCAATATTGTCAAGGCATGGAAAGCCAGGACTGCCAAGGGAACAAGCCTGTTGTTTTATATGTTCATTTGGATAGGCTATGTGTTCGCCATGACCGGAAAGTTTGTGAGCATATATAACAACGCCCCCAACCCCTGGTATGAGACCGTCCACTGGTATGTAA
This sequence comes from uncultured Ruminococcus sp., assembly GCA_964523835.1. Lineage (GTDB taxonomy): Bacteria > Bacillota > Clostridia > Oscillospirales > Ruminococcaceae > Huintestinicola. The sequence goes on from CAZGAZ010000096.1 coordinate 646, forward strand.
TGTTCTTCTATGTTGTCAATGTGATAATGGTCACTGCAGGCATAGGGATATATTTCCGAAACAAGCTTATAGATAACCGCAGCACCTCTCGTACAGGTTCATTAAAACCCGTAACAAGCACACACTGAAATTATAAAACCAATGAAAGGAAGATTCGTATGAACATCTACGAAAGAGAAGAAAAGAATTACCGCCGTCTTAACAGCATTGCCCGCCAGAACGGAGTTGTGCTCTTCGGCTCAAGCTTTGCCAAGGATATGCCGGTGTGCGAATTAAAGCAGGCGTTCAATCTGGAATGCGACGTTTACAACCGCAGCTATACCGACCTCTCCGTTTTTGACGCACCCGAGCTGATTTCCGAGTGCATGGGCGACCTTGACCCCAAGAAAATCCTGCTTTCTTTGGGCGAGACAGACCTTGAAAGAGGCTATAAGACTGTCCCCGAAATAATCGCCGCCTACGAAAGCCTTATCAAAAATATCCGCACTTACAGCAAACGCTGCAAAATAGTTGTGATCTCCGTTTGCACCGACAGTAAGACTTCCCCCGCAGAGCAGTCCGCCGCTGCAGAGCTTAACAGCGCACTTGAAGAAATGGCAGACCGCCTTAAATGCAGCTATGCCGACATAAGCTCCGCAGCAAGATCGGAGTTGCCTGTAGTCAAAGCATTCTCTATGCTGAGATTTTTCATTCTTGACAGGATATCACTGTCGGATGTAATGCTTGGGAGCGTATGATATTTGTTTTCATACAGAACTGATAATAAAAAGCTTTTCCCCTGCCGCAGACGGGGGAAAAGCTTTAACTTTAACAGGCATTCTATATTATCAGCCGCTTATCGCCGTGATTGATGAAATCGCCGTAATCAAATATATTGCTGTGATTATCCAGAAGCTTGGACGTGTAAGCAGCAGCTTCCAGGTAAGCTTCTTTTCCTCGGGCTTGTCCATGGTGAAGGAGTAATTTTCCACAATACGGTCGTTTTGCGTTACCATGCCGTGGCGCTTGAGCAGCAGCACCGCTGCGATTATGCCCAGTACAAGCAGCACCGCAAAATGTATGGTTTCCGCAGTATAGGCAGCATCCTCGCCTCTTTCGTTCAAAAGGTAGTATTCATAAAATGCGCCGCTGAATAAGCCGTTGAAGTTTGCCGCCATGTGGCAGATGATCGAAGCCTTAATCGAGCCGCTCTTCATTGCAATATACGCCAGCAGCAGACCCAGCAGAAATCCGTTGAATATCTGATTGAAGTTGCCGTGCATAAGCCCAAAAAGAAGGGAGGATGCGATTATCCCGAAATTCCTGTTCACAGGGGAGAGGGAGTTTAAAATAAATCCCCTCATAAGCAGTTCTTCTGTTATGGGTGCAATTATGCCCACGTAAAGAACTAAAAGAATGTTTGTGGTCATGTTATCCGAAAAGCTCAGCAGATCGCCTGTGGTCTCATCTACGCCTGTGTAGCCTGTAATGTTCATAACAAGTATCTGCGCAAACATGGACAGAGCCTGTATGCCCAGTATAACAAGGGCAGCGAGGAGCACGCTTGACCCGCTTACCTTGATTTTCCCGAAAAACTCCCTTACCTTAAAGGCTCTGACAGTGCTTGAGGCAATAAAGGCCGAGCAGATATTGCCGATAAGGTAGCCGATGATTGTCGAAATGAGCAGGAAAAGCATATTGCTCTGCATCGCCTGACCGAGTTCTTGAGTGAAATCCATAAGCTCCTGTTGGGTAGCCCCGGGGTTTGCCGACATAAATTCGGTGGTCTTGTAGCCCGAATATGCCACGCTTAATATGATCTGTACAACAATTATGAAAACAAACTGAAGTATCATAGAAAGGCCTGCCCAGCCGTACCCCTTTTTTATCTTTCTCCGCAGCATTACATGGTCGTTGTCATCGGTCTGCGGTTCGGGGCTGTAGGTGTATTGGGGTACATTTACCGTTTCATGTGTTTCGTCAAATTGTTCGTTCATTGCTTGATCCTCTCCTTTTAAATTTTGAGTTTTGTGAAAATATTTTAATGTTTTGCGGCAGCTTGTCGGCACGACAAAATGCTGCCGATTAAAACTTATCCTTGAATTTTTCTTTGATCCTTAAATAATAGCCTATGGTCTTTACTCCGAAAAACGAGTATTCAATGCCTATAATTAAGTACAGGATCGCAAGGAATAAAGCCTCATAGAAATCATCGGCGTCCACCACAAAAATAAATACCATGAGCGCCACGCAGAATATTGCAAAGAATACCATGGGAATGCCCAGTATCAGCGCCGTTCTGCGGGCACGTTTAACGGTGTCGCCGGTGTCCGAATAAAACTCGGGCTTTTCATCCTCATATTCCCTTGACCATACTATAAAGCTGCCCATGCGCATGGCGGAGGTGAACTCCAGCTTCCAGCCGTCGTCTGCGGCGGCGGTAAAATATTCGTCGGTTGCCTCATTCTGAAAATCCACCACGAAACGCAGCTTGCAGGGGTCGGACTTTATAAAGTAAAAGGTCGTGCCCAAGGGATTGAAACGGTAGAACCGCCAGCCCTCCGCCGCCATTTTTTCCACCATTTCCTCTGCGTCGTCGGGAGCGTAGAACCAGCCCAAGGGGGACTTTTTTATCATCTTCCCCGATTTGAGCATTTGCTTTTCCTCCTCGGGAGTGTAGATGAAATTTTCCTTTGGAATGGTCTTGATCGCACCCGTGCCCGTAAGGTTCAGATCCTTGTTGTATTTCGCCAGCTTCCTGTTGACGGTGAAAAAGTAGATCATAGCTATAAGCGAGATACCGCTGGGGATCATCATAGAGGTAAAAAAGGGAGGGAAGCTTTCCAGCACCGCACCGTCCGAACCTCCCATTGCGCCCATGCAGAAACCGAATGTGCAGCAGAAGATGAAGAGCAGTATCATCATTGTCAGCCTGTTTGCGGTTTTCCAGCTGCGGTAGTCGGGAACTGCCTCGACTTCGGGGTCGTCGTGTGCGGCTATGTAGTATTTTTTCCCCGCCCATACCTGCCGCCAGCCCGAGGCAAGCAAACCCCGTGGTGCGGCATTTCCATGACATATCCTATAGCGCAGGGGCTTTTTCTCCCCCTCCTCCAGAGTGACCGCACCGCCCAAAGGGGAAAAATCCGTGACCAGCAGTCCCTCTGCCGAAAGCTTTTGCAGCTTTTCCTCCGCAGCTATAACGTCAAGAAACCATAATGGCATATATTGCTTAGTTGTCATATTTTAACTCTCCAATCCCATAAAGCTGTGCAGGCGGGATATCCGCTCTGCCTCTTGGTGCAGAATGCTGCGCCCCAGGTCCGTAAGCTCATATACCGTGCCGCAGTCCCTGTTGTCGTAAACGGTTATGATATTCCGCCTGCGCATTTGGGAAACGGCGCTGTAGACCGTGCCCGCACCGGGCTTTACCTGTCCGCCCGTCGCCCGCTCTATATAATCGGAAATGCCGTGACAGCGGCGGGGGCGGCGAAGGCTCATAAGTATGTAAAGCCTTGTGTCCTCCGAATAAGAAAAGGGGTGTTTCATAAGTTATCAGCTCCTTATTTATCCCCGCCTAGAACAGCGCTCACGTCCCTGTGCAGCAGGGAGATACGCTCTGCCTCTGCGGCTAACACCTTCCTGCCGAGACCTGTTATTTCATATATTATCCGCTTGTCGCTGTCGTCAAAGACGGCGATTATTTTATCCCTCTGCATTTTTGTGAGCGTGCCGTAGATCGTACCCGAGCCGAGCTTTATACGTCCGCCCGTCAGCTCGCTCACAAATTTTGAAATGCCGTAGCCGTGGCGGGGTTCGGTAAGCGCCAGCAGGATATAAAAAGCGGTTTCCGTCATAGGCAGATAAGTTTTTTTGATTTTTTCAATATCTTCCAAAATCGTACCGACCACCTCTACTGTAATTTACATGGATATGTATTTTTATTATACCATGTTTTTCCTATAATTGCAAGGATTTTTTTCGCTTGTCAGAGGCAATAGGCAGGGAAGCACGATATGTAGACCGTCCGTTCACAGCGTTTATCGGATAACGCTTCTTTTACTGAAGCGTCATACCGCCCATCTGCTGATAGATGATCACAGCAGCGTATATCCAGCTTGCAAGAGATGTCAGAGTGCCGATAACCGAAAGCGTCATACCTGCGGACATTCTGCAAACCGCCTTTTTTCTCACAGCCACGATTATCCCCGCCACTCCGAGACCTACGCCGATAATGGGAATGAACAGCCCCGCCATTATCCCCAGTATACCCAGAATGATCGCTGCTTTGCACTGAACCTTGTTTTCCATAATAAATTCCTCCGTTTAAAAAATTTGTATTGCCCGGACGGGCAAGGTATTTTGATAAGTCACATGTTGACACTGTCGTATCTCGATATGTCACGCCGTGACTTATATCGTGATTTGAGTATATCACACCGTGACATACTTGTCAATAGTTTTTCGGAAAAAATTTTTATATTCGGAGAATTTTATAGAATGTTACAATAAATGCAGAAAGATTTTAGTAAATACTGACAAAAATCAAAATAAAAGGAATAAATAAAAAGCGGATTGCCTTATTCGACAAAATCCGCTTCATTGGTGTGATATATTAAATAAAAAAAGAAAGGACGGCAAATAATGGGAGTTAAAATAGAAACCGCCGACAGCGCAGTCAAGGCATATCTGGACGGCGAGCTTGACCACCACGCAGCGGGACAGATACGGGACGAAATAGACCTTGCCGTGGGAAACAATACCCCTGAGACCCTTATAATCGACTTCGGCGAGGTCACCTTTATGGACAGCAGCGGATTGGGGCTGGTAATGGGGCGTTACAAGGTGATGAAGGATATAGGCGGTCACGTGGTGCTGAAAAACACCCCCGCCCATATTAAAAAAGTCATGCGGCTGGCAGGAATGGACCGCTTTGCGCAGATAAGCTGAAAGCGCCCTTTGCAGGGCTTCAGGGCTGCAGGGCTGCCCAAGCTGCCGCATATACAACAACGAAAGGATATAAAATAAAAAAATGGAACGAATAAAAAATGAAATGAAAGTCCTTCTTGACCCTGTCAGCTGCAATGAAGCAGTAGCAAGAAGCGTGGTCACAGCGTTTCTTATGCAGGCAGACCCCACGGCAGGGGAGCTTGCGGACGTGAAAACCGCCGTTTCCGAGGCAGTGACCAATTGCATTGTGCACGCCTATCGGGGCATTCACAGCAGCAGGGACAAAATAGAGATACTTTGCAGGCTGGGAGAGGGGGGAGATTTTTACATAAGGATAAAGGACAAGGGCTGCGGCATAGCCAATGTAAAGCAAGCAATGGAGCCGCTTTTCACCACTGCCCCCGAGGAAGAGCGGGCGGGGCTGGGCTTTGCGGTCATGGAAAGCTTTATGGACAGCGTGACTGTGCGCAGTGCACTCGGAAAGGGTACAAGCGTGGTTATGAAGAAACGTATAATGTCCCGTGAGCTGCTGAAAGCAGGTGCAGACAATGGGTAAAATGCCTGTGGAAATATCCCCGGGGACTGCGGAGCAGTCCTGCGAAAAGGAGCGGCGGGACAAGCTGGTAACGGATAATCTGGGGCTTGTTCACCTGTGCGCCAACCGTTTCCGTGGAAAGGGACTGGAATACGAGGAACTGTACAGCGCAGGCTGCATAGGGATAGTAAAGGCAGCGTCAGCCTTTGACGAGGGCAGAGGAGTAAAATTCTCCACCTATGCCGTGCCCGTAATCCTGGGCGAGATAAAGCGGCTTTTCCGTGACGGCGGCACGGTAAAGGTAAGCCGCAGCCTGAAAGAGCTTTCCCTTAAAGCAGGGCGGGAGCGGTCGGAATTTATGGCGAAAACGGGACGTGAGCCCTCTGTGGGAGAGCTGGCGGAAATTCTGGGCAGCTCCCCGGAGGACGTGGCGGAAGCGCTGGCGGCAGCCCTGCCCTGCATATCCCTCACCCGAGGGGAGGAGGACGGAGAGGAGCAGGATATACCCTCCCCCTTCCGTGAATCGGATATTTACGAAAGCATAGCCCTCCGTGAGGTTCTGGGGCGGCTGGCGGCAGGGGACAGGAGGCTCATATATCTTCGTTATTTCAGGGGAATGACCCAAAGCGCCGCAGCCTCTGTTCTCGGCATGACCCAGGTCCAGGTCTCCAGACGGGAGAAAAAAATCCTTGACGGGCTAAGAAACGAACTGGCCTGATAGAGGCAAGAAGCAAGAGGCAGGAATGAGACCCTATATTAAGGTCTTTATTCCTGCCTCTTGCTTCTTGCCTCTTGCTTCTAGCCTCTAGTTCAGATATTAACAATATCCGTCACATTCCCCTTGCCTATCTCGTCTGCAAGAGCGTCGGACATAACCATGGTCATGCAGCTTTTGCCGCTCGCTACCACAGCCCCGCAGCTGCGCTCGGAGGTGTACAGATAAACCGATTCGCCCCCTGCGCCGCTTTCGGTGGATTCATATTTCCAGCCCTCTGTCTGGAATCTGCTGTTGAACTCGTTTACCGCCGCCGCACTGAAATTCTGAATATACCCGTAAGCGCACAGTCCCATACTGTCGCTGACGATATAATATCGGAAAGGCTCAGCGTCGCAGACGATTATCATATTTCCCGAGGTAATGTAATTTTCCGTGCCCAGCTTTGCGGTCACCTGCTCCCTTGTCTGCCCCCAGATAAGCCCCTTAAAAGGGTCAGTGATAAAGGAATCCGACTGCAAAGGCTCCTCGAGCACACCGTCAGCGCCGAAGGTGCAGACCTTGCCGTTTATCCTGTAAGAGGCAGACGACAGCATTACCCCGTCCGAGCCGAAATAATAGGTCTTGCCGTTTATTTTCACCCAGCCCGTGCGCATAACGCCGTCCGTACCGAAGTAATACTGTTTGCCCTTTATCTTAGCCCAGCTTTTCACTACTCTGCCCCGCTTTGCGCCGTTGAAGTAGTAGGTCTTGCCGTTAACCTTGTTCCAGCCCGTAAGAGCGAAGCCCTCCTTGTCAAAGCAGTAAAGCTCTCCGTCAATGGTCTGCCAGCCTGTCAGCTTTTTTCCCGATACATCATCACGGTAGCTGTAGCCGGATTTTGACTTTGTCCAGGCAGCGCTTGCCTCGGGAGCTGTCATGCACACAGCCGACAGGGACAGCACAGCGGACATTATGAGCGACAATGCTCTTTCAGATCTTTTCATTATAAGCTTTCTCCCTTCAGAGAATATGGAATAAACTGCATTTCAGGATTTTACTGCCGCCGCAAAAGCGATCAGGTTCCCAGGTGAGCCAGAGCGTCGTCATTGCCGGACATAAATTCCTCCAGTATGTCAAAGGAATAAACCATAGCCGCCGTTGTGCCGTTATCCTTTGCCGCAACACCGAATGCGGAATAATCCGGAGAAGCATATATCCTGCCGCTGCCCGATTCGCCCATGTCCTCCCAGCCTGCATTGTCAAAAAGCACCTCGGCGTCGGAAACGTCCGCATCCCCCGTAAACATCACCGCATAGCAGCAAAGCTCGCCGTCAGCGTCAAATACATACGCACCTACATAATCGTCGCTGTCAAGGTCCACCATAAGCAGACCTGTTGCCGAGAAGGTATAGTTTCCCGAATAGGGCATATTCTTTTTCACCTGATTTTTTGTCATGCCGAACTCCAGCCCGTCCATAAGGGAATCAATGGCAAAGCTTGTGTCCTTGGCAGTGGCGGTAAGCGCTCCGTCCTCGCCGAACGTATATACTTTGCCGCTGATCTTGTATGTACCCGTCAGCATAACGCCGTCCGAACCGAAATAGTAGGTGTTGCCTTTGATCTTTATCCAGCCCTTGCGCATAACGCCGTCCGAGCCGAAGTAATACTGCTTGCCGCTTATCTTAGCCCAGCCCGTGAGCATTTTGCCTTTTTTCGAGCCGTTGAAATAATAGGTGTCGCCGTTTATTATTTTCCATCCAGTAAGAGCGACACCGTTTTTGTCAAAGTAATACTTGCTGCCGCCAATGGTCTGCCAGCCCGTAAGCTTTTTGCCCGTAGCGTCGTCCTTGTAGCTGTAGCCCGATTTGGACTTCACCCACTCTGCACTTGCTCCCACCGACGTTGCCGAAACTGCGGACAGCGCCATAGCCGCCGATAAGATCACTGCTGCTGTTTTCTTCATTTTTTTCATAGTAAACAAATCCTTTCAAAATAATTTATATTAAGTGTTCACTTGCTTTTTTATCGGACAAAGCCGATCACCGTGAAACTTCATCGGTCTGTATTTCCGTTTACATTGTGTGTCTTTTCCATGTAAACTCGGCTTCATCACCGGAACATATCACAATTTTAGCCCGGTTATTCCAATGATAATCCACTATTGCCCCCGCAGAGCCGTCCTCCGACAGATACAACTCTTTAGAATCCACTGCATGGGGATATTCCACTAAGTAATTGTCTTTATATATCCAGCCCGAATTCTCAAAAAGCTCTTTTACACCCGAACTCGGGTATTGCAGGTCTATTTTCTCCAGACGCCCCTCATCATCAAACTGCATATGCCCCTTGTCCCCCGATATAAACGCATTGAAAGCAAGCTCCTTACTGTTTTTATTCAGATCAATGAACGGATTTTGCCATACATCCTCCTTTGTCATGCCAAAGGAAATTCCCTGTAAAACAAGACTTAGTGTAATTTTCTCCGGTGCAGGGTCAGTAAGTCTGCCATTCCCGTCAAAGGTGTAAACATCATCACCTATCGTCTGCTTCCCCGTGCGCATTATCCCATTGTCACCGAAGTAGTAAACGTTTTTCCCTATGAGCTTCCACCCTCTGTGCATAGCCCCGTCTTTACCGAAATAATACCGCCCCTTTGCGCTGCCCGCCCACGAGGTGACCAATCGACCCTTTTCATCACCGTTGAAATAATATGTACTGCCGTCAATTTCCTGCCGGCCCGTCAAAGCGACCCCGTTTTTATCAAAGTAATACTGCCTTTTGCCGACAGCATGCCATTTTCCGTCAAAATAATATTCATCACTGCCGATAGTCTGCCACCCCGTGAGCTTTTTGCCGATACTGTTGTCTATATAGCAAAAGCCCTCGTCGGTTTCCACCCATTCCGCACTTGCCCCCACCGACGTCACCGAAGCTGCCGACAGCGCCATAGCAGCCGATAAGATCACAGCCGCTGCTTTCTTTATTTTTTTCATAGCGATAAGTCCCCTTCAAATATAATTAATATCAGGTGTTCATTTGCTTTTTTATCGGGCAAAGCCGATCACCGTGAAACTTCATCGGTCTGTATTTCCGTTTAATACTTGTATCTTTGCCATGTATCCACTGCTTCATCACGGGAATATATCTCAATGTAAACTTTATTCCAGTCATCATAACAAAAACCGTAATAGTAATAATCCACTATTGCCCCAGCAGAGCCGTCCCCGGACAGAAACAACTCTTCAGAATCCGCTGCATGGGGATATTCTAGAAAGAAATAATCTTCAGAATTCCAACCCGAATCTGCAAAAAACGCCTTTATACCCGGATACGGGTCTGTATCCGAAGACGGGTAAGATAAATCTATTCGCTTCAGCCGCCCGTCATCATCAAACCGCATACAGCACTCGTCACCCGATAATACTGAGGTGAAAACAAAACTGTCCTTACGGCGTTCATTCAGATCAAGGATCGAATTTGTCCTTGCCTCATTTTTTGTCATTCCAAAAGAAACGCCACGCAAAATATCGTTCAAGGTAAATTCTCCGTGTGCAGGTTCAAGCAGCCTGCCCTCACCGTCAAAGGTGTAAACATCGTCACCCACAGTCTGCTCCCCCGTGCGCATTATCCCGTCGTCACCGAAAAAGTAAATATCCTCCCCTATGAGCTTCCACCCCCTGCGCATAGCGCCGTCATCACCGAAATAATACCGCCCCTTTGCGCCGCCCGCCCACGAGGTGACCATTCGCCCCTTTTTTGCGCCGTTGAAAAAATATGTATTGCCGTCAATTTCCTGCCAGCCCGTCAAAGCGATTCCGTTTTTATCAAAGTAATATTTCCTTTTTCCGAGAACATGCCATTTCCCGTCAAAATAATATTCGCCGTTGCCTATAGTCTGCCACCCGGTAAGCCTTTCGCCCGTGTAGTTGTCCGTATAGCAAAAGCCCTCGTCGGTTTCCACCCATTCCGCACTTGCCCCCACCGACGTCACCGAAGCTGCCGACAGCGCCATAGCTGCCGATAAGATCACTGCCGCTGCCTTTCCGGCTTTTTTCATAAAAAGCATTCCTTTCAATATATAAACATATGCTGCACTGCTGCGTCTGCTCTCCGTTTTACCGCAGACATGCCCGCATTTTTAAGGGTATAATCTCCACCTGCGTTCGGTTTCATCACCGGAGGAAATGCTGACATTAGCATAAGTGTCACCCGAGGTATGAGATATTATCGCACCCATAGAGCTGTCCTCGGACATATACAGATCATAATACGCCGTAAAGTGAGGATACGGCTCTGTTATCGTATCCGATAATTTCCACCCCATATCCGTAAAACGCTTCTGAGCGTCCGACCTCGTTAAAAATATTTCTATATCTTCCAGCCGCCCATCCTCATCAAACCACAGATACCCCTTCGACAAGGGCGTGGTGAAATAAAACCGATGATTGCTCGTCTCATACAGATCAAGTATCGAATTTTCCTTTACCTCTTCCTTTGTCATGCCAAATTCAATGCCCTGTAAAATGTGATTCGGCGTAATTTCCCCCACCTCAGGGTCAGTAAGTCTGCCCTCACCGTCAAAGGTGTAAACACCGTCACCTACAGTCTGCTCCCCCGTGCGCATTATCCCGTCGTCACCGAAAAAGTAAATATCCTCCCCTATGAGCTTCCACCCCCTGCGCATAGCGCCGTCATCACCGAAATAATACCGCCCCTTTGCGCCGCCCGCCCACGAGGTGACCATTCGCCCCTTTTTTGCGCCGTTGAAAAAATATGTATTGCCGTCAATTTCCTGCCAGCCCGTCAAAGCGATTCCGTTTTTATCAAAGTAATATTTCCTTTTTCCGAGAACATGCCATTTCCCGTCAAAATAATATTCGCCGTTGCCTATAGTCTGCCACCCGGTAAGCCTTTCGCCCGTGTAGTTGTCCGTATAGCAAAAGCCCTCGCCGGTTTCCGCCCATTCCGCACTTGCTCCCCCGGATAACACAGTCGCCGCCGTCATTGCGGATAACGCTGCGGATAATATTATTGCTGCTTTTTTAGCTTTTTTCATGGTAAATATGTCCTTTCCAAATTAAGCTGCCGATCATTTGTATTTCTATTTGCCCGAAGCCGCTGCCCGCTTAAAAAGACGTAAAGCATTTTTCTTTCTTCTATTTAAGTATACCATACTATTTCCCTTTTGTCAATGATATAAACGGCATTTGACACGGTATTTCAACAAGTAAACAAATTGTGAACAAAAGAGAAAAGAGGGAGACA
>CAZGAZ010000097.1:0-12004 GCA_964523835.1 uncultured Ruminococcus sp.
GGCGCAGTAGGGGAAGCGGCGACAGTTCCTTGGCGTGGTAGGGGAAGCGGCGACAGTTCCTTGGCGCAGTAGGGGAAGGGGTGGCAGTGCCCTGGCGTGGTAGGGGAAGCGGCGGCAGTTCCTTGGAGTGGTAGGGGAACAAAGCCGTCCCACGGCGTGAGGGGAAAAAGCCCTGCGGCGTTTGAGCATTCTGCACAAGTTCCCTTTAATAAGTATACCATAAAATCTCCCCCATTTCTATACATTTTCCGTAAAATGTCTATTGCAATTTGTACATATTCGGGTTATAATTTTTGTATATTTCAGAAAGGGGCGATATTTGTTGGCAGACCTCAAATTATCCGATAACAGGGAAACGGAAGAACAGGAGAGCTTTATGTATAAGCTGGCGGCATTTATTGTTGACAAGCGGAATTTGTTTTTTCTGCTGTTTATTTTTGCAATGATCTTTTCCGTGTTTGCCTCGGGCTGGACAGAGGTGGAGAATGATGTGACCTCCTATCTGGCGGAGGAGACCGAAACAAGGCAGGGACTTACGGTGATGAACGACCAGTTTGTTACCTACGGCTCGGGCTCGGTTATGGTGGCGAATATCACTAAAGAAGAGGCGGAAAAGCTGGCAGAGAGGATAGAGGCTGTTGAGGGCGTTTCCGAGGCGGAATTTGACGGAACGGAGGAGCATTACAAGAATACATACGCCCTGTTTTCGGTGACCTTTGACGGGGAGGAGGGGGACGAGATAAGCGCTGAGGCTATGGCTGCGATAAAAGAACTGCTCAGCTCCTATGATCTGTACATAGACAGCGCTGTGGGCAGCGACGAGCAGGCGCAGCTTGATGAGGAAATGCAGGTTGTGTCGCTGGTGGCGGTGGTCATTATTATAACGGTGCTGCTGTTTACTTCAAATTCATATGCGGAGCTGCCTGTGCTGCTGATGACCTTCGGGTCGGCGGCGCTTCTTAACAAGGGCACTAACTTTTTATGCGGGAAAATTTCCTTTATTTCAAATTCGGTAACGGTCGTGCTTCAGCTGGCTCTTGCTATTGATTACGCCATTATTTTAATGAACCGCTACACGGAGGAGCACAGGATCATGCCTGCGAGAGAGGCCTGCATTACGGCTCTCAGCAAGGCTATTCCCGAAATATCCTCCAGCAGTCTTACCACTATTTCGGGACTGGGTGCGCTGGCGTTTATGAGCTTTAAGATAGGGGCGGATTTGTCGATTGTACTGATTAAGGCGATTTTTTTAAGCCTGCTGTCAGTGTTCACTTTAATGCCCGGGCTTATCATGCTGTTTTCGGAGCTTATCGACAAGAGCGCTCACAAGAGCTTTGTGCCGAAAATTTCGGCGGTGGGCAGGTTTGCTTTTGCTACAAAATATGTGATACCGCCTTTGTTTGTGGTGCTGGCTGTGATGGGATTTTCATTCTCCAACAAGTGCCCTTATGCTTACGGAAACACTATGATAGAAGCGCCCCGTAAAAATGAATCACAGCTTGCCGCACAGAAGATAGAGGATTCTTTCGGGAGCACCAATTTACTTGCTATTGTAGTGCCCTCGGGGGATTACGAAAAAGAGGGGCGGCTTATTTCGGAGCTGACAAGGCTGGAGGGGACGGATTCCATGCTGGGGCTTGCGAATATTGAAGCCATGGACGGATACATGCTGACGGATAAGCTGACCCCGAGGCAGTTTTCGGAGCTTGCGGGGCTGGACTATGAGGTGGCAAAGGTGATATATGCCGCTTATGCGGTCAATGATGAGGATTACGGCGAGGTGGTGAACGGGCTGGACAGCTACGGAGTGCCTCTGATCGATATGTTCATATTTGCTTATGACGAGGTGGAAAAGGGGTATGTGAATCTGGACGACGAGCTGCAAAGCAGTCTGGATGAACTGCATGAGACCCTTGACAAGGCGCTGTTACAGCTGAAAACCGATGAGTACAGCCGCATTCTTTTATACTCAAATCTGCCCGAGGAGGGGGAGGAGAGCTTTGCGTTTCTGGATGAGGTTCATGAGGTTATGGCGAAATATTATCCCGAGGACGCTTATATTGTGGGAAATTCCACTTCGGATTACGATCTGTCAAGCTCGTTTTCCAATGATAATATGATGATAAGCATATTGTCGGCGCTGTTCGTTATTATCATTCTGCTGTTTACCTTTAAGTCGGCGGGGCTGCCTGTGCTGCTTATTGTGATAATCGAGGGGAGCATCTGGCTTAATTTCTCGTTCCCATATCTGAGCGGCAAGCCGCTGTATTTCCTCAGTTATCTTATTGTCAGCTCCATTCAGATGGGCGCCAATATCGACTATGCTATTGTAATTTCCAGCAGGTACATGGAGCTTAAAAAGGAACTGCCCATGAAAACGGCTATTACGGAGACACTTAATCAGGCGTTTCCCACGATAGTTACCTCGGGGGCTATGCTGGCGGCGGCGGGCTTCCTTATAGGCATTCTTTCCACTAACCCCATTATTTCGGCGATCGGCACATGCCTTGGCAGGGGGACGGTCATTTCCATTTGCCTTGTTATGTTTGCGCTGCCGCAGATTCTTATTCTGGGTGATGTTATTATTGAGAAAACCTCCTTTACTCTTAAAAAGCGGGAGAGGGCGGTTTACAGAAACAGCAAGGTCACGGTCAGCGGACTTGTGAGAGGCTATGTGAACGGCAGGATCGAGGGTATTGTTACGGGCGTTATTATAGGCGATCTGGACGCTAAGATAGAAAGCAAATCCCATTTTGAGGCTCAGAGCCTTGTGCCTTTGGAATATATTGAGGCTATGGAGCAAAGGTCGCTGCCCGACAAGCAGATATGCACCGACGGTGATGTTGACGGCGGTGCCGACAGCACTGCCGGTATTTCGGGAGACGTTTCCGGGGAAGCTTCGGAGAACGGCGGGTCGGAAAAATCCGATGACAGGAAAAAGAAACGGCAGCGCAAGCCAAGGCGCAGGAATAAGGAGGTGTGAGAAAATGTTAAGGTTAGGTAAGTTCAGTCAAATTCTGGCTGACAGGGTTTTGTCCGGTAAGGTTTTGCACGGTAAGGTTTTGTCCGGCAAGGCTTTGAACGGCAAGGTTTTGCCGAAGGCGCTTGCTGTGGCTTTGGCATTTTCTGTGGCGGCGGCGGTTTCCTTTGGCGGTACGGTGAATGTAAGCGCTGCAAATGAAAGCGTTCCGATAAATTCCTATGAGGATTTTATAAAGTTTGCGGAGGACTGTGTGCTGGATTCCTTTTCGGTGGGGAAAACTTTTTCTCTGCAATGCGATATTATTCTTAATGAAGATGTGAGCATACCCTCCTTCGGGGGTGTTTTCGAGGGGAACGGGCACACTGTTTCGGGGCTGCGGATAGACTCGGACGGCTCTCGGAAGGGCTTGTTCAGGTACATTGAAGCTTCGGGTGTTGTTAAGAACTTAAAGGTAAGCGGAAGCATTGTTCCTAAGGGGAGCGGAGAGGAATGCGGAGGTATTGCGGGAGTGAACAGGGGGAGGATAATCGGCTGCACATTCTCGGGGCTTATAAGCGGCAAAAACCGCTGCGGCGGCATTGCGGGGATAAACGAGGAAAGCGGATTCATAGTCTCCTGCACTGCGGGCGGGGCGGTAAGGAGCAAGACGGCTGCGGGGGGCGTTTGCGGCGAGAATTACGGGGTCATTATCTGCTGCGTAAGCGACGCTTCGGTGAACACGGTGGTAAACGATGAGACTCTTGACCCGTCGAATATTGTTCCGTCGGACTTGTATTCGGACGGGGGGCTTACGGATATTACCGACGCAGGGGGGATCGTGGGGTATTCTGCGGGGGCTGTGCAGAACTGCATTAACAGGGGCAGGGTGGGTTATCCTCATGTGGGGTACAACATCGGCGGCATTGCGGGCAGGCAGGAGGGGTATATTGCGGGCTGCTCCAATTACGGCGTGATCAACGGGCGCAAGGACGTGGGCGGCATTGCGGGGCAGGCTGAGCCTTATCTTTCGCTTTTATACAATGAGCGGACGGGGGCGAAGCTCAGGAGTGCCCTTGATGAGCTTAATGTGATAATTGACGAGACAGCGGGGCATATGCGGGAGCGGTCGGATGAGCTTTCGGGGAATACAGATGATATTCTGGATAGTCTGGAGAGGGTGCACAGGGGGACGGACAATTATCTGGACGAGGCGGACAGGATAATCAATGCAAATGTGGATTCGCTTAATGAGCTTAGCTCGAGGGTTGCTGACCTTACGGATATGGCAAAGCCTGTGTCGGACAATTTAACGGAGGCGGGAGATAATTTGCAGGGGGC
The DNA here is from genome assembly GCA_964523835.1 of uncultured Ruminococcus sp. GTDB lineage: Bacteria > Bacillota > Clostridia > Oscillospirales > Ruminococcaceae > Huintestinicola. Next base: position 4,301 of record CAZGAZ010000097.1, read on the forward strand.
GTTTGAGGACCTTGCGGAGGCGGCGGAGCACCTGGCGCAGGCGGGGGACAGCATTGACGACAGTCTGGATTACATTCATGACGGGTTGGGTCAATTGTCGGAGGCTATGGCTTCGGTGAGCGCTGCTTCGGAGGCGCTCAGTGACGGATTTGACGGCCTGGAGCGTGCTCTGGGAGATGAGGACAGAATGAGGGCGTCTATAAAGGAGCTGCGGGAGAATTTCCGCACGCTGCGCAATGATATGGGGGAGGTTTCCTCGGCTGTTTCGGAGCTTATGACCGCTCTGGCGGATTACAGCGGTTCGGGGGAAATGCAGGGGGCAATGGCAAATGTAAGGTATGATCTGCAGCAGGCTGGGGGCGCTGCGGACAGGGTCTCGGATGAGCTGCAGCGGTGCGAATCGGCGATTAATAATATTGAAGCGCTGATGAATGCGAATATTTATGACATTGAAAGCTATAACCCTTATATCAATGAGATACTTGACAATATTTCGGGCGGGGGACTTAAGGAGCTGTTTGACAGTCTGGGGAGGCTGACCGACGATCTTTCGGGAATATTTTCGGGGGCGGCTTACGATCGGATGAGCGAACAGGCAAGGCAGAGCGTTTACGACATGGCAAGCGGCATGAGGGGGGCTGACGAGGCGGCGGAGGAAATTAACCGTAATCTTGATGATATTTACGACAATGCAGACATTGACAGTATGGGGGACTTCTGGGACGGGCTTAAAGCTGCACGCAGGCAGGCGGAGGATATTCCCGACCCCTTAAAGAGCGCTATAGACTACATTATCGAAAGCGGAGAATTTATCCGTGAGGCGGATATGGAGGCGGTTTCGGCTGCGCTTTGCGCTCAAAGCGCTATGGATAAGGCTTCGGAGGCGGCGGACAATGCAAAAAAAGCCTTTGAGGGTGTGGGGGACATTATTGACTATTTTTCCGCAAAGGATAAGATTACCTTTACGGGAGCGGATGATGAGATCATTGCTGCGGGAGATGAGCTTTCCGCTCTTATGAGCGAGCTGGGGGACTTATGCGGGGAACTGGCGGACAGCGCTGACGGCACTGTGGGCACGATGGCTGACGACATTGTAAGGCTCAATGACAAGGCGGGGGAGGTAAGCGGTTTGCTGTTTGACCTTTTTGATGAGATAGCCGATAAGTCCACCGATCCCGACGATTACACGGAGGATATTTCCGCTGAGGACACGGCGGGGAGGTCGGACGGAAAGATAGCTTCCTGCGCAAATTATGCGGATGTGAACGGGGACGTGAGCGTGGGGGGGATTGTGGGGGCAATGGCTGTGGATGTGGGGTTTGACCCTGAGGGGGATATTGAGACTATCGGTGAGCGTTCACTTGATTTTATGTATATGTCCAAGACGGTTGTAAGGGAATGCAGGAATTTCGGAAAGGTCACGTCAAAAAAGGACAATGCGGGGGGTATTGCGGGGGAAATGGACACGGGCTGCCTTATCGGCTGCGGGGGCTTCGGGGACGTAATATCCACGGACGGCAGATATGCGGGGGGCGTTGCGGGAAAGTCCGCAGCGAAAATTTACGGCTGCGCTGCCATGTGCAGAGTTTCCGCTTCGGGAAATGCGGGGGGCATTGCGGGGCTGGGGCATGACATTGAAAACTGCCGCAGCTTTGTGATAATTCAGAATGCAAGGGAACAGGCGGGATTTGTGGCAGGATATGCGGACGGCGAGGTAATTGGCTGCACGTTTATAGGGCAGGCAAGGGAACCTGTGACGGAAAGCCTTGAGGGAGACGGGAAAGAAGGGGGGATAGCTGTTACGGGGGCGGTGGACAACATCAGCTACGGCGGCAGGGCCCGGGCTGTAAGCTATGAGGAGATGATGAGGGACGGCAATGCCCCGGGTGAATTCGGGCAGCTGAAGTTCATTTTCAAGGATGAGGACGATATTATTGGGACGGTAAATGTGCCTTACGGCGGAAGGCTTAGCAATGATATGCTGCCTGTGCTGCCAGAGGGGAGCGGGAAGTTTGTACGGTGGCAGGAGTTTGACGGGGAAAATGTTACCTTCGGGGCGGAGATTGCTGCGGTTTACAGCGAATATGTGACGGCGATTGCAAGCGATTTTACAAGGGAAAACGGGCTTGCTGCCCTTATCTGCGAGGGAAAATTCGGGGAGGGCGATAAGCTTATTGCAGAAACGGTTGCCGGCACGGCGGAAGGGGACAAATGGAGTGTGACTGTTCCTGCGGCGGCGGACGGGAATGAACCCGGAGAGCATATTATCAGATTTCTGCCGTTGTCTGCTGCGGACAGGACGGAAATAATTCTGAGGGATGACAATGGAGAGCACAGGATAAATGCGGAGCGGGACGGGCAGTATCTGGTATTTGCGGCAAGGGGGAACAGCTTTGAGTTTGAGGCAAGGGAAAGGGCTGCGGCTGCGACCGTTTATTGGAGCGCAGGGGCAGCGGCAGTGGCTGTGCTTGCTGTGATCGCTGTTATTTTCGGCAGGAAAAATAAAACCGGTAAAAACGGCGGAAATAAGCAGGGGAAGAAAGAAAAGGCTATGGCTTGATTTTCCGAATGCACCGAATGCAAAACAGGCAGGATTCAAAATGATCCTGCCTTTTTGCTTTTATGCAAATCTTAAGTAACGGGGTCTGTTATTTGTTTTTTCCGCTGATGACCCACCCGAATACTCCGCCGCAAAGTCCGCCGATAATATGCGCTGCCTGGGAAATGTTATCGGAGGCGAAGATGCCGTTTAAAATTTCCGTGCCGAGGTAGAGCGCTGCCACAAATATAAGGGTTAAGGGTATTTCGCCGCTGCGGCTGTTGGCGTAGGAGCTGAGCAGGATCATCATAAAGGCTATGCCGCTTGCTCCGAGAAGCGCTGTCCCCGGGAAGAATATCATATTAAGCAGCCCTGTTACTGCGGCGGTGACGGCTATCATGGCAAGCAGACGTTTGCCGCCGTATTTTTCTTCAAGCATTGGCCCTACAAGAAGTATGACCGTGAAATTGCCCATATAATGGCTTATATCTGCGTGCCCCAGGACGTGGGTAAACAGCCGCAGATATGTAAGCGGGTCGGTCAGGGGCGCACGGTAGACCGAAAACAGCAGCGCTGCTGCTCTGCCGCCTGTAAGCTTTTCTATTATCAGCGCCAACAGGCTCAGCAGGGTAAAGCTCAGCACCACGGGGGAGTTGTATGTGATCTTTATATTCGGCTTGTTCATTTTTTTTCATTCCTTTTTCTGTAAAATGTTTTTCTCAATTATACCATATCTCTCCGAAAATGTCAAACGCAAGGAAACGCCTTTATTCAACATTTTCCAAACTTCTTGCTTCTTGCCTCTGACTTCTTGCCTCTGATAATTGCCTCACCCCTTTGTCCGAAAACAAAGGGGTGAGGTTGTAGCATTATTCAATTTATGAGAAGAAAGCTGAATTTATTATTCTCCCATGTCTATCTTGCCGGTGTATACAACATAGTTGCCTGCTTTTGTGATCTCAAAGGAGAATGTTCTGTCCTCGGCTACCTTGCCGGTTTCTACAGTCTTGTATTTGCCTGCGGAGATCCTGTTCAGCGCAGTTGCGTCCATACCCTTGGAACCGCCTCTCATGGTTACGGTGATAGTAGCCTTTTCAATGCCGTCAAGGTTCTTGACGCTTATCTGGCGAAGCTCCTTTGCTCCTGCAAATGCTGCCTTTTCCTTAGCGGAAAGGAATCTTGCGGTGCTGTAGAAGCCCTTTGCCTCGAAGTCCTCCGAAACATCGTCACTGTTAATGGAAATAGTATATGCGGAGTATTTGAGGTTTACGGTAACGTCCTTCTTGTAGGCGATCTTGGCAATGATCTCGCCCTCGTTCATGCCGCCGGTCATAACAATGTTAATGCTGTCGCCGGATTTTGCTCTTGAAACTTCTTCCATTGCCCTTGTGCCCGTAAAGGCTGCGCCTGTGTTGATATCCGTGGGAACTGTGCCGCCGTCGCCTACTCTGTTGTTGGTTGTTGTGGGAACAACTGCGGGCGTTTCGGGAGTGCTGGGTGTGTCGGGTGTAGGATCAACGGGTGTAGGATCAACGGGTGTAGGATCCTCGGGTTTAGGATCAACAGGAGTGGGATCCTCAGGCTTAGGATCAACAGGAGTAGGATCCTCGGGTTTGGGTTCTTCGGGCTTAGGCTCTTCGGGTGTAGGCTCATCGGGCTTCTCGGGTGCTGTCACATTTACTGTGAATGTAAGGGTAATTTTAGAGGAAGCATTAGTGGAGTCACCCAGAGTAGCACCCTCGGGATAATAAAGGTCTTTACCCTGACGGATGATCTTATAAACGTCTACATCAACGGAAACCGTATACTTGCCGGTTTCTGCCTTAATACCGCTGAGATCCATATCGCTCTTTACTGTGCCGATCTTGCCGGTCTGGTCGTCGGTCTCAACGCCCTTTAAGGTTATGGTCTTAGCCTCGATAGCTGCCTGTACGGCTGCTTTGACATCATCATCGGCGTCGCCCTCTGCGGCGTCAATGTCAACGGTCGTTTCGGCTGTGTAGCCCTGATATTCGGAATCGTCAAGATTTACAAACTTAACGTTAACTTCAAATGTTTCCTTGCCCTCGGCAATTTTGTATTTTGCAGCGCCTGCAGTGGTAAGAGTTACGGTAACGGTGGCTTTGGAATCAGCCTCGCCTGCCGCTTCGGTCATTGCGATTGCTGTTGTGAAGTCTTTGCCCTCGGTTAAGCCTTCAATGGTTACCTCAACCTTGCCTTCAACCTCGTTTTTCTGGTCGGAGACGTTTTCTTTGTTTACTGTTACCTCGGTAACGTTGATAGAGGGTTCAACCTCAACTATGGCGGCTGCTACTGTTATTTTTGCTGTGCCTTTAACCGTAGGATCGGAAACGGAAGCTGCTGTAATAGTTGCAGTTCCTGCGCTTACAGCGGTAACAACGCCGTCCTCGTCAACTGTTGCAACCTTAGTATCGGAAGATGACCAAGCAACGCTTGAATCGGTTGCAGTTTCAGGCTCTACTTCTGCTTTTAATTCGGCAGTATCGCCTATTTCCATAGCCTCGGTAGGTGCGCCTGTTACGGTGATAGCGGTTACGGGGACGTTAGCTATTACATCCTTTGTATAGCAAGTGTACTCAACTTTTGTTACAGTTATATCATGACCTGCAACAACAAAATCATATTGTTGAAGAAGCTCAAGCTGTTCATCGGTAATTGTAGATGTAACGGATGTAACATCTGTGCCCAAATATGCACTATAGCTAAGTATTTCTGCCCATAAATCTGTTCCGTCCTCGCTGCCTCCGGGAACAATATATCTTGTGCCATACTGTGCCTCGGCATCGCTGGAAGTTAATGTAACAGTTACTTTACCGCCTGCGGTAAACTGATTAAAAGTTTCAGCGGGAATGATAACGGATTTTGCCCAGTTTCCAAATGTTTCTGAACCCTCCCACAATGTTATGGTTGTTTTGGGTTCGTCAAGTTCGCCGACTTCTGTGTAAACTTCTGCACCTGTAGAGTCATAGCAGATAACCTTGTGCAATGAGGCAGAACCGGCATTCATCCAGTTAGGGAATATATTTATATTTGTTTTAGTATCAGCTGCAAGAAATCCTGTTAAGGCATTTGTATTGCCATCCATATTGGGGGTGCTTCCGAATTCAACGGATTGTACTGCTGTACTCCCACTGATAGTTGCCACAAAAAGATCCTGCTTAAAATCAGATACCCAATCTTCGCCGTTCATGTAACCGCCGTCTTGAACCACATACAATTGTAAATAATCAGTAGATACATCTGTAAACATAATATCAAGTTTGGCTACAGTTGGAGCTACGTCATTTGGTATTTCAACAACGTATGCGTCCTCGTCTTTACCGCCTTCTTCAAGTGTCCATGTTTTAAGCGGGAGCGTATCTGCTTCAGCAGAAGTCGTGTCAGCACTTGAAACCAGGGGCGTAACTGCCACAAGCCCGACAGCCAAGGCAGCCGCCGTAACGCCTGCCAAAAGTTTTTTTAGCTTCATAAAATATCATCCTCCTTAATATGTTCCGCATTGGAAATACCGCCAAAAATCCCCCGATTCTGCACAGCTTTTCCTCTGCAAGTATATACTATAATTATAACATATGGAAATAATAAACTCAATCGGGAAAATTCACGAATTGTTTTTTTTTTTTTTGGTTAATTTGCACAAAAATATGTCCCGAAAATTGTAAATTTGTATTTTTTGATTTGTAAATTGATTTTCGGAAAGAATTTTCCGCTGAAATCATTTATATGCGCTTTAATAATTTAAATTATGCTTGTAAAACAGGCAAAAAAATATTGCTCCGCACTTGACAATTACACCAAAAACTGGTATACTTAAAAATGCAGGAAAAATTACTGCGGCTTGCAAAAGCTGCGGCGTTACAAATTGTGCAAAATATTAAGTTTTATGCATTGGAGGATATAAAATGTCTATAAGAATAGGAATAATGGGTTACGGAAATTTAGGGCGCAGCGTGGAGAATGCCATTGCTCAGAATGGCGATATGGCTTTGGCGGCGGTGTTTACACGCAGAGACCCGGGAAGCCTTAAAATTATGACGGCGGGTGTGCCTGTGTATGCGGCGGACAGGGCGGCGGAGTTTGCAAAGGATATTGATGTGATGATTCTTTGCGGCGGCAGCGCCAATGATCTGCCCGAACAGACCCCTGCGCTTGCAAAATATTTTAATGTGGTGGACAGCTTTGATACTCATGCAAAAATTCCCGAACACTTTGCAAATGTTGACAGGGCGGCAAAAGAGGGCGGCAAGGCGGCTGTTATTTCCGTGGGCTGGGACCCGGGACTGTTTTCGCTTATGAGAATGTACGGCGTGGCGGCGCTTCCGGAGGGGAATGATTACACTTTCTGGGGAAAGGGCGTCAGTCAGGGGCATTCGGACGCTGTAAGGCGTGTGGAGGGTGTGCAGGACGCAAGGCAGTATACTATTCCTGTGGAAAGTGCGCTGGAGATGGTGAGAAGGGGCGAAAATCCCGAGCTTACCACCCGTGAGAAGCACACGAGAGAGTGTTTTGTTGCGGCAAAGGAGGGGGCGGACAAGGCGGCGATCGAGCAGGCGATAAAGACCATGCCGAACTATTTTGCCGACTATGACACCACGGTTCATTTTATTTCTCAGGAGGAGCTTGACCGTGACCACAAGGGTATTCCTCACGGCGGATTTGTTATCCGCTCGGGAAAGACCGGGGAGGGCAGCGGCCATGTTATGGAATTTTCGCTGAAGCTGGAATCCAATCCTGCGTTTACTTCCTCTGTTCTGGTGTCCTTTGCACGTGCGGCGTACAGGCTCGGCAGCGAGGGCTGCTCGGGCTGCAAGACTATTTTTGACATTCCTCCTGCTTATCTTTGCAATATGAGCGGCGAGGAGCTGCGGAAAAAGCTGCTGTAAGTGTTATTTGCCTGTGGTATTTCTCCTGCCGGTCGGTGTATTCGGCGGGAGATATATTGCAGGTTTATAATAAATTAAGTGAATGTTCATAAAATGTTCTTGAAATTTCTTCGGGGATATGATATAATGTAAAAGTTGATGATGTTCATTAACGATGTTTTTTAAAACATATTATTTGCGAGAGTGCTGGAATCGGCAGACAGGCACGTTTGAGGTGCGTGTGTCTTTGGCGTGTGGGTTCAAGTCCCATCTCTCGCACCA
>CAZGAZ010000098.1:0-11856 GCA_964523835.1 uncultured Ruminococcus sp.
CCTTTTCATAGCCCCGTTGGTGCCTTTCGCAGAAAGGCGGTTTATAAAAATGAAACCGGATATTCCCGAGGTAAGAAGGATACTTAAAGAAAACGGCATTCCCGATCATTATTACAACCTTGACGAGTACGGGGAGACCGATATGAGAATATGCATGGAAAGAGCGGGGGAGAGGTGGCGTGTATATTACACGGAAAGGGGAAAGGTATTTGAGGAAAAATATTTTGATGAACAGACCGAGGCTTGTCTTGATGTGCTGGACAGGTTTCACATAAAGGAGTTTAAAGTCCCTGTGATACCGGGTAGGATCATTCGTCTGGACCTTAACGGCAGGGAGCGGTTTGTGCCCATAAAAAAGGATGATTTTATGATGACGGAGCTTAGGGGTATTCGCTCTTTTTCCGATCTTGATGAGGCGGAAAATGCGCTGGGAGAAAAAATTCATCCCGGTGCTCTGACTGTTGCGGACTGCGATATCAACAATTTAAATGACAGGGAAAAGCTTCTGAACTTATGGGAGCTTGCGGACCGGGCTGTGAATTGCATGAGCCGCTGCGGCAGACTGACGGCGGAGTACAGCCTTTTTTGGGGATTTATCCGATGTAAGTCAGCGTGCGAATGCGGCAGTCCGAATTTGTTTCAAAAAATTCGGTCGGGGCAGCGGCTTACAGTCAAGGAAAAGGGCGAGACGCTGCGGCTTACGGAGGCTGCAAGGTACGCTTTGGTCATGGCAGAAGAGGACGAGCATATCTGGGACTATGCGGCGGGGGCTGTGGATAGCGGTTATCTCCCCTATGAGGAGCTTTGCCTGATGGCGGAAAATGCGATGCTTTCGGGGAATACTCACCCTGTTCTCCCCGAGCTTTGCACAGCTTCAAGCGAGAAGGAGGTTTTGAGCATTATTCACACCGAAAACGCCCGCAGTGAATTTGCCACGGCTTTATGGCAGGAAAGCGTTATCGGATATTATCTTCTTCTTGAGGAGGAAGGGCGGATCTCCCATGACAAGGCCATGAGTCTTTGCGCAATCTGGTGCGACGGCTACAGCTTTGCAGGCGAGGACGAGCTATTCGATTGGGAAGATGCGGGGAAGCCGGACGAGCTTTTTCCCATGAAGCCCGGTAAAATGGAAATGTACAAAAAAATGGCAAAGGCACAAATTAGGGCACTCAAAAAATTTTTTGGTGCAGAATAGGGTAAATGTCAGTGATATTACCGACTTTGCGTTTACTCCGAAAATTAAAAGTGTAAGCATATCTTTGCTGATTTTTTACGGCTTTTTTGCAGTCCTTTTAAAGGGCTGCTTTTTTATGTTATATTCAGAATGTATGATATGCCGAATTTATATGAAAATATTTGTAAAAAATGCCGAAATTTTGAGAACCCCATTGACAAAACAAAATAAAAGTGTTATAGTTACTATTAAAGTAGTTACTAAAATGAAAGGGATGAAAAAATGAACGCCGATAATAATTTACTTCAAAAGCTTCACAATTTCGGACTTAACCAATATGAGGCAAAGGCATATGCCGCTATGCTGACGGTAGGCAACGCAAACGCCTATAAAATAAGCAAGGAATCGGATATTCCCAGAGCGAGAATATATGATGTGCTGGAAACCTTGGTAAAACGAGGGCTTGCCATGGCGGAGGAAAGCAGCGAAAATGTAAGGGTATATACGCCTGTGCCTGCAAAGGTTTTTCTGGATAAGGCAAAGGGGGAGTGGGAGCGGGATTTTGACGAGGTGACGAGGGCTTTGTCAGAGCTTGAAAATGAGGCAAGCAAACAGGACATATACGTTTTTACTCTGAAAAGTCAGGGAAATATTATTTCCTATTGCAACAGGCTTATAGGTGAGGCTGAAAAGTATGTAATGGTCTGCCTGTGGGATAAAATGTACGATATGATATTGCCCGGACTTAAAGAATGCCAAAAGCGAGGGTGCAGGGTTCTGGGGATAGGGCATAATATTCTGTCTCCCATACAGGGGATCGAGGCTCATCACAAGGGAAAATTCCACGGAAGCCCCGAAAATTTCAGCTGGTTCATATTATCCGCTGACGGAAAAAAGCTTATTTACGGTTATTCTCCCGAAACAGGCAAGGACGCTTTTTATACGGAGGATCCAAGCCATATTTATCTTATGGAGGATTACATGATACATGATATGGCGGTTAACCGGATCGCCTCGGACAGGGAGACGGAGGAAAAATTATTATCGGCAATGAGTGATATAATGAACGGAATAAAATGAGAAAGGAAGAATCAAGTTTGAAAGTTAGCGGTAAACCCCTAAGTTTCAGTGCACCTTTGGTGCGAAAGTCTGATTAAAGGAGTGGAAAGTTTGAAAGTTAGCGGTAAACCCCTAAGTTTCAGTGCACCTTTAGTGCGAAAGACTAATTAAAGGAGTGGAAAAAGATGGCAAAAATTTATCATGAGAAAGAGTGCAGTTTAGCGCCGCTGGACGGCAGGAGGATCGCAGTGATCGGCTATGGCAGTCAGGGTCATGCCCATGCGCTTAATTTAAGAGACAGCGGGGCGGATGTGGTCGTGGGGCTTTACGAGGGCAGCAGGTCATGGGCAAAGGCAGAGGCTGCGGGACTCAGGGTGGTCACTGTCGAACAGGCTGCAAAGGAAGCGGACATAATTATGATGCTTGTAAATGACGAAAAGCAGGGAGAAATTTACAAGGATTCCGTTGAACCGTATCTTACAAAGGGCAAGGCTTTGGCGTTTGCTCATGGGTTCGTTATCAACTATGGACTTATCAAGCCGCCTGCGGATGTTGATGTGTTCATGACAGCGCCCAAGGGTCCGGGGCATACGGTAAGAAGCCAGTTTGAGGAGGGTAAGGGAGTTCCCTGCCTTATTGCGGTTCACCAAAACGTAAGCGGAAAGGCAAAGGAAACAGCTCTTGCATATGCTGCGGGTATCGGGGGCGCAAGGGCGGGAGTTGTTGAAACCACATTCCGTGAGGAAACGGAAACGGATCTTTTCGGTGAGCAGGCGGTTTTGTGCGGTGGAGTCAGCGCTCTTATCAAGGCAGGCTTTGAGACTCTTGTGGAAGCGGGATATCAGCCGGAAATGGCTTACTTTGAATGCTGCCATGAAATGAAGCTGATAGTAGACCTTATCAACAGAGGCGGACTTACAATGATGAGGTATTCCGTAAGCGACACTGCCGAATACGGCGATTACATTACAGGCGAAAAGATAATAACCGATGAAACGAAAAAGGCTATGAAGGGCATTCTCAAGGATGTTAAGGAGGGAAAGTTTGCAAAGGAATGGCTGCTGGAGAACAAGTCGGGCAGGGTTTATTTCAATTCCAAAAGGCAGATGGAATCCGAACATGAAATTGAAAGGGTCGGTGCTGAGCTGAGGGGGTTAATGCCCTGGATAAAGCCCGGGCTGTAATCTGCGGTTTTCTTTGCAAAGCAGCAAATTAGAAAAGTCACTATTGACAGCTATTAAATTATTGTGATATAATTAGTGCAGTCCCCGGTTAATAGGGCTGCACTTTTTATGTTGTATAACTTTTTGTACGCAGAAGATGTTCACAAAATATTTACAAAATAAATCCATAAAAACACTCATTCCCAAACGTATCATAAATATACCCTAATGAAATGCTGAATAAATAGCTTTTTGAAATTTGCCGATTTTATTAATGGCTATGTGTGGCGGTATTTTCCCCGCAGGTCATGTATGACCATGGCGGTTGAAAATACCTTTAATCAGCAGTTTACTGAAAATCAAAGGAGAGGATTTGAATGAAAAATAAAAGGACTAAAAAAACATTATCACTGTTATGGGCAGCAGCCCTGTGCGCTGCGATGTTCACCTCCTGCTCTGCGGAAACTGCGAGTGGGAGTGCAAAAAGCGATAATTCGTTAAGGCAGCAGTCCGCCGGAGCAAGCTATGATAATTTCGCAGACGATTCCGATACATACGAGACGGGATACCTCTACCATTCCGACGTTTATACAAGCGCAGAGGAAGCGGAGAACTCCGACAGCGTTACGGGCGGCGGCGCAAAGGCGGGCAGTCCCGATGAATTGGAGGATATAATAATCAAGGAAATGCTTGTCTATTCCTGCAATATGACCGTGGACACGTTGGAGTTCGACAGTTCGCTGGCAGGCTTCAGGGCTGCTCTGAGCAGCTGCGGCGGCTTTGTGGAAACGGAAAATTACAGCGACGGCGGCAGCTCGGGAAAGTGGTATAAGGAGGGGGAGCAGAAGTGGAAATCCTATACTGCAACCGTGAGAGTGCCCAGCGGCAGCTATGAGGAATTTGTGAATATGGCGGGGGGTCTGGGCGACCTTCGCAGCAAGACCTCTACTGTGCAGAATCTCAGCCGTGAATACAGCGACCTTTCCACTACTCTGGAAATTTACCTTGCCAAGGAGGAGCGGTATTTAGCAAGGCTTTCCGAGATAACCGACGAGGAATATGCGCTGCAGGTGGAGAGGGAGCTGACGGACATTCAGATACAGATAGCGAATATCCGCAACCGCATGAGCACCATACGCACAGACGTTGCCTATTCCTATGTGTACATCACCCTCAATGAGGTCAAGGAATACGTTTCCGAGCCTGTCAAGACGGACACCTTCGGCGACCGCCTTTCGGTAACGCTGCGGACTGCGGGCAGCGGCTTTCTGCGTTTCCTGGAGAGGCTGCTTTTCGTGATAATTTACGCTGCGCCTTATCTTATCTTTATCGGGGTCATTGTTCTGATAATTGTGCTTATCGTCAAGGGCATACGTAAGCGCCGCATGGCAAAAAATGGCAATACAGGTATTGCCGGCAATATGTTCACTGCCGGAACTGCCGCAGACGCAGCAAATGCAGGTGCGCCGAAGGTTTCCTATGCGAATCCGCCCGTATACACCGTTCCCTCAAATAATATGCCGGCAAACAGCGCACCCGAAAAGGATTCCCCGAAAAATAACGGCAACCCGGGCAATATGGGCAATGCGGAAAAGCCGGACGCACCAAACAAGGGAGCGGATAACGGAAATAAGGGCGGTAAAAAGAAATAATAAAGTAAGAAAAAACTTTTCTGTTTCGGACAGGAGCTGATAAAATGAACAATAAAATAACAGCTGTGCTTTTTCCGTCCTCGTATTTTAGCAAAACAAATGTTGATGAGGAATTTGCCCTCGAATACCGCAGCGCAGCGGAAAACGGAATGTTTGAAACGATACTTTTCGACCAGATGAAATGGTTTGACGAGGGGCGGCTGTGCCTGACAGGCGGCAGGGAGTGCAGGGCTTTATACAGGGGCTGGATGATGAAGCCCGAGGAATATTCCCGTTTTTATGAGGCACTGGGGCAGCGGGGCGTAAGGCTTATAACCACCCCCGAGGCGTATGAGCGTTTTCATATTTTTCCGAATATTTACGGGGCATTTTCCGAGGATACTCCGAAAATGATAACCGTCCCTCACGGGGGCAGCTGTGACCTTGTTGACCTTGTTGACCTTGCGCAGATAAAGGCGCAGCTGGGGCGGTTTATGGTGAAGGACTATGTTAAATCGGTAAAGGGCACGGATTTTCCCAGATATTTTTCGGAAGATATCACCGAAGAGGAATTCGGGCGGCAGCTGGAAATTTTTTATAAATACAGAGGCAGTCTGCTGACGGGCGGGCTTTGCTTTAAGCAGTATGTAGAGCTTATGAAGTACGGCGGATATACCAACGAATGGCGTGTGTTTTACCTTTTCGGCAATGTGCTGTCAAGGTGTCCCAATTCAGGGCAGCCAAATCATGCCCCCGCTCCGCCCCATGAGCTTGTGAAAAAGTACAGCGCCCTTGATTCGCCTTATTATACGGTGGATTACGCAGAGCTTGCGGACGGTTCGTGGAAAGTGCTTGAAGCGGGGGACGGAGGCGTTTCGGGGCTTTCTCCGGGGCAGGATATGGGAGCGTATTTCCGTGCAGTAAAAATTTCGGCAGGATGATCCTTTTCATCCTGCCAATATTTTTATGGAAGAAATTATTTATATTCGTCCTCGCCGAACAGCGCACGGAAATAATCGCAGTTCACCGTCTGCTTGGAGTAATATATCTTGTTTTTGACAATGCTGTTTATGCCGTTCACATATTCCTTTGTGTAAACATTGCCGTCGGTGGCGGTGAACTGTTTTGTCTTGGAATCATACCGTCCCTTGTCGGTCGCCCAGCTGAGGTTGTTCCACACTACCAGCGGAGGGGCGTCGGAGAATACGTCCCGCCCTACCATCAGCCTTGAATCAAACTCCAGCCCGAATAAATTGTACAACGTAGGCACAATGTCAAGACTGTAGGTCGGTTCGGAAATTTCGCAGGCAAATTCCCTGCGGTCGTTTTCCAGGCAGCCCGACCATAATATCCAGGCGTTGCGGTCCTTTTCCCAGGGGGCAGAGTGCCTGTAGCCGTACAGGTCGCTGAGATAGTCCTCCGAATTGCCGTAGGTGGCGCTTTGCTCCAGGCCGTAGGGGTAATGGTCGGCGGTAATGCAGATTACCGTGTTGTCTGCTATACCCGCTTCCTCCAGCTTGTTTATCAGCATTTCCATTGCCTTGTCAACTTCCATCTGATAGCAGAAATAATAGTTTGTTTTATCCTTGAATTTATTCCCGAAAACCTCCTTGACACGGGCAAGATTTTCCTTTACCTTTACATTGTCCTCCTTGTAGCTGAAATGTCCGCTGACAGTCATATAATAAAGGCTGAAGGGCTGCCTGTCCAGATAAAGGTCGACGGTCTTGTCTATCATTGCGGAATCCTCCGAATATTTTCGGGTGATATTTTCAAGGCCGTTTCCGAATGCAAGGAAATCGTCATAGCCGAGACTTTTATGGGTAAGGTTGCGGCTGTAATAATCATAGCTGCCGTTGTGGAATGCGCAGCTTGTGTATCCGAGCCTTTGCAGTCCGTTGCCCAGGGTGAAATAATTGTTGTTATCGGCTATTTTCTGCATACTCTCCAGACCGCTTTCGGGCACAAGCCCCGTAACAAAGGAAAATTCCCCTGTTGTGGTCGAGCCGCCCCAGGTGGGCTGGTAATAATCGGAAAAGTATATCCCGTTATGGGTCATCCGATAAAGGGTGGGAGTAAGCTCTTTGTCAATTGCTGCGTCGGAAAATGCCTCGGCGCATATGAGTATAAGGTTTTTCCCCTTGAACAGCCCTGTGTACATATTTTTATTGGACGGGGTCAGGGACTGCACATATTGGTTAAGGTCGGCAACAGTGCTGACAGGGTTTCTTGCATATGCCCCGTCAAAATCTATCGCCATAACATTATCCCCTATTTCGGCAAGAGCCGCAAGCTCCTCATCATTTGGCGTTTTCGGGGGAATGGGGGCAGGCTTGTCCGCCCGGGGGTCATTTTTTTCGGGGATATTATTTTCGGGTATCTCCCTTGAAGCTTCCGTGGGGACTTCATCGACCGGGGCTTCCTTATGGGAATCTCCCAGGGTGGGAAGGGCTGTTGCGCCCAATGTCAGGGGAGTTTCGGACTTGTCCGTTTCGCCCGATTTTCCCAGCGTTACAGGGTCTTTTACATTCGGGTCGGCTGCCGGTTCGGCTGCCGAAACGTTTGCCGGAACGGCAGCCGACACATCAGCAGACACGTTTGCCGTTCCTACAGACGCTTTATCGGTCTTGTCCGATCTGCCGAGGGTAAGATTGTCCCCGGAAACATAAACAAATCCCGTATCGTTTCCGGACTTCGGCTCGCCCGATATATTCAGCCGCACAGCCGTAAGCAGACCGAAGCTTTCCGTCCGCACGGAAAAATCGTCTCCGAAGTCATCGGCTTTATCTAAAATAAACGTTCCCCCGAAAAACATTCCCGCCGACAAAAGTGCGGAAACTGCGGGGAAGATGAGCTTGCTTTTTTGTTTGACAAGCTTTGAGGAAAAAATTCCGTAAAGAATGGCAGGGGCAAGAAACAGCAGTATCTGCGGTATACCGCCTATGACCGCCGCCGCCAGGTTATCTGCGTAATCGGTGATGACCCCCTTAGCCCCCGAAAGCAGGGAAGCGGGGGACATATAGCTTTGAAAATTCTCCTTGACCAGCGCCTCTGCGGTATACGCAAGTCCGCCTGCGGCAGCAGCTGTGACCGTGCATATCCTGTTTGCCTTTGGCGGCAGCAGGGATAATATTGCAGATAAAAGCAGACCTGCAGAAAGCCCGAAAACAAGTGCGCAGCCGTATCCTCCGAAGCCCTCGCCGCCGAAAGCCCGCAGCAGGGCTTCAAAACAGGCAAAGCACAACGGCAGAAAAAGCAGCTGCAAAAGGGCCCCAATAATTTCACCGGATCTATTCATTTTATGTAAATTCCCCTTTAATGATTTAACATTATGCAGCGATATATCGGCATTTTTTAAACACGCTGCATTATTTATTATATACCATTTGACGGGCCCGGTCAAGACAAATTTGTAATTTTGAAGTGACAATTTATTGCGGGGCAAAGGGGGATTTTTTGGTGAAATATACTATGGGGTAAAACGGGAGAAAGAGGGGGCTTTTTTACGCAGATATTTTTCGTCATAAAGTGTCCGCAAAAGTAAGCAGGCGCACACTTCACTGTTGAGACCGGAGTGATGTGTGCGCCTGAAATGTATTTATTTTAAGGTTTATTTGCAGCAAAGCGGATAACGTTTGACCGCAGCGCCATGCCGTCAGAAAACTGCGGACTTTATTCATTTGACGATGTTACAAGCGCAAACCAATCCTCACGGCTGCCGTTGAAGAAATAGCTGAAAAAGCTTTCCCCGTCCGAAACGCCGTCCAGCTTCCATATGTCATCTTCAAGGGCAATGCGGAAGGTGAAAGGCTTTATCATATCCTCCTCATACCCCCAGTTTTCCGCTAATCCCACACGCTCGCAGTCAAAGGTTATAACATCTCCCTCACGGGTGCAGCCTACAATATGATTATAGTCCCAGCCTGCGCCGCCGCCGTCCCCGGGGCGCACTCCAAGGCTGCCGTCCAGATCGTAATATGACGTGGGAGAATTTGCGCAAAGCTCCTCAAAACCCTTGTCCGTAAGCCCGATCATCTCTGTCATAAACGCCTTTGCGGTCTCATAGTCCATGGGAGCGTATGTTTTCGTCTCCCGGTCTATATAAATACCCTCGCTGAGGTAGCCTCCCGCCGCCTCGTCATAGTCGTATTTCCAGTTATTGTAGCCGCCATAGCCGAAAAAGCTTCCCGCTTCGGTGCTGTAAAGCTTTGCAAACTTGAGACCCGCTTCCAGAAGTTCATCATCTGTAGGTTCTTCGCCGATTTCCGGATAAACAGCGGTGCGTTCAAACATAAGCATTATTTCTTCAAGGCTGCCGCTGACTATTTTATCGGGATCTTTCTCCGATACCGAATTATCGCCCTCTTCTGCGGGATTTTCACTGCCCCTCGAGGCAACCTCCGGGTCAACTTCTGCCGAAACGTCCTCCGACAATGCTTCGGTCGATGTTTCCGAATTATTCACGGTCACGTTTGTGTTGTTCTCTGCCGCCCCGCCCGTGCAGGCTGTAAGGGTAAATGCGCTAAGCAATACAGCAGGTATCAGTGTCTTGTAAAATTTCATTTTATGTGACTTCCTTTCCTTTTGATACAGAGAATATTTCCCCGAAATTTTTCTTTATTAAAGAAACGATTCAAAAGGTCAAAATGTTTCATTTTAAGAAAAAATATTTATAATTCTGTGTTTTACACAAATCAAAGCTAAATGTCTTGTGAAATATTTACAAATCAATATAAATTTCTTTCAAACTATTGACTTTTGAACAGTAGTGTGATATTATAGCCTTAGCAGCTACTATTCAATAAACAGTAGAAAGGAAATGGTGTCGGATGAACAGAAAACAGTACATAAAAGCCCTTGAAGCAGGGCTGCGGTTCAGACTGCCTGCCGAAGAGGTGACGGAGATACTTGAAGAAATTGCAGAGCGTTTTGAAGAGGGAGCTGCCGAGGGAGTAGCAGAAGACGTTATCTGCACCGAGCTGGGTTCGCCTGCATTGGCTGCGGCAGAATTTTTGCAGAGAGCAGCAACGCCCGGGAAAACGGATATTCTGCGCAGAGCACTGCCGTGCCTTATCGGCCTGCTGCTTGCGGGACTGTTTATTTACGGGGGGTGTAATTCAAGATATTTAATTGGAGAAATGAGACCGAATGCAATAGCTTTTCTGCTGCCGATAGTGCCCTGGCTCATACTGCTGTTAACGGAGAGGAAAAGAAGCGTAAAAAACCTGCGCATAGGCCCTGCCGATAGGGCAATGGTATTATGTGCGCTGCTGCTTACGGGGGCGGGGATTTTTTGCGTGGGGCTGATAAATGAAGCGTTAAGATCGCCCGACAGCAAAGATCTCCTTTATATGCTCCTTTGCACTGCGCTTATTATAGGGGCTATGGCAGCCCTTGCTGTTTCCGTGCGCAGCCGTGGAGGAAAATATCTGCTTTTGCTGCCTGCGGCGGGTGCGGCGGCGGCAATATGGGCAGCGGCAGATTCCTTTGACTTTTTTGCTGCATATGCCATTAATTTTACGGACGGCGACCCTAAAGCAAAATACTGCGGATATGCAGGGGAGTATCTCGGCGCATTTACACGGCTTATGCTTGTTTTGTCGGCGCTGTGCCTTATCCGTGCGGTCATAAGGCGGGACGCCTTCAGCCTGCCGACTCTTTCCCTGCTGCTTGGGTGCTGCGGCGGGGCGTCAAATGTTTACTTTTATCTCGGACGGCTTGACCCTATGGATATGAATGCCCCTGCCTGCAATATCTCGGTATTTATTCCGGGGATAATTTCCGCAGCGGTATGGCTTGCGGTCACTTTGATCGTCAGGGGGAGGAAAGATCGTGTTGAATAGAGCATTGAACAAATCTTGCAGCATAGTTTCACAGGATTTTCTTAAAGATCGGAGGGCGGCGGAATGGAAAAGGGACAGATGAAAAAGGGTGTGTTGGAATTTTGCGTACTGCACGTAGTTTCCCGAAAGGATATGTACGGCTACGAGATAATGCGGACGGTGACGGGAGTGTTCACGGATATAAACGAAAGCACCGTTTACGCCGTGCTGCGGCGGCTTCACGCCGACAAATACACAGAAAGCTATACGGGCGAGACCTCTGCGGGACCCAAGCGGAAATACTACCGCATAACCCCCGAGGGTAAAGCGGCTTTGGAAAATATGACGTCGGAATGGCGTGAGCTGCTTTCGGCGGTGGAGAAGCTTTTGTCATAAGAACAAAAACGGCTGATACAGCGTGCAGGGCAGCACCGTATCAGCCGTTAAAAATACACTTATCAGAAATTATCGGGATCGGCTTTTGAAAGGATCTCCGTTATCCTGTCCCTGTACTCGCAAGCCGCCTTAAACTTTACCGCAAAGCTTTCGAGGGTCTCCCTGTCATCGCAGTAAGCGCAGAACATTCCTGCCTCGCTGTCAAAGTCAAGGGCTTCTTCGTATTCGGGGCACTCGTTTTCGATAAATGCCATAGCAAGCGCCTCCCAGCCGTAGCCGTTGGGAAGCAGCCCCTCATCCTCCCGTGCCTCGAAAATATCATCCAGATAACCCGTATCTGTGTCAAGAAGGAGGCTGTAAGTGCCTTCATATTCCGAAATTCTAAAAGGTGACAGTTCGTTCATATTTTTCCACTCCGTTAATTAGACTTTCACACCAAAGGTACGTTGAAGCTTAGGGGATTACCGCTAACTTTCAAACTTTCCACTCCGTTAATTAGACTTTCACACCAAAGGTACGTTGAAACTTAGGGGTTTACCGCTAACTTTCAAACTTTCACTCCGTTAATTAGACTTTCACACCAAAGGTACGTTGAAACTTAGGGGTTTACC
>CAZGAZ010000099.1:0-11848 GCA_964523835.1 uncultured Ruminococcus sp.
CCCTTTGGTCGGCAACCTACAGTCGTTAACAATGTCAAGCATTCCGCCAACAAAGTCACATTTCATTATAATAGGCAAGTCACAATTGCTCGTCGTTCTCGGTGTGGTAGGGGAAACGGCGGCAGTCCCTCGGCGCAGTAGTGGAAACGACGGCAGTCACTCGGCGTGGTAGGGGAAACGGCGGCAGTTCCACGGCGCAGTAGTGGAAGCAGCGGCAGTTCCACAGCGTGGTAGGGGAACAGAGCCGATCCCCCGGCGTGTGAGGGGAAAAAATCCCGGCAGCGTTTGAGCAGCAGCAAATCCGACACCGCACATCAATAAATTTAATAATTTTTCAATAACCCCTTGACAAAAAAGAAGATTTATAGGATAATATAATTAAGTATATTTGGAAAAAGCCGACAGTCGGTCAAAAAAATTTGGCGGACAGCAAAGAATTTGCCCAAGACAGGCAATATGTCAATTCTGACAATGCGCCTACGGCAGATAACACGCCAAAAAGGAGATAACAGATCATGAACCATGAAAACGCTGCAGCAGCGCAGAGAATAAATATTGCCTATATAGGAGGCGGCTCAAGGGGCTGGGGATGGCGGCTGATGCCCGCTTTGGCGGACGAATCGCTGTGCGCAATGGTAAAGCTCTACGATACGGATAAGGACTGCGCCCTCGCCAATGAGGTCATAGGCAATAATATCCACGATAACGGCAAGAACAGAGGGGATATAGTATACCTTGCCTGCGACACCCCCGAGGAAGCGCTGCGGGATGCGGATTTTGTTATCCTCAGCTTTGAAACGGGAGACCTTGAGGACAGCGTAAGCGAGCTTCATTTGCCCGAAAGCTACGGAATTATGCAGACAAGCGGCGAAAATTCGGGAGTGGCAGGGATAATCAGAGCCTTGAAGATGATGCCCGCCTGCTCGGAATATGCAAAGCTTATCCGCAGCCTTTGCCCGGGCGCCTGGGTCATAAACCTGTGTACGCCTATGGCGGAGTGTATGAGCGTTATGTTAACGGCCTTCCCCGGTATGAAGCTTTTGGGTGCGGATAACAGTACATTCGCCTGCCGTGAGCTTGTAGCCACTATGCTTTGCGAAACAAAAGGCGTTTCGGGAATCCGCAGGAGGGATATAAAGACAAATCTGCTGGGCATCAGCGGCTTTTCCTGGTTCGACAGCATTTATGCGGGAGGGGAAAGCCTTATGGGAATGTTCCGTGAATATGCGGAAAAATACGGGGATTCGGGCTATGAGTTCCGTATCAACGAGTTCAAGACCAACCCAGACGCCGACGCACATAAGGTAAAATTCGACCTGTTTCTGCGGTACGGGCTTATCCCCGCAGTGAACGACCGCACCGCCGCCGAGTTCTGTCCCCCGTGGTATACGGGTTCGCCGAAGATTATGTCCTTCTGGAAATTTTCTCCAATGACGGCGGGGTATAAAAAGAAAATAATGTCCGACAAGGCGGCAAGGGCAAAGAAATATATGCTGGGCGAGCCGCTGCAGCGGTCGGTAACGCCTACCGAAGTGCCCCAGATAATCCGTGCCCTGTGCGGCGGCGGCAACTTCATAGCCTCGGTAAATCTGCCGAATGCAGGTCAGGTCAGGGGCATTCCCGAGGGGGCTGTCGTGTGCACCAACGCTCTTGTCAGCGCAGAGGGCGTCCGTCCCGTAACGGCGGGAGAGCTTCCCCGTGATATTCTGGGGCTTTCCCTGCGGCATGTTTACAACCGTGAAGCGGTGGTCAGGGCATATCTTGAGCGTGATCTGGACATAGCCTTTAACGCATTCCTCAACGACCCCGTGAACATCTGTTCACTGGTGGATTCGGGCGAGCTTTACAAGCAGATGATCGCAGCGGTAAGGAAAAATCTGCTGTACTATGCCGAGGAATAAATTATACGGGACTGCGTTTTAATACGGCAATACGGTTAAAATAGAGGGGGATAGCTATACGGCGGGGCATTTTTTATTTGGAGGGATTCAATATGTCAAATATCAAGCCTGTTTCGGATCTGCGGAATGATGAATTTGCCGTTGACATTGATGAAGATGAAAGACAGCAGGCAATACTGAACCTGTTGTCAGAGATTGAAATGGCAGAAAGATCTGTAGAGGAGCATGACTGGCTTACGCAGGAGAAAGTCGAGCGGGAACTGATGTCAGACATTTGATCGAAATATCTACCATTTAATGCAGAATTATACAAAAGCAATAAATAAACAAATATGAGGTGGTCACAGCAATTAGCGGAGTGCAAATTCTTGCCTCTTGCCTCTGACTTCTTGCCTCTATCAGGGATGGTGTTGTGTAAATGAAAAAAGCTTTGGACAACAGAGAGCTTAGCTGGCTCAAATTCAACGGACGTGTGCTGGAGGAGGCCATGGATACCTCCGTGCCCTTGTGCGAAAGGCTGCTGTTCTGCCAGATATTCCGGTCGAATCTGGATGAGTTCTTTATGATAAGAGCGGGGTCGCTGTATGACCGCACGCTGATCGACAACAGGAATGTGGACAACAAAACGGGCATGACCCCTGCCGAGCAGCTCAGAGCCATTTACAAAAAGGTTCACGAGATGATACCCGCCGTGGAAACAGCCTATGCCGATACCATGAATCATCTGGACGCTGCGGGCGTGGAGCACGTGGAGCTGGCGAAAATAACCGATCGGGAGGAGGAGTATCTTCACGCCTACTTCAATTCGGAGATACGCCCAATTATTTCCCCGCAGGTGGTGGATAAGCGGCATCCGTTCCCGTTCCTTTCCAATAAGGCGATCTATGCCGTTACTCATCTGGAATCGAAGAACGGCGTTAAACTGGGCATAATCCCTGCGGGAGGCAGTTTTCCACGTATGATAATCCTGCCCGACAAAAGCAGGCTGCGCTTTGTGCTGGCGGAGGATGTTATCCTGCGGTACTGCTCGGATGTGTTCGAGAATTACAAGATACTGGGCAAGGCGGTCATCCGCATTACACGGAATGCCGATATCAATCTGGAAGAGGGCTTGTATGACAGGGAAGCGGACTACCGCAGGGTAATGGAGGAGCTGCTCAAAAAGCGGAGAAAGCTTTCCCCCGTGCGGCTGGAGCTTTACGGAAACCTGGGCGCAGAGGGGATAAAGCACCTTTGCAGGAATCTCGATCTGACGGAGGAGAAAATATTCTTCACCGCCGCCCCCCTTGACCTGTCCTTCATTTTCACCATAAGAAACCGCATTGAGCGGGCGCACCCGGAATTTTTCTACGATCCCCAGAGCCCCCAGCGGCCAAGAGACGTTATCCACGGAATGCCCCTGCTGCCCCAGGTGCTGAAAAATGATATTCTGCTCAGTTACCCTTACGAGAGCATACGCCCGTTTATAGGGCTGCTGAACGAGGCGGGAAACGACCCCGAGGTCATTTCCATAAAAATAACCCTTTACAGAGTGGCAAGCAATTCAAAGGTAATAGAAGCCCTTATAAATGCAGCGGAAAACGGCAAGGAGGTTTTCGTGCTGGTGGAGCTGAGGGCAAGGTTCGACGAGGAAAACAATATCGAATGGTCCAGACGCTTAGAGCGTGCAGGGTGCAAGGTAATGTACGGCCCCGAGGGACTTAAAGTGCATTCAAAGCTGCTGCTCATTACCCGAAAAAACGGCAGGGAGCTGCAATATATAACCCAGATAGGCACAGGCAACTATAACGAGAAAACCTCCGAGCTTTACACAGACCTGTCCCTTATAACCGCCGACAGCCGCATTGGCGCAGAGGCGGGAGTGGTGTTCAACGCCCTTTCCCTCGGAAATCCCGTGGAGAACTGCAAATACCTTATGGCAGCCCCCAAGAGCCTGCAAAATAAGGTCATAGAGCTTATCGACCGTGAAATTGCCGAGGCGAAGAGCGGCAGAGAGGGATATATCGGACTCAAGCTCAACTCCGTTACCGACAAGACCCTTATAAATAAGCTTATCGAGGCAAGCGCAGCAGGGGTAAAGGTGGATATGGTGGTAAGAGGTATCTGCTGCCTTATTGCGGGGATAGAGGGGCAGTCGGAGAATATCACTGTGCGGAGCATTGTGGGGCGGTATCTGGAGCATTCGAGGATATACATATTCGGCTGCTCGGAGCGGCAGAAGGTGTATATTTCCTCGGCGGACTTTATGACAAGGAACACCCTGCGCCGTGTGGAAATAGCAGCGCCCGTGTATTCTCCCGTGCTGCGTGACCGTATTCTCGGAATGTTCGATATCCTTATGAGGGACAACGTTAAAGCAAGGATACAAGCCCCCGACGGCACATATCACAAGGTGCAGCCGGGCGAGCATGAAAAAAGGATATGCGCTCAGGAATATTTTGCCCATGAGGCAAAACGCTTTGCCGAGGAAGCCGCACTGAAAAAGCCCGTGCCCGTAAAGGTCACTGCGGTAAAGAAGGTCAAGGCGGTTAAAAAGAACCGCAAAAATGTGATAAAGCTGAAAGTGCGCAAGAAATAAGTGCGGTGCGGCATTGTGACGTTGTGACGGTGCAGCATTGTGACAGTGCAGCACTGCGATATTGTAACGGTGTACAGCGCAAAAGAGCGCATCGTGCACAGTGCATTGCGTGCCATGTAAAATGCACCGTGAACTGTGCCTTATCCCGAACGCCGCCCGTTATGACGGCACAGATTTTGATAAGCCCCCGAAAATGCTTTAAAAAGCGAAAAAATTTTTTCCGCCTATTGCATTTTTCGGAAAAATGGTGTATAATTATAAAAAGCGTTTTCTTATGAAAGGACTGTTTTATTATGATCGAAGAAATTTATGCTGCCATAAGCAAGGCTATGAACGAAAAGATCCGCCTTACCAAGGGTGCGCTGGTTCTTGTTGCACTGTGCGCATTTGTGGGAGGACTTATTGCAGGCTCTGCCGCCGCCCGTGCGGGAAGAGGCAGAAAGGCTGCCGCCGTGTATTCCTGCGGTGATGATTTTGACGCAGATGAATACGTGCGCAATCTGAACTTTGACGAATGACGGCAATTTCAATTGCGTTTTCATGGGAGCGGGTGACAGGCGCTTTGTAAGCGCCCGGCGAACTTGTTTTACCCGGGCAGAACAGGCAGATAATTCCCCGTCTACGGCGGGGAAATCAGTCTGTTGAAAAAAATGTACGGTAAATTTTTGCACTTAAAAGTTACCGTGCCGCCAATACATAACGCCTCCATATAAAATAGCGAGTAAAGGATTGAAAAAGTTTGAAACTTAGCGGTCAACCCCTAAGTTTCAGCGTACCTTTGGTGTGAAAGTCTGATTAACGGAGTGGAAAAAAATGAAGTTAGGTATGGTGGGTCTGCCGAATGTCGGCAAAAGCACCCTTTTCAACGCACTCACAAACGCAGGTGCGGAAAGCGCAAACTATCCTTTCTGCACCATTGAGCCGAATGTGGGTATAGTCAGCGTTCCCGACAGCCGCCTTGACAAGCTGCGGGAAATGTACGAGCCGGATAAGTTTACTCCCGCTACGCTGGAATTTGTGGATATTGCAGGGCTTGTGAAAGGCGCTTCCAAGGGCGAGGGACTGGGAAATAAGTTCCTTGCGGATATCCGTGAGGTGGACGCTGTTGTTCACGTTGTCCGCTGCTTTGAGGATGAAAATATCATTCATGTGGACGGGAGCGTGAACCCAGAGCGGGATATCGAGACAATTGATCTGGAGCTTGTATTTTCCGATATAGAGCTGCTGGAGCGGCGTATCGACCGCACTTCAAAGCTTATCAAGGGGGATAAAAAATACGGCGAGGAGCTGGAATTTTTAAAGGCGCTTAAATGTCATCTGGAGCAGGGTCACTCTGCAAGGAGCTTTGAGACCGACGAGGACACTGCACAGATAATGGCGGCAATTCCTTTGCTTTCCGCAAAGCCCGTTATCTATGCAGCAAACCTTTCCGAAGAGGATTTCAAGAACAACATAGAGTCCTCAGAGCATTACAAAAAGGTAAAGGAGATCGCCGACCGTGAAAATGCGGCGGTGCTGCCTATCTGCGCACAGCTGGAGGCGGAAATTTCCGATATGAGCGGGGAGGACAAGGAAATGTTCCTTTCCGAGCTGGGACTCAGTGTATCGGGGCTTGACCGCATAATCAGCGAGGGTTATTCCCTGCTGGGGCTTATATCCTACCTTACCGCAGGCAAGCCCGAGGTAAGGGCGTGGACGATCAGAAAGGGCACAAAAGCGCCTCAGGCGGCAGGGAAGATACATTCGGATTTTGAAAAGGGCTTTATACGTGCGGAGGTGGTGTCCTTTGACAACCTTATGGCCTGCGGCAGCATGGCGGCGGCTAAGGAAAAGGGACTTGTCCGCTCGGAGGGCAAGGATTATGTTATGCAGGACGGAGATATTGTGCTGTTCAGGTTTAACGTGTAAAAAATTTGTTTTTGAGTAAATCGCAATAAAAGGAGAGTGCTTTATTTGAAGCGGCATGAATATCTTAAATCGGCGATCCTGGCATTCGTGGCGGCTGTGGTTTTCCTGGCGGCAGGGGTGGCGGTTACCATAGTGCTTACCCCCATGATAAGCGACGGCGACGTTGCTATGAAGGTCTTTCTGTTCGTCCCCCTGTGTATGTATGCTTTCGGTGCGTTTCTGGCGATCGTGGGCATTTACGGCGTTATCAACGACAGGCAGATAGAAAAGGGCACGGTTATCGAGGCGGATGTTACGGGTATTACGGAATTTTTCGTCGGCTCGGGCACAAAGGACGTGCGCTATAATCTTTTCTGCGAGGCGGTAATCGGCGGCAGGAAATACCGCTTTTCCCGAAAGGCCATTTCAAGGGAATTAAAGGAAAGCATTAAGAATAAAAAGGTGAATGTGAAGATAAACCCCGCCGACCCCAGGCAGTATTACATAATGCTGTAGGATAGACAGGATAAAAACAGGCTGCTGCAAGTAACGATTGCAGCAGCCTGTTTGCGCAGTAAGAGAGATCATTTTTCCCTTTTCCGTTCTTCCTCCAGCAAATGCTGCCTGTAGGCAAAAGCTGCCTGTTCGGTCTTGTTTTCGCCGAAATTGTAGTAGACCCTGTCTCTCAGGGGGTCGGGAAGATACTGTTGGGTAACGTAATGATTGGGGAAATCATGGGGATAAAGATAATGCTGTCCACGCACCTGGGCGTCCGCACCGTCGCAGTGCTTGTTCTGAAGCGCACGGGGAAAGCTGCCGTATTCTTTGGTGCGCACGTCCTCCAGGGCAGCGTCGATTGCAAGATATGCGGAGTTGGACTTGGGCGCAGTGGCAAGGAGGATAACAGCGTCCGCCAAGGGCAGCCGTGCCTCGGGCAGCCCCAGCTGCATGGCGCTGTCCACGCACGCCTTTACAATGGGGATAGCCATAGGATAGGCAAGCCCCACGTCCTCGCAGGCAATGCACAGCAGCCGCCTTGACAGCGAAATAATATCCCCCGCCTCAATAAGCCTTGCCGCATAGTGGAGCGCCGCATTCTCGTCGCTGCCCCTGACGGACTTGTGCAGAGCGGAAAGAATGTCATAATGCTGCTCGCTGTCACGGTCGTAGCGCATATTGCTCCGCTGGGTCAGCGCCTTTGCGGATTCAAGGGTGACAATGGCGTTCTTCCCGTCGTTTTCCGCACTGAGATAACACAGCTCGCAGGCATTGACGGATTTGCGCACGTCCCCTCCGCAGCCCCTTGCTATATGGGCGCAGACCCCCTTTTCCGCACTTATTTTTACCCCCGTTTCCTCCGCCAGAATCTTAAAGGCACGCTCGCATACGGGTATAATATCCTCCGTTGTCACGGGCTTGAACTCAAACACCGCCGAGCGGCTGAGAATGGCGTTGTACACGTAAAAATAAGGGTTTTCCGTGGTGGAGGCAATAAGGGTTATCCGCCCGTTTTCTATATATTCCAAAAGTGACTGCTGCTGCTTTTTGTTAAGATACTGTATCTCGTCCAGATAAAGCAGCACGCCGTTCATGCCGTCAATGGTGTCGGTATCGGCAATGACCTCTTTTATATCGGAAATGCCTGCGGAAGTGCCGTTGAGCTTGTGGAGCTTCATTCCCGCATTTTCGGCGATTATCCTTGCCACTGTGGTCTTGCCCACTCCCGACGGGCCGTAGAATATCATATTGGGCACATTTCCGCTTTCGATTATCCTCCGCAGATATTTTCCCTCGGCAAGCAAATGCCGCTGCCCCACAACCTCGTCAAGGTTTTTCGGACGTATCCTGTCGGCTAATGGTGTTGACATTTTCTTCACTCCTAACTATTTTGCACTCCCCGTCATATCCGATACTGTAAACATTCCCCAAAAAGTCCCGTGCGGTTATGCCGTTATCGTTCATTTCAAAAGGCAGCGTGCTGTCCAGGGTAACAAAAATATCCTCGCCGTCCACCTGCCAAAGCAGCTTAAAATCTTTGTCAACTCTCGAAATATCCAGCTCGCCGTGAATTATAAAATCCTCTTTATACGGATATATTCCGAATGTACTTTCAAAAATATCAAGCTTCTGCACAGCGGCAATTTCGCATTTTTTAAGGTCAAGTGACAGCAGATAATCTTCGCTTAAAATAACAAGGTCATCATCACGCAAAACAGCGCAGCTTTCATAAGTTAAAAACCTGCAAATAAGTCCTATAAGCCGGGTCTCGCCTTTATGCTTAATAGCAATACGCAAAAACTTATAATATTCCTTTATGCCCATAGGGTCAAGAACCTTGTCATACTTTGTCACATTATCGGCGGAATTTACTGTATAGGTATCATCAAAGGAAATTTCCGCTGTGAAATTTTTATTGGATAAATACATAATTACCTCCCGTAACCGCTTTCCCTGCGCCGTATTTTCCTCTCCCTGCCCCACTCTTTGTGGGCGTAATTTTCCCGCCGCCATATTTTCCCTCCGGATTTTGACCGCTCGAAAAACAGCGCCTCCAAAGGGCTTTCGGGACGGCGTGAACAGTATGTGCAGTTGGGGTCGGAACACTTTTTACTCAGCCATATATTGCACCCGAGGCAGCAGTCTGCGTCATAGCGGTAATAATAAAAAATTTTCCCGCCGCATTCGGGACATTCCGCACTGCCGAAGCTGCCTGTATCCTCAATTTTTCGCCGCCTTAAATAATCTCTTTTGTGCCGTTCGCTTTTGTTCATATATATCACCCTGCCCTGTCTGCGGGCAGCATTAAATTTATTACCGGCAGCAGCAACGTGTCATTTCTCCGAACCGCCGTTATTGTCCTCCGACCTGACCCCCTTGATCATATCGGAGATACCTCTCAGCTTTTCCTGCATTTCCTCTTCAGTGAGATTTTGTTCCTTTGATTCAAGGTCCTCAAAAGCCTGTGAAATTGCCTGAACCCTATCTCTGACCTTTTCATCTTCCGCTTGCCCGCTTTCCTTGAAGCTGCCGTTCATGCGGACAAGCTCCTCCATTTTTTCCATAAGCTCACCCTGCATAATCCCCCCGACAGCCTTCTTTACCTTCCGGTAATCAAGAGCAATGTAAACCGCCGACCCCAGAACATAGACCGCCGCCGCAAGCCGCTCAGGCAGAAACTCCCACGAAAAGAGAGCCAACGCCCCCAGAGCAATATCAAAAAGAGTCAGCCCAAGAGCCGATACCGCAGGTTTTACAGACCCTTTCTCACCGGGTATATCACTGCAGCTTTTCCACAGCCTTAACATATACCCCGACCTCATCACAGCTGCAAACAGCGCAATTGCCCCCTTAACAGCCCCTCCGATACCTATAGGAAAATGTATCCCCCCGGCAATAAGCACGATCACCGCCGACAGCATAGCGCAGGGCAGAAATGCGATCACCCTGACCACGCTCCCGACGATCAAAAAAGGCGACAGAGATGCACGCCTGAACTCTTCCATGTCATCATCAAGACATCTCAGGTATTCATCAGCCAGCCCCCCGGGATTTGCTTTTTTCGTTGCCTCCACCGAATACCAGGGCGTTTCAAGATGATCGAATATAACGGGGATATCCGCCCCGAAGCTTTCGGAAATAAAACCCTCCGAAAAAAGCTCTCGAGCTATTTCCGTCAGCGCCTCCAGGGTCTCGTACATTCCTCCCGGACCCTTTCCCACATATCTCATAAACTTGTCATACATTTTCGAGGAGTCTTCGATCCCGATATTTTCCGCACCTATCCCCTCCAGCCAGCTGATAAGTGCGTCCCTTTCCTCCCTTGTTTCTATCAGGTCTTTTTCATTTCCAATGCCGCAGGAAAGCCGCCAATCCTTTTTATCTCCCCGACCGTACCCCAGCTCAAGTATAAAAGGCAGCTCCAGAGGCTCGCCCACCCTGTTATTGTCCGAAACGCCTATGTAAACAGCATAAATACCCTCCTTGTCCCAGTCGGATATTTCCCGTTTTATTTTATCCTTAAGATATTCCCTGAAATCACCCGTCATTCATATCCTCCTTTTGAGCTTGCCCGTCAGCGCTGCGCTCCTCTCTACCTTTTAACATCATAATAAAAGCTGTCCGCTGCTTCCCTGTCCTTACCCGTAAATATCGCCTTGGTAAGCTTTCGGTTTTTAACAAGATACCAGTCCCCGAACTCATCAAATTTCCGGGCGGAGGTTATAATAATGTTTTTCTTCAGAACGCCGTATTTTTTGCCCCGCTTATCTCCAAGGAGCTTCAGCCTTACGGCAAAATCCATATCCTCAAGGCTTACAAGGCTTTCATCAAAGCCGCCCAGTTCTTCAAAATCACTGCGGTAACACCAGAACATTCCGCCCATAAGAGCCGCCTTGTACTTTTTCATTATGGGGATAATGTTAAGCGCCACATACGCCGCCGAAACGGCTATGCCAAAGGACATTCTGTCGAACCTTGCCCTTGTGCCGCCGCCTATGTACTGCCCCGAACCGAGCATTTCCTTTATTTCCGCCAGAGAACCCTCGGTCATAGAGCTGTCTGCGTCAATGGTGACAATGATCTCTCCGCGGGCAAGCCTTGCCCCCGCATTTCTTATGGCGCTGATACATTTGTCGTCGTTCACACAAACCTCTGCACCGTGTTTTTCCGCTATCTCTGCGGTTTTGTCCGTGCAGCGGTTCGCCGTTACTATCACCTGAACATTGTCACCCGCAAATGCAGCAGCTTTATTTACGGCGTCCAGACATTTGCCTATGTATTTTTCCTCATTGTGCGCAGGGATTATTACCGAAAAAACAGGCTCTGTCATTTTTTTGAGCTCCTTTAATTAATTTTGTACACCAAAATACATTGAAGCTTAGGGGATGCCCGGTAACCTTCAAACTTTTTTCTCCTTGTATACCCGAAAAGCGGCGTTCACGGTTCAAAGCGAACGCCGCACTAAAGTCCGGGAATATTATTTATTCATACAGCGGATGACGGGCGCAAATCTCGCCAACGCCTGCCCTTATCTCATCAGCCTTGCTGTCGAAATCCTTTGCAGCAAGATACATAAACTCGGCTATCTTTTCCATATCGGAAACGTCAAGTCCCCGTGTGGTAACAGCGGGAGTGCCCACCCTTACGCCGCTGGTAACAAAAGGCTTTTCGGGGTCATTGGGGATAGCGTTCTTGTTCACGGTAATGTATACCTCGTCAAGTCTGTGCTCGAATTCCTTGCCCGTAAGCCCGAAGGGACGGAGATCGACCAGCATAAGGTGATTGTCCGTGCCGCCGGAAACGAGGTCAAAGCCCCTGTCCAAAAGTCCCTTTGCAAGCGCCTGCGCATTTGCCACTACTCTCTTGCCGTAATCCTTGAAATCATCGGAAAGCGCCTCGCCGAAGCAAACTGCTTTTGCAGCGATAACGTGCATAAGAGGACCGCCCTGAATTCCGGGGAAAACAGCCTTGTTTATCTTCTTTG
>CAZGAZ010000100.1:0-11810 GCA_964523835.1 uncultured Ruminococcus sp.
TTCGACTGTTTCCTATAGTTATTTTCAAAGGCTTATCGTTGAGCATATTCGCCCCCCCCTTTAATCTTTTTTATAGTAATCGCTTACAAAGCCGTCTGCATTCAGCAGCAGGCCCTCAGCCCATGATATAGGCTGACTCATAATCTTGCAGGCGGTTTCAAGGTCGGCACGATCGGCAGGGCAGTCAATGACCGCCTCGTCATGTATGTGCATGACTGTCTGATATCCTGCACTATCAAGTCTTTCAAGAGTAACCGCAAGACAGTCCCGGGCAATAGCCTGGACAACATTCTCTGTTAATTTGCCGCCGTAAGTAGACAGGCATTCCCATTTTTTGGAGTTACCGTTCTGACCCATGTAATGCACTGCAGGTTTGCCGAAAGCGTTTTCCGCAATAGTGGGGGAGGGGTAATACAGTTTCCGCAAACTCGGTAAGGTGATCGTCATAAAGCTAAGGCCATTTACGGGGTCGTATTCGTAATTGAAAATAAGTCCCCGAACAGCATTGCAGTGGAAGCTTGCGACTGTGTCAACTGCTGCCTGTTCGATAGAATACCACAGGTCCTTTATCCGAGGATTCGCCTCACGCCATGCGGAAACGATCTCGGGAAGTTCTTCCTCGGTCAGTCCCATGTCCAGTGCTCCCATGCTGATGAGCGCACCGGTCGAGCCCTGATAACCGAGAGCCAGCTCAGCGATCTTGCCTTTTTGCCGAAGGTGTCCGTTTACCCCGTGCTTTTCCACAGGGACTTTGAACATCTGACTGGCGGAAGCACAGTATATGTCGCCGCCCTTTGCGAAAACCTCCTGCCGCCAGCTTTCACCGGCAAGCCATGCGATCACACGGGCCTCAATGGCGGAGAAGTCAGCCACAACAAATTTATGCCCCTCGGAGGGAATAAACGCCGTGCGGATAAGCTGGGAAAGAGTGTCGGGAACGCTGCCGTATGTAAGCTTTAGCATAAACGTGTCGGCGCTTTTTGCGTAATCCCGTGCAAGGTCGAGGCTGTCAATGTACGTCCGGGGCAGGTTCTGCACCTGGATAAGCCGTCCTGCCCAGCGTCCTGTACGGTTTGCACCGTAAAACTGTATAAGCCCCCGTGCCCTGCCGTCGGTGCAAACAGCGTTTTCCATGGCCGTGTATTTTTTTACGGAGGATTTGGAAAGCTCCTGTCTGAGCTGCAAGACCCGTCTGACATTTTCCTGCTGATTGTTATTACCCAGCAGTTTTTCAACGGCTGTCTTATCCAGCCTTTCTATTTCCGTATCGGTTTCCGATTCAAACCATTTTTTTAGCTGTGCCACTGACTTAGGATTTTCAAGCCCTGTGATTGCAACGGCTTCAGAAAGCAGTTCGGCATTTATTTCCTCGGAGCAGTATATAGCTCCCGTAACCAGCTCCGTGTCAAGACGGACGCCGTAAGCATTGATACGCATATCAAGCTCCCACTGCCTTTGAATGTCATCGGGAACGGGGAATGCCGACAGCTTATTTTCCACCGACATTTCCGTTTCCACGTCCCGACAGCAGTATTCTTTGAAAAGCTTCCACTTTTCGGGGGAGTGCTTTGGTAAATTCCTTGTCCTGTGGCCGTTTGCTGCCGTAGGTTTACAAGGCTTGCAGAAATAGTTTATAAGGCTGCTTCCAATGCCCAGCTTTTTCTTGTCCTGCGGCAGCCCCAAGGCCTCGCCTACAGCGGCAAGGCCCGAGGGATAACCGCAGTACAGACCATGCAGCATTGTGCACCGCCACTGGGAAAGCCATTGGTTTCTGTCGACGTCCGACAACAGCCCAAGATATTTTGAAAGGCAGTACCATTCAAAAGCAGCATTGTATGCGTGATCAATACAATCGGGGTGAAAAAGCAGCCTAATTATTTCCTGCGGAATTTTCTCACCGTTTGCAAGGTCAACGATCTGCACGGCCTGACCGTTAAGGCTGTATGCAAAAAGCAGTATCTCGAAGTCGGGTGACTGTACGTATTTGTACAGCCCCGACTTCTTGATGTCAACACTTGAATATGTTTCAATATCTATGGAAAGATGTTGCATTTTAACTCACCTCAGAATGGTAACTGATCGCTCGGGTAGGGCATTCCTGTCGTGGGATCAACGACCGGCTGATAATTCTGTGCCGGATATCCGCCGTACTGCTGAGGATAGCCCTGAACGGGCGCTGCCGGAGCAGGCTGTGCCGGGTAATTCTGTACAGGCTGCTGTGTATAAGTAGGTGTCTGTTGCACGGGCGGCATCCCCATTGGTGTACCAAAGGCCTCTGCAGCGGAGACCCTGCCCCCGAGGGGTTCACCGTCTTCAATTTTCTGTACAGCCTGCAGCCCTATACCAACGCCCCGCTTTCCATTGGAATTATAAGGAAAGAAGTTCACACATACACGGGCATAGCAGCCGCTGTAAACATCCGACTGATTGATGATAGGGTTAAGGTTCATATCTACCACCTGGGGCGGCTGCTTGCTTGAAGCGGTGAACACCCAACACCCTCTGCACTCTTCACCGAATGCCTCTCCGTTCGGGCGAACTCCGTCCCCGTCGTGAATAGCGGTTGCTACCATAGGAGGCATTGCCCCATTCCAGCATTTTGAAACACCCTGCTGCTTTGCTGCTGCCTCGGCAGTGTCGATTCTCTGCTTTGTGGCATAATCTGCTTTGGGCACAAGAACCGTTACGGAGTATTTCGCTTCCTGCCCCGGGTTATTGGCATAGGGCTCGAAAAGGTGGGTGTATGAAAGTCTTGCACGATCGGTGGTTACTGTTGTTTCTGTAATAGCCATAATTAATTTCCTCCAAACATTTCTTTTACATCGGGTTTATACGGTTTTCTGCTGTCGCTTTCGGGTGCAAGGGTAGGCTTGCCTCTGGGCTTGTCTATCATGCTGCCGATAAGCTCCTCCAGCTTTTTCTTTGTTACCAGCTTTTCCAGCTCGGTGAGTGTAATAGGTTTTCTCTCATAAAGCAGAGCCTCATCATACCCCTCTTTTTTGAGGACTTCAAACGCACCGTCAATATCGGTAATTTTGCGGTTGCTTCTGCCTTCCACTGCTTTCCAGCCTGCAATATCGGACCCGGAAAGAATGGCATTCAGCGCATATTCTTCAAGCTCTGTCACCCAATTTTTGAGAGCCTGCGCTCTTTCCAGAGCCTCGCCTATCTCAATGTCGGAAAGCAGCTCCTTTGGCATATTAATGCTGTCCTCCATAGCGAAAAAGTCTTCTGCTCTTTTGCGGCAGGTAGCTTTTGCCTTGCAAAATCTGCACCATTCGCCGCTGTTATATTCACCCCCGCCCTTGTCGGCAAGCTCAGCGATAGGACGTATATGATCGCCCCATGCGGTAAGCCTGTCTACGCTTATAGAGAAATCACTTTTACTGTCAAGCCTGGGCTGTATAATGTGCAGGATAACGTTCTGAATATCGTACAAAAAACCGTACTCGGCAATTGCTCCCAAAGCATAAAGCTTGAGCTGTGGGTTATCCTCGGCACTTACAGGAACGCCTTTGCCGTACTTAAAATCAAAGATATGCAGATCATTTTTACACAGCATAACGCAGTCGCCTGTCCCGAATCCGCCCGGGACGTATGCCGAATAATCAAGACGCTTTTCAACAACCACATACGGCTTGATCCTATTGTAGCTGTGGGCGATCTCCAGAATATGTTCAAGATATGTATCGGTGTGACCGTCCATTTCGGGGGAATACATAGGATCCCTCTGGATATCCGCAAGCTTTGCGTCATATTCGGATTTTTTCATCTTCTCAAACTTCTTGCGGACTTTAAGCTCAGCGAGGGCGTGTGCAAGAGTGCCCTCGGCGGCGTATGTACTCTCACTGTCGGGCATGTTTTCCGTCAGCCGTGCCGACGGCGGACAATTAAGCCACCGCACGGCTGAGGACGCCGATAAAAGTGCGTGTGTACCGGGCATTATATCCTACCCCCTAACTGCCTTATACCGTTTGCAAATGCGGGGTAAAGTTCCTCCGGCACTTCGCGGATATTCTGCACGTTACGAGTAACACCATTAGCGTCGGTAAACGTGAAGGAATGCAGAAGATCAAGAAGTTCCTGCTGTCTGCCCGCCTCAACAATGGGTCTGCTTGCCAGGGAGAGCTCGTCCATTGTGTATTTTTTAACAGCAGTAGGCGGAGCTGCCATTGTGGGTGCTGCTGTTGGCGGAGCAGGAACGGTTGTCGGCACAGGCTGCTGCACGGGAACAGGCGACGGCATTGCCGCAGGAATCGGTGCAGGGGCAACGGGAATCTGACCGGGTACTGTAGGCACAGGAGCGACCGAAACCTGAGAGGGGATAATCGGTGCAGACTGTACAGGCGGTGCAATAGGCTGCTGTACGGGCGCAGTAGCAATGGGCTTAACAGCTGCAGGCTCTTTGAGTATCTCCGCAATGCGGACA
The DNA here is from genome assembly GCA_964523835.1 of uncultured Ruminococcus sp. Lineage (GTDB taxonomy): Bacteria > Bacillota > Clostridia > Oscillospirales > Ruminococcaceae > Huintestinicola. The sequence continues at coordinate 4,430 of CAZGAZ010000100.1, forward strand.
GCCTGTTCGGGTGTTACCTCAATGGTCATTGTAATGTTCATATAAATTACCTCTTTCTTATTTATTATTGGAAGTCATCTCTGACTTTCTGTCCTTATTTTTAGGCAGAAGCTTTTCGTAGCACGATATGTGGATATGTACGAAACCGCCGCCTACTTTGGGATTACGTTTGATAGCATAATAGTCATCGTATGCATATATTTTTCGGCCGCACTCAACGCAAATCACGTTATCGTACGTCTCGATTTTTCCACCACGCATTTTTGTCACCCCTCTTACACCTTAATGATATCAGCCTTTGAAACCGCAGCATAAAGCCGCACGTTATTTTTGGTGAGCTCCAAAAGCTGTTCAAAATCGTCCAAAGTAATGCGGATGATCATATTTTTGATATTAGAATCTTTGAGCCTTGCGTTCTCCTCTCGGAGCTGCTCCAGCTCTTCCAAGACGCTTTCGTCTTGCTGAACCACAACGTCAATAGGCTGACTTTCGAGTTCCTTAATACGCTTTTCGAGTTTTACGTTATTTTCGCACGCCACGTCGAAATTCTTGTTCATCTGCAAATAATTATGCTGATAGGTTCGTGCTTGCGATTCAGCATCTTCCGCACGCTTGTTCGCCTCTTCAATCTCCCGCTGGTATTCCTTATCCTTAGCGGCAGAGTTGGCGTCAATCTGGCGGCATTCTTCCTGGGTGCGTTCAAGCTCTTTTTTTAGCTTGATATATTCGGCGTTGGTGGTAATGTCCCCCTCAATAACCTTTTCAACAAGCTCTTTGGGGGCGTCGGGCTTGCTGACTTCATACGATAGGGTAAGCGGCAGCGCTTCAAATGTGTCCTCGTGTCCTTCCAAAGTGGGAGAACTAAGGAAGTCATACCGCTGTATAAGGTTGTACACTGTCTGCCGCTTGAATCCCAAAGCGGTGTACCACTTTTCAAACGTTCCGCTGGAATGATTTGCAAGCAGGGTTTGAGCCTCTTTAAACTTTTCGCCCAGCAGCGTGAAATATCCTGCTGTTTTCTGACGGATAACATTCTCACACTCACGGAGATTTTGAGCGGTGTCATTGTCAAACTCCGAATAATCGAACAGGGCAGTGTTTTCCTCGGCGTTTGCAGGTACGGGCGGTAAATCTGCCGTCTTGACACTTTCGTCAGGTTCTTTCAGATAATCCATAACATTTGCTTCCCCATCAGCTGTGAGCCTCCACGGGTATTTGCATTCGCTTTTCCAGCATTCTTCACAGCTTTTCGGGGAATTTCCGTTATAGCATTCTTTCTCTTTTTCATTATCGTCAAAAAAATCTCGAATGCATTCGATGCCCACAAACTCATCAAACATCTCATCGTCAAAATTCGGATAATGTTCTAAAAGAACATCAAAGTATGTAGTCTTGGGCTTGTCTGCCTCGGCAGGATCTTCCGCTGCGGGAGACGGCTGATTTTTTGATACACTCTTTTTGTAGTACGGACAATCTTCGTGGAGGTTACAGTGCTGTGCAAAAAATCTTGTAATATCCTCAAGTTTCCCAAATTCTGTCGACAAAGCTTTGCACTCAAAATGCACGCCTTTTACCCGTTCCCGATATGTAAGGGTCTTGCCGGTGACCCAGTTCGGACAGGTTATTGCACCTTCGTCAAAGGTTTTCACCAATACTTCCAGTCCATTGTTCTTTGCCTTTTTCTTTGCACCTTTAAATATAGCGTCCCAGTTGTTTCTGATAAAACTTGCCACCTGTGACCAGCTCATTTCGAGCTTTTCACCTAACACCTCAGAAAGATTGACGGAATCTATTTTTATGCCTTTTGTTGGATGGCAATCTACAGACAACTCCGATGACCCGAAACCTTCAAATATTCTGCCATGCTTTTGTTTGAGGTAATCCCTTAACGGAGCAGGGGAGCCGTCATTCGGAGAAAACTTTTCGGTAATCTCTGCATTGTCACTGCACATATACCGCAGTGCTGCCAAAATCTCATTATGACACTCTTTCATGCTGCTGTCATACTTCATATTTTCACCTTCTATAAAAAATTTTTTCATAACCCCTTGACAAACTCTCTACCATCTGATATAATAATAGATGGTATGAGTATGTTTTTTCTTTTTTCCCTAAGCCTGCAAGCGGTTTATCCGCTTGCAGGCTTATTTTTTGCCCTGCCGGAGCTGTGCAAGCTGATATGCGAGGAGCAAAGCTCCGGCAATGTCCGCACAGACGGCGGCGATACTGTAGATCACTTTACTGCCCCTCTCTTCAGCTCGTCCAGTTCGCTGTCAAGCTCACTCAGCTCTTTTTTCAGCTGCCACTCCCTGCTCTGGATTTCCTCAGAACGCTTTGCGGTTTCCTGCATGTCCAGGATTATCCGCATGCCGAACGTGCTGTACAGCATAGCGATCTGGTCCTTGCCGTCGTATCCCTGGCTTATGCAGGGGTGGTAACCATATACCAGGCTTATAACCTCAAATTCCTCAGCAGTGGGCTTTCTCACGCCTTCTGGCAGTCTGCTGTTAAATTCGTAATCAAGCATATTTTACACCTCGCAAACATCTGTAATAGTAACACTCAGCAGCTCGTCAAAGTCAAGTTCACTGAGTATCTTCCCTTGTGCTCTGAGCCTTGCCGAATCCTCGGTACTCGCCGTTACCGTATACGGCTTGATCTCCACACCGCCCATGTACTCCAGGCGGGCGATTACTTTGTACTCATTCATGTGGTTTCCTCCTGTTCGGTTTTGTTTAATCGCTCCATAACCAGTGGGTAAAAGAGCTTTGCCAGAAAGTCAATCTCCTCATCGGAAACTTCCTCCGGGGCTATGAGTTCTACTTGCATTTTCTCACCGTCCTTTCTGGTGTTCAAAAAGTTTTACAGGTTCGATATCCGGAAAAATAGAATGGATAACCATAACTTCACTCAGCCAAAAATCTGTCTTACCAATTAACTTATTACTTAGCGCCTTAGGGGTAAGATTTAATTTGCAGGCTAAATCTTTCTTTTTTATCCCGCGCTTTGCAATCTCTGCTTCTAAGTTTGGATAAAATGGATTTGAAGATTTCTCTGGTAACAAATAGCTCACCTCCTATAAAATTCCTTATATGGAATTTACAATAATATAATAACACCATTCGAGGAATTTGTCAAGGGGTTTTTAGAAAAAAATTTCTTTTTATGGATTTTTTGTATTGACAATGTATTTCTTTTATGATATATTAAAGATAAAGGAAGTGAGTATATGAGCTTCAATGTATTTATAAATAATAGGCGCAAGGAATTAAATATGAGTGTGGACGATCTTGTTATTAAATCAAAAGTACCTAAAGGCACATTAAGCAAAATTACTGCAGGTATTAATACAAATCCCACATTGTCAACAGTAGAAGCGTTATGCAAAGCTCTTAATTGTTCATTAGACGATGCTGTGGACTTTGAAAGAAAAAATACTTTCACATCAAAAGAAAAGTGTCTTATAGACAAGTATCGTTTACTTGATTCTCATGGTATAGATATGGTAGACACGGTTTTACAAAAAGAATATGATCGTTGCACCGAGGAACCTGAGAAGTCGGAATATAAAATTATCTCTATCCATTTCATAAATGCTCCTGTTTCTGCAGGAATTGGCGATATGTTGAACGATTATGAAAATGTCGAAACGGTAAATGTTCCTTTAACAAGAGAGAGTTATAAGGCAGACTTTGTTCTTCGGGTATATGGTCGCTCAATGGAACCGATGTATTCAGACGGTGATTATGTTCTGGTTCGTCAGCAGGAAGCCGTGGATATCGGACAGATAGGCATATTTGCGGTAGATGGAGACGGGTATATAAAAAAGATGGGCAAAAATAAGCTCATTTCCGTAAATCGTGATTTTGACGACGTGGAGTTGCACGAATACACAAACTTCAAATGTTTTGGACTTGTGTTGGGTACAACGGAAATAATTGAAGAATAAATATATTTAAAAGGACGTGTTAATATGGCAAAATGTGCAAAATGCGGTAGAAAAGGGCTTTTCTTTAAGGTAGGTCTTAACGGGCTTTGCAAAGACTGCGTTGCTCTTGAGGTAATAGCAACAGAAAAAAACGAACTTGAAAATGCACTTGCAACCATTCGTATCGATTACACCAAAGAGAAAGCTGAATTAGAAAAAATACAGACCGAGCGTGAAAAAACATACAATACCATTAAACGCCAAGCCGAGAGTGCCGCCTTTGCAAGTATAAGAGGGCAAATATCCGAGCTTGAAAATGAACGATCAGAAAAGCAGACAGCTTTAGAACAGCTTAAAGCCGAAATAGAAAAACTAACATCTGACAGCAACTCAATGCAGAAGAAGCTTGTTAAGGCGAAAACGGCATTCGAGAGCTATCAGAACGCAAATAAGCGTTACATAAAAGAGGGCGAGCAGCACCTCGATGAGAGCTTTTTGAACAGTTTAGACCCCACAGTTGAAATAGAATTGCAGTGTATGTCCGTAAAGCAGCTCAGAAGCCTTTATACACAAAATAAAAAGCTTATCCAGGACTGCTTGAAACGTTATGAGGATAGATATACCACAAAAACGAATGCTGCAATATATAAATTAATGACTATTGCTCTTGAAGCGGAGCTGCAAAATATATTGTATTGCATTAATTACGGTAAACTGGAATCGTCAATAGATTCGGTCAAAGCAATGAGCGCAAAATATCTTGCCATAGCCTCCGACGGAAATCAGAGTATAGCCCCGACTGTAAAAAAGTTTATCGGGGAAATCGAAACTCTTTTTATAGAGGCTGTTAAGATTGAGTACGAATATTATGTACAAAGAGAGCGTATCAAGGAAGAACAGCGTGCTATCCGTGAGCAAATGCGACAAGAAGCGGAGGAGCGTAAAGCTCTTGAACAGGAGCGCAAGCGCATTGAGCGTGAAGAACAAAAATATCGGAACGAGATTGAAAACATCAGAGAGCAGCTTGCCTCTGCCGACCCTGCAAAGTCTCAAACCCTTAACGCCAGAATTGCAGAACTGGAAACACAGATTGAGCAAATCGAGGATAAACGTGAACAAATCGCCTCGCTTGAAAACGGCAAGGCAGGGTATGTTTACATTATCAGTAATATAGGTTCTTTTGGTGAAGATGTTTACAAGATAGGTATGACCCGCCGCATGGAGCCTATGGAGAGAGTAAACGAACTGGGCAGTGCCAGTGTTCCGTTCCCGTTTGATGTTCACGGTTTAATATTCTCCGATGATGCCGTAGGTCTTGAACATGATCTGCACATGATATTTAACAATAAGAGAGTGAACAAGGTAAATCTTCGTAAAGAATTTTTCAGAGTATCGCTTGACGATATTGAAAGAATTGTTGATGAACGTTGCCCGTCAGCTGAATTTAAGCGCACGGCATTAGCCGAACAGTACAGGCAAAGCCTTACAATGTCGGAAGCTGCCGAAGAACTTAACGCTGAGGATTTGGCAGAAAGTGTTTAAAAAGGGACGTGACCTTATGAATGAGCCCGAATTTACCTTTGAATGTAAATCTCTTGACCTTGATGAGATAGAACACATACTATGTGAACACTATGATTTGGGTATACCAAAAAGCTTAGGTTCACCACCCTTAACGATGTCCGAGGGAAACGCACTATTAGAATTCAGTGCGGAAAGAGGAAAAATTTCTTGTATGTTGTATAAATATAAAAGTCCTGGCACCGAATTATTTACTGTCGAAATCAGCAAGGTTAAGATAATCAAATTTGCTCATGAATAAAACTCAGTCTTCCAACTATTGGAGGACTGACAAGGAAGTGATAACGTGAAACGAACAGCCGTGTACGCCCGTTACAGTTCGGATAATCAAAGAGCCGAGAGCATAGAAGAACAGGTCAGAGCTTGCCGCTATTTTGCGCAGCAGACAGGTAAGTATGACATTGTGAAGATATACAAGGATGAGGCTCTGTCGGGCTATAAAAACACGCATAAGCGCAGCGGTTTTGCACAGCTCATGTCCGACGCAGAGGCAGGGCTGTTTGAGGCGGTTATGGTGTATGAGCTTAGCAGATTTGCAAGAAATGGCTCTGATACCATAGTAAACACCGAAATACTCGAACGCCTCGGAATCGAGTTTGTTTCCGTCCGTGAACGGCTGGATCAGACCCCCGAGGGCAGAATGATGATGTATGTTATCACGGGTATGAATGAATACTATTCCGCCAATCTCGCTATTGAGGTAATGAGGGGGCTTAAAGAAAACGCCTATAATGGCAAGCACACCGGGGGTATACCGCCTTTAGGATATGATGTGGACAGATCCGGTCATTACATATTGAACCCTATAGAAAGCGCCGCAGTACGCCTTATATTTGATATGTATATAGCAGGAAACGGATATACAGCGATCATTGACGAGCTCAACAGCAGGGGATACAAGACAAAACGAAACGGTAACTTTAAGAAAAACAGTCTGTATGAAATTATCAGAAACGAAAAATATACCGGGACCTTTGTGTATAACCGCACTGCTTCCCCGGGTAAAAACGGCAAGCAAAATCGCCACGCATATAAGTCCGATGAGGACATAATAAAGGTAGAAAACGCATTCCCTGCAATAATCACCAAAGAGGAATACAAGGAGGCTATGGAGCGTATGAAGTCACAGGCAAGGGGAAAAGCACCCAGCAAAGCAAGGCGGGATTATATGCTGTCGGGCAAGGTATACTGCGGAAACTGCGGCAGAGCAATGAGCGGTGAAACACGTCCGCGCAGAGGCGTTGACTATGCCTATTATGTATGCCCTAACCACAAGATACACCAATGCGAAAGTAAGGGCATAAGGGCAGACAAGCTGGAGGAGACAGTTATCAAGCAGCTGAATGAGCAATATTTTACCCCTGAGATTCTAGACAGGATCGCCAATCGGTTACATGAGCAAAGCAAGAACGGCGACAACGACCGGAAGGCTCATGAGCTTAGGCAGCAGTCGGCTGCACTGAAAAAGAAAATAGACAACGGCATGAACGCTATTTTGAACGGCCTCGACATTGATGAGATGAAAGAGGCGGTCAAGGAATTAAAGTCGCAAAAGATAAAAATAGACAATCAGATAATACAGATAGAGGCTGCGGCAGATCAGACTGACAAGTCGGTCGAAGAAATAAAAAAATCTTTCGGGGATATTGCAGATATTAGCGCCTTGCCGTATGAGCAACAGAAACACATTATACAAAAATTCGTTTGGCGCATATATGTCTACACTTCTGACAATGATCCCGACCCCCAGATAAAGATAGTTCTTGCACCGACCTCCGAGGCAAAAGAAGAACTGAACGAAATGGCAAGCGACTATGTCGCCCTTACCGATTTTTTGTCGGGTAAGGACGGCAATGCCCTGCCCCTGCCATT
>CAZGAZ010000101.1:0-11769 GCA_964523835.1 uncultured Ruminococcus sp.
ACGTAGCAGAGCAGTTTACGGGAATGCAGGGCAAGTATGTCCCCTTAAAGGAGACAATAAGAGGCTTCAAGGAGATCATCGAGGGCAAGCACGACGACCTGCCCGAGTCGGCATTCCTGTTCGTGGGAACTATCGAGGAAGCCGTGGAAAAAGCACAGCAGTCCGCAGAATAAGGGGGTAGAGTGATATGGCAACTCCCTTTAAGCTGACGGTGATAACGCCCGAAAAGACCTTTTTTGACGATAACGCCGAGCAGGTCATTGTGCGCACCACCGAGGGCGACATCGGTATACTTGCGAACCACATAAGCCTTGTGGCGAGCCTGCCCTCGGGACCTATGAAAATAACCACCGAAAGCGGCAGCCGTGCCGCAGCGGTTTCCGCAGGACTGATAAAGGTCGGCGGGAACGAGGTGCACATTTTCGCAGACGCTGTGGAATGGGCTGACGAGATCGACCTTGACTGGGCGCAGCGCTCCAGAGAGGACGCCGAGCAGAGAATTGCCGCAAAGAACAGCGAGCGGGACTTTGCTCTTGCGGAGCTCAAGCTAAAGCGTGCCCTTAACCGTATCAGCGTGCATAATAATTTAAAGTAAAATGTTTTGATTAAAAATGCCCTCTCATTTAGTGTAATACTTATAAAGAAGTTTTAGCCATAGCATTTTTGATAACCGTCAAAAGTGCTATGGCATTTCTATTGACAAAACAATTTTTATGATGTATAATTTTACTGAGATAAATGGTAATTAACATATAAATTCAGGAGGTCACTATGATTGAAATAATAAAGATTTCTCACAATGCAGAGAATTATAGTTCTTATGAAGAGTTTTATGAAAAATACAAAACCACAGTTGCAGAATCATATGAGGATTTTGTTGAACAAGGGCATAGCTGGTGCTGGTGTCTTGTTGGGAATATAGTAAAAAAACATGAGTACGGTGAAGAACATGAAATAAAATACGGAACAAAACAATTTTCCTGTGGTACAAAGGTGTTTCTTGCACCCAGTCAATGGGGGGACGGATATGAAAATATTGTTGTAATTGGTCTGCCACGATACGGAAACAAATATATTGAAGTCATAACCCGTTCCGAATATGTTGAGAACTATCGTATGAAAAAGGTATTTAAGCCTGCGGTATTAAAGCGTATGTGTTCATCTCAATATCTTTGGTGGGGTGATACCGAAGAGGACAGAAGGGAAATAATTGAATATCTTGTAACTCGTTCGCCGGATGAGGCAAAAAAGCAAAAGAAGCTTTTAGATAATAAATTCTGATTTATGTGAGTGATTCAATATTAGAAACAAGTCCGAAAACGGTTCGTACAAACCGCTTTCGGGCTAAAAACGTCTATATGAGTATTCCTCTTTTGAGAGGGTCATTTTTTTAGAGTATTACCCAAGAAAGCCATGCTCCCTTGGGTAATGCTGCTTAACATTTTTTCCGTAAAACCGCAGAAAACTCAGTCTGTAGCAGGGTCGTCGGCATATGTAGCCACGGAATCGGCGGTTTCTCTGTCCTGTGCAGCCGTGGCGGCCTCGGAGTAAGCTTTGGTTTCCTCATTGTCCACCTTGTACGCAGCCTCGTCGTAAATGCCCTTTACGAAATCGGTGGCGCCGTTCACGACCTTGATACCCGCAGCCATAATGTCCACCGCCGTCTTGCGGACGGTCTCGGACTCTGCGATCTTCTGTCCTACCAGAACAGCTGCCGCACCCGCTAATGTGCAGCATATTTTAACACGCTGAAAATAGCCTAACATAAAAATCATTCCTTTCATTATTGAGGGCTTCCCATATGGGGGAATACCCGACAGCTTTTGTTTACAATTAAATTATACTCCCAAAACCCAAATCTGTCAAGGGGTATTGCCGTTTTTTAATCTGATTTTAATGTGGCGAGATGTAATTTTAATAAAAGCGGAGGAAAAATTAAAATTAATTAATAATTAATAATGAGCCTTGGATTTGCGCAAATGAAAAACTAAATGAAATGCAGTGCAGAAAATTTAAAATATTTTGCATAAAGCTATTGACAAAAGGAGAAAAATGTGCTATAATTATTATAGGGAAAACGGACAATGCTTAATGCACAACAAGAGCAGTCGATAATTATTTAATTATTAATTGTCTGTAGTAGTTTTGCATTTGTGCCGCATCCTCCGTCTGCGTGCCCGAGCTTTCGCATATTATGGTGGGAGACCAGCCCCGACGGTAAATTTCCTCCAGAAGCGGCTCATAATCGGGCCCGAAGCCATTGTTATTCTCAAAGGTAAGGTGGCGCTTTTCGCCCCCGGGGACGGTGAATTCTATTTTGGAAAAATGGCTGTGGAAAACCCTTGCCCTGTCCTCCCCGAGGCCGTTTTCCATAAGGTCGAGCATTTTTATGTAGTCATCTTTGCCCTTTATACCGCCGAAGGTGCGGGCGTTCAGGTGCCCGAAATCCACAGTGGGCAGAAAGCTGTCGTCCACCTTGCATATTTCGATGACCTCTTCCAGAGTCCCCAGCTGATTCACCTTGCCCATGGTTTCCGGGCAGCAGATGATATCCGAAAGTCCCGCCTCGTCAAGGGCTTTTTTGGCACGCTTCATGGTGTCCTTTGCCAGCTCCAGAGCCTCTTCACGGGAAATTTTGGCGCATGAACCGCTGTGAATGACTATCCTCTTTGCACCCATTGCCTTTGCGGCTTTGGCGGATTCGAGAATGTAGTTCACGGAGTTCAGCCGCTTTTCCTCGTCCGTTCCCGACAGGGAAATGAAATAAGGCGCATGGAGGGATAATGTCATACCTGCATTTTTAAAGGCAGCGCCTATTTCCTCCGCCGCCTTTTGTGAAATCCTTACTCCCTGACCGCACTGGTATTCCAGATGAGTGAGATCGAATTTTCCCAAGTATTCGGGCATTTGAGTGGATTTTTTATAACCCATGGTTTTAAAGCTGTCCCCGCTGCCTGCGGGACCGAATGTTGCCGACAATTAAAACACTTCCTTTGTTTTTATGTTTTTATATTAAAGCCCTGCTGCACCGAAAAGAATTCGGTGACATTCCGAGCTAAAGAATGAACATATCTTCAGGGTCTGTATATACGTCCTCCGTAATTTTTGTATTTTTAAAATAATCTTCCTCTACCCATTCTTCAAAAACTGCTGCAGGTATCCCGTATTTTTGATGAAAAATGTTTAAGAACTGTAGAAATTTCAGAGGATATCCTTCACACCCGCTTGTATATATTGAAACATCATCATATTCAAACAGTAATTCCCAATTTGTTCCATCAAGCATAATAGTATTGGGTGACATTTTATAATGATAATATTTTTTATCCCAATATTTAAGGAAATTCATATCCTCTATAAACTCATCTTCCCGCCCTGTTAAGGAAATTTTATAGGGTTCTCTGTTTACCGAAATCCTAATGGAAATATCGCCGTTATCGGATGTTTCAAGGATAGCGTCGTAGCCATAATTAACAGTATACCAAGCATCCCTCCATTTAAATCTGAATGCTTTTATCCTTGACATCTGACTATAACCCCCCTTTAATATCAAACCTCCCCGAAAACCGGGGAGATATGTTTATGATAAAGCAGTTATTCAATAATGCCGTTTATAAACATATTATATGCTTTCTGGGCAATTATTTTTGTTCCGGCTGCGTCTATCGAACCACCAATCACTCCGCTTATACCGGGAACAAGTTTGACTAGATTTACTACACCCTTTGTACCAAATTTGGTGAGAAGCCTGAAGCCGACTTTCTGATTTATTTTCGTTAAAATCGTTCCCGGTATTTTTTTCAGCAAATTAACGCTAACCTTTTGTCCTATTTTTATTCCTGTACCCTTTATCACATCGGAAATAGCTGATCCTGTAAGACAAAGATATGCCAAAGTCTGCACCTCGTCATCTGATGGGTCATAGCCACCTATGTATGCAATGGAAGCTATCATTCTCAACTGAACATATAGCACACTGCCGACATTGGCAGGAATGGCAACAGGCAAGGTAATAAAACCGCCAAGACTGGTAATAAACCCGCTTGTTGTGCATTTTAATATCTGTGCCGATATTAGCTTTTTTGCGGCAGTTTCCTTATTATAGTATTTTGTAAGATACGATTCGCCCAAATCTGCTACGCTTTTAGATGTGGGCAATCCGTCCAATGCCTTTTCATAACAGGTATCAAGAACTCTTTTTATATCATTTTGATCCATAGTTTAAAACGCTTCCTTTTTTATTTTCTAAATGTAAGAAAAGAAATCAAAACAAGGAAAACATTGATTAAAGCATTTCACTAAATTTATACTGTTAGTTAAACAGCAATTTGGCAAGATTTTTTCTCCGCCGTAGGTAGGTAAAAGCTTAAATCAGCAATTCCTTAGGTAAATGCTGCTAATTTTGTTTGCTTTAGTGTACACACCAAATTAAAGCTTCAACTCACAAAAAAGGCTTGGAGAAAAATCTTCAAACCCTCTTTATATGAGCGGCAAGCTAAGCAACGCCCGCCGCTCATTATTAATTAGTTTCATTCTTCCTCGCCTGCCAGCTCTCTGTAAAGCCCGATATAAAGCTTCGCCGAGCTGTCCCAGCTGTAGTCGTTCTTCATGGCTGCCTTTACCAGCTTTTCCCAGTCGGAGGTGTTGCGGTAATAGTCGCAGGCACGGTTCACGGCATTGAGCATATCATGGGCGTTGTAGGTCTTGAAGGTAAAGCCGTTGCCGTTTTCGCCGCCGGCGTCTCTTACGCTGTCACGAAGCCCGCCCGTTTCACGGACAATGGGCATTGTGCCGTACCGCATGGAGATCATCTGCGCCAGTCCGCAAGGCTCGCTCTGGGAGGGCATAAGGAACATATCCGCTCCTGCATATATCTTATGGGCGAGGGTGGGGTTGAAGCCCAGCGTTACGCTGACCTTATCGGGTCTGCGCCAGGCCATTTCCTTAAAGAAATCCTCATAGATCTTCTCGCCCGCACCAAGCACCGCAAATCTGCACCCCAGGCTCAGCATATCCTCAAACACATATTTGATAAGGTCAATGCCCTTGTGGGAAACAAACCTGGTGATAATGCCGATAACGGGGTCGTCGCCGCTGCTGAGTCCCAGCTCCTTGCAAAGCTCGTCTCTGCACTTTTTCTTCCCCGAAATATTTTTGGCGGAGAAATGAGCGGGAATATCCGGGTCTTTTTCCGGGTCGTAAAGGGTCGTGTCGATTCCGTTAAGGAATCCGCAAAGCTTATACTGTTTGCCCGAAAGAGACCTGTCAAGGCCGTGGGAATACCAAGGGTCGAGTATCTCCCATGCATAGCTGGGGGAAACTGTAGTGATCTTATCCGCTGTTTCAAAAGCGCCCTTCATCATATTGATGCAGCCGTCATACTCCAGCAGCTTTGCATGGTACATGGGTATGCCCATGACCTCGCTCAGCACGTCCATGCCGTATTTGCCCTGATACTGGATATTGTGGATAGTGAACACAGTCTTGATATTGTCGTAACCGTACTGGAATTTATAGTAGGTCTGGTAATAAACGGGCACAAGGGCTGTCTGCCAGTCGTTGCAGTTTATTACCTGGGGCTTCCAGTCAATGTGGGAGATAAGCTCAAGCACTGCACGGGAAAGGAACACGAACCTTTCGCAGTCGTCATAAAAGCCGTAAAGCCCGTCACGTGCGAAATAATATTCGTTGTCCAGCAGGTAATAGGTAACGCCGTTTGCCTGTCCCTCGAACACGCCGCAATATTGCTTGCGCCAGCCCACGTCCACTGTGAAATTCATTAAAAATTTAAGCTCCGCACGTTTTTCTGCGGAAATGCTTTTGTAAAGAGGAAGTACGACTCTGCAATCGTGTCCTGCCTTGCAGAGAGCTGCGGGCAGCGAACCCGCTACGTCCCCCAGGCCTCCCGAAGCTGCGTAGGGGAGAGCCTCAGATGCTGTATAAAGTATTCTCATATTCAAAAATACCCCCTTCTGCTGTTGGAGGCAAGAGGTTTGAGAGGCAAGAGGCAAGAATTGCCATATCTGCTCTACCTGCTCAAGATCTGCTTGCCGGTTTAATTTGATTTTTATTTTTTATTGTAACAGGGTAACGTTCGGAAACAAGACCGCCCTTTTGAAACAAGCTGCTTTTCTTGCTTCTTGCCTCTGAGCGAACCTGCGGATTCGCATTCTTGCCTCTTGACGGCGACCCTGCTGCATTGCAGCCGACACATCATCCTGCACGCAGCAGTGTATCGCCTTCTAAAGTTCCGGGAAACCCGACAATATTTTGCCGATTCATTTATGAAGCACATTTTCATCTGCGAAACACGCTGCAATTCCGAAAAAACGTTTCCCAAATCTAAAGCTTAGATCAGATCTGCGCTCCCTTGCCCACATAAACGGGGTAATTCTTGGAGCCTGTCAGGATCTTGCCGTCGGTGATATTTACTATCTTATCGGTTATCATGCATTCAACATGGCAGTTTCTGCCGATGACCGAATCCTGCATGATGATCGAATCCCTGATAACAGTGCCCTTGCCCACCTTGGCGCCTCTGAAGAGAATGGAGTTCTCCACAGTGCCCTCGATAATGCAGCCGTCGGCAATAAGGGAATTTTTAACGTTAGCGCCGATAGCGAATTTAGCGGGCGGGTTATCTCTTATCTTGGTATAAACAGGAGCGTTTTCAAGGAAGAGCTTCTGTCTCAGGGAAGTGTCCAGCAGCGCCATATTGGCGTCATAATAAGTCTTGATAGAGGTTATCTTGGAGAAGTAACCGTCATGCTTATATGCCATTATCTTGTACTTGCCGCACTTATCCTGGAGAATGCTCTTGGCAAAGCTGTAAATTCCCTGTGCCGCCCCGTCCATCACAATGCTCATAAGGAGATCCTTAGAGATTATGTAGCTGTTGAGAGCCACATTGCACTCGCCGCTTATCTGGGGATTGATAAGAACATTGGTTATCCTGCCGCTCTCGTCAATGCCGAAAACGTTGCTGCGTGCAGCGTCGTCAAGGGTAAGATTTGACGTAGAGTAAACAGCTGTAATATCCGCACCGCTCTTGATGTGTGCCTCGAAAACAGCGTTATAGTCAAGGCTTGTTACCACGTCGCAGTCGGTCATGATAACATAGTCTGCGTCGGAGCATTTGATAAAGTCGGAAATGCCGTAGAGGGCTTCAAGCCTGCCTCTGTACATACCGCTGGAGGTGCTGCTGAAAGGGGGCAGCAGGTGCAGACCGCCGTTCTTTCTTGCCATATCCCACTCACGGCCGGAGCCTAAGTGGTCAAGCAGGGACTGGTAGTTGGACTTAGTAATGACGCCCACCTCGGAAACACCCGAATTTACCAGGTTTGAGAGGGTAAAATCTATCAGTCTGTACCGTCCGCCGAACAGAACCGAACCCATGGTCCTCTGGCGGGTAAGCTCGGGGATAACGTCCTCGTGCATATTGGCGAAAATAACGCCGAGAATTTTCTTATTTAAACTCATTTTTAATTAACCTGCCTTCTAGAAATTTTTGTTGATTAAGTTAATTGACCGTGATAGGGACTAGAGGTCAGAGGGCTAGATGCTAGATATTTCATTTTCCATTTTCCGGTGGTCATATTTCCAGCCTCTAGCTGTCTTACATCTAGCTTCCAGCAGCTATTTTCTTAAATCGGGAACCATTTCCTTGGGTCCTACTTTTTCGCCGGATTTAACGGTGATCTTATGACCGATTACCGCAATGCCCCAGTCGTCACGGTTGGGGACTGTCTCGGGACGTGCGCCTATCTGCGCTCCGGATTCTATAACGCAGTTTTCGCCCACTATAGCGTATTCTACCACTGCGCCCTCCTTGATAACGGAGCCGGGCATAATTATGGAGTCGGTAACAACAGCGCCCTTTTCAACGGTAACTCCCTCGTAGATAACGGAGAAGTTGATGTTGCCGTCGATAATGCAGCCCTCGGAGATCATAGAATCCTCAACGTTGGCGTCGGGACCTATGTACTGAGGCGGCAGCACGGGATTTCTCGAATACATCTTCCAGTCGGGGTCGTAAAGGTCGATTGGAATGTTGGGGTTCAGAAGGTCCATATTTGCTTCCCACAGGGAATCGAGAGTTCCTACATCCTTCCAGTAGCCGTCGAACATATATGCCACCAGCTTTTCCCCTGCCTTCATCATGTTGGGGATAATGGCCTTTCCGAAGTCCTTGTCCTCCTCGGGATTGTTCTCATTGTCAATGAGATACTGACGGAGCTTCTGCCATGTGAAGATATAGATACCCATGGAAGCGAATGTGGAGCGGGGGTTCTTGGGCTTTTCCTCAAAGTCGATGATGTTGTTGTCATCGTCGGTTATCATAATACCGAAACGGGAAGCCTCCTCCAGGGGAACGTCCTGTACGGCGATTGTCGCAACAGCGTTCTTGTCCTTATGGAACTGAAGCATATCGCTGTAGTCCATTTTATAGATATGGTCGCCCGAAAGCATTACCACATATTCGGGATTATAGCGGTCGATAAAGGGGATATTCTGATAGATAGCGTTTGCGGTGCCCTTATACCACTCAGCGCCCAGAGCGGTCTGATAGGGAGGCAGGGCATGAGCGCCGCCATATTGCTTGTCGAGATCCCAGGGCTGGCCGTTGCCGATATAATCGTGGAGCACCAGAGGCTGATACTGGGTCAGCACGCCCACTGTGTCAATACCGGAATTTACGCAGTTGGAGAGAGGGAAGTCTATTATCCTGTACTTGCCTCCATAAGGTACGGCAGGCTTTGCCATATCCTGTGTAAGGGCATATAAACGGCTGCCCTGCCCGCCTGCCAGAAGCATTGCTACGCATTCTTTTTTAGTGTACATCTTGTAAACCATTCCTTTCAGAGCTTTATAAACTTGCGGTTATATTTCCGCTTTATTTGATATCTTATTCTTTGGGCTTGCTGTCGGACGCCTTGCCGCCGCCTTTTTTTGCCGTGCCGGTCTTTGCCGAGGCGGACTTTGCCGCCGCCTTAGCCGCTCCGGACTTTTTCGACTTCTTTGTATCGGCGGACTTCACCTCTGCGGAAGCCTTTGAGCTCTCCGCTTTTTTGGCGGGTCTGCGCCCTCTTTTCGGGGTATCCTTTTCCACGGAACCCTCTATGTCAATAATTTGGGGATTTGCTGTTTTCTTTCTGCCCTTGGGCGGGATGTACTTGAAGTACATAGCCGAAAGTCCCGGTATGGTCAGCGAAATGGAATAATCGCAGCCGTGCATTGAATATTCTTTGGACTTTACCCTGCCGTTGTCCACTTCTCCCGAACCGCCGAACTGAAGATCGTCCGTAGAGAACACCTGTTCGTATATGCCGTCATAGGGAACACCTATTTTATAATCTGTCCTTGTGACGGGAACGAAGTTTGCCACAACGATTATCTCCGAGATCTTTTCGGGGTCGGTGTCGTCGATACGCCTGAATGCGATAACGCTCTGGGTGTAATCGTCCGGCACTATCCATTTGAAGCCCGTCCAGGAATCGTCGTTTTTCCACATGGGCGTGTTGTCAAGGTAGAAGTGATTTATTGCCTTGAAGAACTCATGCATTTTATTGTGAGCCTCAAACTGCAGAAGCAGCCAGTCAAGCTCTTTTTCGTAATTCCACTCGATTATCTGGGAAAGCTCAGTGCCCATAAAGTTGAGCTTTTTGCCCGGGTGCGCCATCATATATGCAATGAACGCTCTGTCCGAGGCGAATTTTCCCTCCAGCGTGGGGCTGCTCATTTTCCCCAGAAGCGAGGCTTTTCCGTGAACCACCTCGTCATGGGAAATGGGGAGAATGTAATTCTCGCTGAAAGCGTAGAAGAACGAGAACGTCAGCTTTCCGTGGCCGCCCGCCCTGTAAATGGGGTCGGTGCGCATATAGTCAAGGGTGTCGTTCATCCAGCCCATGTTCCACTTGAAGTTAAAGCCGAGTCCCCCCATATCCGCAGGCTTTGTTACCATAGGCCATGCAGTGGATTCCTCTGCGATCATCAGCACATCGGGATTTCTTGAGAACACCGCCGTGTTGAGCTTTTGCAGGAACTCTATAGCCTCATAGTTTTCATGGCCGCCGTCCTTATTCGGCCGCCATTCACGCCTGTCATAATCCAGGTAAAGCATTGAAGCCACAGCGTCCACTCTCAGACCGTCCAGATGGAATTTCTCTATCCAGTACACGGCATTTGAAATAAGGAAGCTCCTTACCTCGCCCTTGCCGTAGTCGAAAACTCTTGTTCCCCAAGCGGCGTGCTCACGCTTTAAGGGGTCGGTATATTCATAGCAGCAGTCGCCGTCAAACTCAAACAGCCCTGCCGAATCCTTCGGAAAATGGGCGGGTACCCAGTCAAGGATAACGCCTATTCCGTGGCGGTGGAAAATGTCGATCATTTCCATAAATTCCGCAGGCGTACCGTAGCGGGAGGTAGGTGCGTAATATCCTATTACCTGATAGCCCCACGAGCCGTCAAAGGGATATTCCGCCAGGGGCATAAGCTCCACATGAGTGTAGCCCATATCCTTCAGATACTCCGACATTTCCTCGGCGAATTTAACATAGCTGAACGGCGAACCGTCCTCATACTGCCGCCATGAACCCAGATGCGCCTCGTAAATGTTCATGGGACTTTTGTAGACGTTGACCTTTTTCTTATGTTCAAACCATGCCTTGTCCTGCCATTTGTAGCTGTCCAGATCGAAATATTTGGTAGCGGTATTGGGACGGAGCTCCATATGTGCGCCGTAGGGGTCTGCCTTGTCCACAACGCTGCGGTGAGCTGTTTCCACGCTGTATTTGTAGGTGAAAAACTGCTCCACGTTTTCGATAAAGGTCTCCCAGACGGTTTTGTCGCTAAGACGGTACATGGGATTTTTGGTTCTGTCCCAATTGTTGAAGTCGCCCACCAGTGAGACGGATTTTGCATTGGGCGCCCATACTCTGAAGTACACGCCCTGCTTGCCGTTTTTCACGCCCTTGTGCGCTCCGAAGAAGTTGAAAGCCTCATGATTGTTGCCCTCATGGAACACAAACAGGGGGAATTCGTAATCTCCGATGGGATTTGTGTTGTTTTGGCTGTTTTTGCTCATATGATCTACTGCCTTTCGTTCTTTTCCCCGCCAAAAAATTGCCTTGGGGAATTGTTGACCGTGCATAATATAGTATGCCCATTTTCTACTAACAATATTTTAACATATTACTCCTTAAATTGCAAGGGGTATTGTAAAAGTTTTACAATTCTCACTGTTTGAGGGTGGGTCTTTTGGTAATATGTAACAAAAATTACCGCTTTCAAGTATGAATAAAAGGTGTAATTTTTGAACTAAAACGTTTACTGCTGCCGGAAGCAGGAAATTCGGAAGCAAGAAGCAAGAATAAAACCGAACAGTATTTTTTCTTTTTTTGATATTCATTTTTATTTTCGCATAAAAATTATATAATTATCCGAAGAATTTTTGAGGGATTTTTTTGCCCTGTTCTGGTTGGACTTTTTTGAATTTTTTACTGCATTTTTATTTGCTGCACAGCTAAGCGCTCAAATGCTGCTATGGCTTTTTCTCCCCTCAAACGCCGGGAAATGGCTTTGTTTGCCTGCTGCGCCGGGGAACTGCCGCCACTTCCCCTACTACGCCGAGGAAGTGCCGCCGCTTACCCTACTGCGCCGAGAAACTGCCGCTGCTTCCCCTACCACGCCGAGAACGACAGGCAATTGTGAATTGTCTGTTGAATGAAATGTGACTTTGTTGGCGGAATGCTTGACGTTGTTAACGACTGT
>CAZGAZ010000102.1:0-11706 GCA_964523835.1 uncultured Ruminococcus sp.
CAACGTTGATGAGCTTGTGAAAAAATCGTCTGCCAGAGCAGAGCTAAGATCTTTATTTCAGGAATTATTTACCATAGACCGTCAAGTGTCTCATTTACTGCAGGAATGTTTACCTATGCTGTAATCCTATTTAATTAGGGAATGAATCGTACGGCTTTGCCTTTAAAATGTTTTTTCATAGGTTCGCAAGCCATAGGAAGTGTACATATACTTTCACTGTCTGTCGAAAAAGTCCGGATTTTGCTGGACTTTTTCGACAGACTGAGCCTACCGTGCAATGCGGTAGGCTCAGCGTGTCACTGACCTGCCGTATTTTACACACGGCAGGTTCAATTTTTATAAAATCGTTAAATCACAGGGACAAGATAACCTTCCCGGGTGCGCTGGGATTTACCTGTACGGCCTCTCCCCCGGCAACCTTTACGGTAAAGGGCTTGTCGGTGGCGGTGTAAGAAACCTCTACGCTGTCTCCCTTGCGAACGGCTGTAAGAGTGACCGCCTTTTCGCCGTCAACAGTGTAAACCTCGGAAACTATCTCCTTGCCCTCGGTGGGTGCGTAGATGACAAACTCGGCGTTTGCCAGATAATCATACTCGAAATCACGCTCAAAATTACCGTAAGCAATAATGCTGTCGGGCTTTGCAAGGCAGGGCAGACCGAAATAGTCATACTTCTTATTGTAGAACTTGCCGCCCTCAAGAACTTCTCCGCTGATAATGTCCGTCCATTTTCCCTCGGGAACATAGAACTCTGCCGTGCCCTCGTCGTTCAGAATGGGGGCTACAAGGATATTGTCGCCGAACATATACTGCCTGTCAAGAGTGAGGCAGGCGGGGTCGTGGGCATAGTCGATAACCATTGCCCTCATCATGGGAACGCCTGTTTCATGGGTCTTTATAGCCTGCGCCCAAAGGTAAGGCATAAGTCTGCCTTTAAGCTTTGTGAAAGCTCTCAGGACATCTACGCACTCGGTAGAGCCGTCCTTATCAAAGAGCCAAGGCACACGGTAGGATGAATTTCCATGGAGTCTGGAGTGGGTGGAGAGCAGGCCGAATGCAGCCCAGCGCTTATAAATATCGGCGGTTGCGGTCGCTTCAAATCCCGACATATCGTGGCTGAAGAAGCCGAATCCGGACATACACAGGCTAAGTCCGCCTCTGATCGTCTCTGCCATGGAGGTGTACTCTGCCGAGCAGTCGCCGCCCCAGTGCACGGGGAATTTCTGACCGCCGACAGTTGCCGAGCGGGCAAACAGGCATGCCTTGTTCTCGCCGTAGAACTCCTTTAAAACATTGAACACGGTCTTATTGTAAAGGTAGGTGTAATAGTTGTGCATTGCAATGGGGTCAGAGCCGTCGTAATACTTTACCTTGGTGGGTATTCTCTCGCCGAAGTCGGTCTTGAAGCAGTCAACGCCCATTTCGCAGAGGACTTTCAGCTTGGAGGCATACCATTCGCAGGCGGCGGGGTTGGTAAAGTCAACGATAGCCATAGCGGGCTGCCACATATCGCACTGGAACACGCTGCCGTCGGGATTTTTAATGAAATATCCGCCCTTAACGCCCTCGTCAAAGAGCTTTGAACGCTGACCCACATAGGGGTTTATCCAGACGCATATCTGAACCTGCTTTTCCCTTTTAAGCCTTTGAAGCATAGCCGCAGGCTCGGGGAACATACGCTTGTCCCACTCAAAATCGCACCACTGGAACTCTTTCATCCAGAAGCAGTCAAAATGGAACACTTGGAGAGGAATATCTCTCTCCGCCATACCGTCGATAAAGGAGGAAACTGTTTCCTCGCTGTAGTCGGTGGTAAAGGAGGTGGTGAGCCAAAGTCCGAAGGTATATGCGGGAGGCAGAGCGGGTCTGCCGGAAAGTGCGGTATAATTTGAGAGCACTGCGGGGATATTTTCGCCGCCTATCACGAAATATTCCAGCGTTTCCCCCGGAACAGTAAAGGAAACCTTTGAAACAGTATCCGAGCAAACCTCAAAGGAAACCTTGTCGGAGGAATTTACCAAAATGCCGTAGCCCTTGGAGGACACATAGAAAGGAATGCACTTGTAGGACTGGTCGGAGCAGGTGCCGCCGTCTGAGTTCCATGTCTCCACCGTCTGACCGTTCTTAACAAAGGGAGTGAACTTCTCGCCGAAGCCGTAGAAATATTCACCTACGTTCATGGAAAACTGCTCTCTTATAAAGCTGCTTCTGCCGTCCTGAGGATAGCTCCAGAAGGTGTTGTCCTGCATAGCGTTTAGGCGAGCGGAGGTCTTGAACTTGCTCTCGCTTATATAGCTTGCGCTGCGCCATGCACCGCCCGTGAGCCGCTTATTCTTGTAATAATACTGAACGCTCCAGGCAAATTTGCTGATAACTGCCTTGGTGTCGCCGCTGACGATCTCCCAGCAGTCGTTCTTTTCGGTAACAGTGGGGGTAAAGCCCTGATCCTCTTCCAGCTCGAACTTGGGGGCATTGTTAAGCCCGCCCTTGTAATGGCTTATGGAAACCTTGAAAACGTCCTTTTGAGTTGATGTAATGGTAATGTCAAGGCAAGGCCCGCCCAGGGTCATTCCCCGGTTCTGAATATACTGGCAGGTGGCGTAAACGTTAAGGCCGTTCTCCACAGGGGTTATCTCGTAGCCCTGGGAAGCATAGCTTACCTCATATCCCCTTTCGTTGAGCCAAAAACCGTCCGCAAATTTCATATAAAAGTCCTCCTGTAATTAAAAAATTGTTTTAACTCATAAAAAACGCAATTTATGTAATTGATTACATTGTACAACATTTACAAATATTTTTCAAGGGGTTTGGGAAATTTTACATTTTGTGCATTTAATATACAAATTTAAATAATATTTGTATCAAAGTGTGGTTGCTGTCGTTTCGTCTATGAACTCCGCAGAATTGACAATAGCCCAGACATCATCAAGAGACTGCGCATAAATAATAAACGTATGCCCCCTGTTAAGATCATTTACATTATAAATCTCAAATACGGCATCATAACCATAGTCTACTTTTTCCAGCCTGATCATTGCGCACATATCGTCACGTTCATATAAATAATATTCCTGATATTCATAGTCCGCAGATAAAGATGTATTGAGAAGAATTTCCTTTAATGCTGCTGTGACCATAAAACACGTTCCCTTTTTTATATCCCAGAAGCTGTAATCATTCCTGTCGGTAAGCAGCATACATTTATATGTTTTGTATGTAGAATCCGGAAGCCCGTGCCCAAGCTTCTTAAAACCCATTGCTATTTTATCGGCTGCCCAGTCTGCCGATACTCCCTCCATATCCGCAAACATCTCCGGGTCAATCAGATTGAGCGTGTATTCATAGGGTTCATTAAAAAACATCACCGCATAATTACGGTCATCAGCAGCCCTATAAACATTGGCATAGGCATACTTTTTCTCATCCTGCTTATAATCTGCGGGTATTTTTATGGATACAAAGCCGTTGTTTATCGTTTGCACATCGCCGTTGTGCGTTATGGAAAAATCCGTAAAATATTCCGCCTTTATATCAATATAGATAAAAAACTCCATACTTTTCTGCACAGTATTGTAAAGTATTATCCTCGGAAGAAGAATAAAATAGCCGAAAAGTCCAATGACTAACACCGCTGCAACTATCACTGTAATTTTTACCGTCCTGTTTTTCATACTCAAACACCCCTTATGTAATTTTAACAATACCCCGAAAGATGCCTGTCCTTCGGGGTATAATATGCTAACCGCTACTTTACTGCAACGGTTAGCATAACGCTTTATTTCTTGCCGCCGTCCTTATTTTTGTCAGACTTATCCTTGGAGGGCTTTTCCTCGGAGGATTTTTCCTCCACGGTCTTGCTCTCCGCAGGCTTTTCGCTCTCGTCCTTAGCCTCAGTCTTTTCGCTTTCGGTCTTAACCTCGGCATTCTCCGTCTTTTTCTCCTCGGCCGCCTTGCGCCAGTCAAGCTCGCCTTTCATCAGCTTCTCGAAGTCCTCGCCGTTGATCTTCTCGTTTTCAAGCAGATACTGCGCCAGTTCCTCCAGCTGATCCTTGTGCTCGGTAAGTATCTCCTCGCACTTTTTGTAGCCGTCATTTACAATATTCTTGACTTCCTCGTCAATAAGGGAAGCCGTAGCCTCGCTGTAATTCTGAGTGTGCCCGTAGTCACGTCCCAGGAAAACCTCGTCATTGCCGCCGTACTGCACGGGACCCAGCTTATCGGAAAAACCAAACCGTGTTATCATGCTCTTTGCTACACGGGTAGCGCTCTGAATATCCGCGGAAGCTCCCCAGGTAATATCGTCAAATATCATAGCCTCGGCCACACGTCCGCCCATGCTTACCACAATGCTGTTGAAAAGCTGATTTCTGGTCTTGAAGCGGTCGTCGGTGGTGGGTCTGTGCATGGTGAAGCCCCCTGCGTCCCCACGGGGAATGATAGTCACCATGTGCACCTTTTCGGTGTCGGGCAGGTTGTATATCGCCACTGCATGCCCTGCCTCGTGGTATGCGGTAATGCGCTTGTCCCTCTCGGTAACAAGGTGGGATTTCTTTTCGGGGCCCGATACTACCTTTACGGTAGCCTCCTCGATATCATCCTCCGTTATGGCCTTGCGGTCATGCCTTGCAGCAAGAAGCGCTGCCTCGTTCAGCAGATTTTCCAGGTCTGCGCCCGTGAACTGCTGGGTGGTCTTGGCTATTACATTAAGGTCAACATCGGGAGCAAGGGGCTTGTTCTTGGCGTGAACTTTAAGAATTTCCTCACGTCCCTTGACATCGGGATAATTTACCGTTATCTCCCTGTCAAAGCGCCCGGGGCGCAGCAAAGCAGGGTCAAGTATATCACGGCGGTTGGTTGCGGCGATAACGATAACGCCCTCATTGCCCTCAAAGCCGTCCATTTCGACCAGCAGCTGGTTAAGGGTCTGTTCACGCTCGTCATGGCCGCCGCCGAGGCCTGCGCCTCTCTGCCGTCCCACAGCGTCGATCTCGTCAATGAACACGATAGAGGGAGCGTTTTTCTTTGCGGTCTCAAACAGGTCTCTTACACGGGAAGCACCAACGCCCACGAACATCTCCACAAAGTCCGAACCGGAAATGGGGAAGAAAGGCACGCCTGCCTCACCTGCCACTGCCTTTGCAAGCAATGTCTTACCGGTACCCGGAGGGCCCATAAGCAGCACGCCTCGGGGGATCCTTGCGCCTATATCATTGTATTTCTTGGGATTTTTAAGGAAATCAACGACCTCCGCCAGTTCCTGCTTTTCCTCGTCGGCGCCTGCCACATCTTTAAAAGAGTGGTTCTTTTTCGCCTGATTTTTAACATTCGCCTTGCCAAAGTTGTTGAGCTTGGCTCCGCCCCCTGTCTGCCTTATCATAAAGAAAGTCAGAACTATCATTATTATCAGAATGACCATTGAAGGGAGAATATTCAGCAGCCAGGAATTATCCTGTATCCTGTAATATTCCTGGGAAAGGGGTGCATCCGGGTGAAGCCTGTTATACTCCTCCCTGTAGTTATCCCCGTTTGCCGAAGCCTGAATCTCGTCAATAAATATGCTCACATTGGGGACGGTGTAGTAAATTTCTCTATCGCCCTCATCTGTGCTCACAGTCATAGTAAGGTCGCCTGTGCCCAGATCAAACTCATACTTTGACACCTGATAGCTGTCGAAGTACTGCATAATTTCCGAATAGGTATATTCGCTCTGAGGCTGGGTCGACTGTCTTAAAAAGACCACTATCGCAAATACGATAGCCACCACGATCAAAGCGTATATAACTGCGCCACTGCTTTTTCTCATCTGCTAAAACCTTCCTTTTTCACGGCGCTCCGGCTTACATTGCCACGCACGTTTAATAAAATTTACAGGTAACAAGGGTTCATTTACCCTCGGATAATTTTCCAATCTAAAGCCCGACCTCTGCTATAAACGGCAGATTGCGGTATTTCTCCCCGTAATCCAGCCCACTGCCCACCACAAAAACATCGGGAATAGTGAACAGTGAAACATCGGCTTTAAAGTCGACCTCTCTGCGCTCGGGCTTGTCAAGCAGGGTCACTACCTTTAAGGATAAGGGGCTGCGCTGCTGCAGTATCCCGCAGACCTCAGCCAAAGTATGCCCCGTGTCGATAATATCCTCGGCAATTATCACATGATAACCCGAAATATCCCGCCCGATATCCATCGTAATATCCACGCTGCCCCTTGAAACCGAGCCGCTGCCGTAGCTTGAAACAGCCATAAACCCCATTTCACAGGGTATCTTCACTGCCCTGAAAAGGTCTGCTGCAAATATAAACGAGCCCTTCAGAAGCCCCACTATCAAAAGCGGCTTGCCCCTGTATTCCTCGGTTATCCGCCTGCCCTCAGACTTTACAGCCGCCTTTATCTCATCCTCGGATATAAGCACCCTTTTTATGCCCTCATATCCGAAGCAGTCTGTTATCTGCGCTTCACTGTTCATATTTTTCCACTCCGTTAATCAGACTTTCACACCAAAGGTACGCTGAAACTTAGGGGATTACCGCTAACTTTCAAACTTATCGGTTCCTTTAAATTTACCTGATTTGTCATTTCCGTAATAAGCAACCCTCTCAGCTGCGCCGCCGTATTCGCTCCAGATTATCCCCTCCCCGTCCTCCATTACAAGAGCACGTTTTCTTTCCTCCAAGGGGAGCTTCATGCCGTTATACAACTTTTTAAGCCGTGCAGTAAAATTCCTGCCTTTAAAACGGCAGCTGTCGCCGTCCCTTTTGGGACGAATAATAACAACACCTTTTATTTTATCACAATCTACAATGTTATTTGTTAAATTTTTATGAATTATAGATATTTCGGTGAAATTATCATATTTACTACGTCTAATCTTCACCGTTTTATCAAATTCGGCAATAAAATATTCACGTTCAAAGCATTCGGAAGATTTTATTTCCTCAAAATCCACTTTATAGGAAAAATCAACTGGAGTATTTCGAGGCATTTCCTTTATCTCCATGCCAAAACTTCCGAACACCGCATAAATATCCCCCGACAGATTATACCGCCCGCTCCGCTGTGCCAGCAGCCTGTCCAGCTCGCACAACCTGTCATAATTTACAGCAAACCCCGAAGTCTCCAGCATATTTCTTATATACCGCTTTCTCACGGCAGGGTGACTTTCCGCCATTTTTTCGGGGGGCGTCTGCCGTGCAAGGCTGTCAAGACAGTCCTCATCCTCAACAGCGCTTTCGCAAAGCCGTGAAACCGCCCTGTGAAGTCCGCCGTTAATTTTCAGAAGCTCGGGGATAACCCTGTGCCTTATCCTGTTGCGGGTGTAATCGTCGGTCAGATTGGTGCTGTCTGTGACAAAATCCTGCCCGCACTCCTCTAAATATTTCTCAATTTCCTCCCGTGAAACATCAAGCAAAGGGCGGATAATATTATCCCTTTTATAAGGTATGCCCCCAAGCCCCCGCACACCCGTGCCACGGGTCAGGTTAAACAGCACCGTTTCGGTGTTATCGCCCATATTGTGAGCCGTGGCAATGACCGCCCCTGGAATACGCTCCGACTCCTTATCAAAGCAGTCATACCGCAGTATCCTTGCAGCCTCTTCAGTGGAATATCCCTTATTTTCCGCATATTCCGCCGCATTAACGCTGTAGACCCGGATGGGAATGCCCTCCCTTTCGCAGAGCCGCAGGCAAAAATCCCTGTCCCCGTCGCTTTCCTCACCCCGCAGATTATGGTTGATATGCACCGCCGAAAGCGCAAAGTTCAGCCTTTCACGGAGATTTTTCAGCGCCAGCAGCAGACTGACACTGTCAGCCCCTCCCGAAAGAGCGGCGACAATATGCTTATGCCCTTCTAACATATTATGCCCATTCAAGGCAGCGGCAGCGCTGTTTTCCACCCTTTGCAGAATATCTTTATCCGGACTCATACCGCCATACCCTCGCTGCGGCGGTCCTCGCTGATAAAGAGGGTGTACTGCCCGTTCCACCGCAGGTTCACAGTTCCCGTTTCTCCGTGTCGGTTCTTAGCGACAATGCACTCCGCAAGGTTTATATCCTCGGAGGTTTCCTTGTTGTAGTAGCCGTCACGGTACAAAAACATTACAATATCCGCATCCTGCTCAATAGAACCCGATTCACGCAGGTCGGACAGCAAGGGACGCTTGTCCGGTCTTGAATCCACCGCTCTCGAAAGCTGGGAAAGGGCTATCACAGGAACGTTCAGATCCTTTGCCATAAGCTTTAACTGTCTTGTTATCTCCGACATTTCCGTTACCCTGTTTTCGGTGCGCCGCCCCGAATTCATCAGCTGCAAATGGTCGACTATCACAAGCCCCAGGTTCTTTACCCGCCGCAGCTTTGCTTTCATCTGAACTGCCGTAATTCCTGCGCTGTCGTCAAGATAAAGACCCATTGAAGCGATCCTGTCCGAGCCTGCCGCCAGCTTTTCCCACTCACGCTCGCCTATGTCACCTTTGAGCAGCCTGTCATTTTCCACCAGGCTTTCCGCCGCCAGCATTCTTGTAATAAGCTGCTCATTGGACATCTCCAGTGAGAAAATGACCACATCCTTGTCGGGGTCACGTCTGCAAACGTTTGCGGCAATGTTAAGGGCAAAGGAGCTTTTTCCCATAGCAGGCCTTGCCGCCAGAATAATAAGGTCGGATTTGTTAAGCCCGTTTATCACCTTATCCAGCCCCGAATAGCCGGTCTTTGCTCCGAGATACTTGTCCTTGTCCGTTCCTGAAATGCGGTTGAGGCGGTCGTAGGTCTCCAGCAGGACTTCATCCGCACGAACAAGACCGTTTACTTCTCTCCCCTGCCTTATGTCATAGATCATCTGCTCCGCAGCGTCCAGCACCACCTCGGCAGGCTCTGCGCTTTCCACAGCGTTCTGCAATATGACCCTTGCCGCTTCCGCCAATGTACGCAGATAATACTTTTCCTCAACTATCCTGCAATAGCTTTCGATGTTTGCAAGAGTGGGAACGCCGTCCATTATCCCCGCAAGATATTCCTTACCCTCCGAGGAGTTCTCAAAAACTCCCTCTTTCACAGCCTCGTCCAGTACCGTGATAATATCCGTCTGAACACCCGTTACGGAAAATCTCTCCAGTATGGAAAAAAGCTGCTTGTGCCTCGGGATATAGAAGCTGTCCGCCTTTAAATGCTCCAGCGCCGCCGACAGCAGTCCCGGGTCCAGAAGCACAGCGCCCAGAACAGTCTGCTCCGCCTCTGTGCTGTGGGGCATTTCCCGCCCTGCGATCTCATCAAAATCCATTTTTACCTCCCGCTGATCTTTCGTTCGCACCAAAGGTACTCTGAAACTTAGGGGCTGTTCCCACTATGTTTCAAACTTTAATCTCCTTGAATTTATCCCCAGTGACTTATTCCTCGATCACCTTGACCGAGACCTTAGCGGAAATTCCCTGATAAAGCTTTACTTCCGCAGTGTATGTGCCGAAAGCCTTTATTTCGGAGCTTAGTGAAATTTTCTTCTTTTCCGTCTTAACGCCCAGCTGCTCCGCAAGAGCGTCTGCCACATGACCCGCAGTGACCGCACCGAAAAGCTTTCCTCCTGCACCCGCCTTTGCCTTTATCGTAACGCTCTTATCCTTAATGCTTTCTGCCGCAGCCTGAGCCTGAGCCTTGGCAACGTCCGCCTTGTGCTGCTCGGAGGCCTTCTGCCCCTCAAGCTTTGACATATTAGCGGGAGTAGCCTCAACCGCAAAACCCTTTCCTATAAGGAAATTCCTTGCATATCCGTCGGAAACCTCCTTGACCTCGCCCTTTTTGCCCGAGCCTTTGACATCTGCCGTAAAAATTACTTTCATATTATTTTCCTCCTAAAATTTAATTAACAGTGAATGTTACTGTTTATATTAATAGACAGGGAGCTACCCCATATCCAATATATCTATCCCGGGTATCTCATTCCGGAAATACTCTGAATTTTCCGGAATAATGTCAACAAGTCTGCCTATAGATACAGACATTTGTAATCACCGCCTTACATTAAGCTCATCTTGCTGCGTCCATATATGAACCGTAAGCCTCGCTTTCAATATATTCTATGGATAAATTTTTGTATTCTTCTAACGTATCGCACAACTTGCGGGTATAAGGAATACATAGACCGACCTTATTTCCTTTCATCTCATAGTCCGTATTGACCAGTATTTTACTGTCTTTCGGATTAATATAAATTATATATTTAAGGTCACACCAACGTGGATCCTTTGTTATTGATTCCTTTATGATATTGCCGACAGGTATCTCAATATAATCCATACCGTCTCCAAACATTTCGATTTTTCTTGTAATGTACATATTATTTCCTCCGATCATTCCGATTTTTCTTTTATATAATTCTACCGATAAACAGAATTTTACAGCTTTTCTATCTGTTCATCTAAGTACTTATAAAGCAGTTCCCACATATCAAATCCACTATTCAGGTACAGCTGTTTTTCAAGTTCCTCGATCATATCTGCTGTTTCCTCTTTTAATTCATGGTCATTGTTAAATACAGTAATATCATATTCCTGAGAATTGTTTGCTAAAAAATCATCTCTCATCAAATCAGGCGGAGCAAGACGGCAAATTTCCTCAAGCGTATCAGCGTCACTATTGTCCCCTATGACCCTGAATGCCCGTATGATATTCGGAGCATAATGCCCGATAGTATTTACAAGAAACGTAAAAATTCCTTCCATGGCAAGTTCAGTATCAAATGCAATTAAGAAGGAAGCAGCCTGAATGAAATCAGCACATTTGAGCCATTGTTCATAATCACTGCTCCACAAATCAGCCAAAAGCTTTTCGCAGATTTCTTTACCGGTAAACAGCCTGATATCTATTTCATTTCCGTCAACCCATATCATATTCTCATCTCCTTTACATATCCCGACGGCGTGTCGCCGCCCACACCCGCTATATAAGACAGAGACATTATGTATTTAAGTCGCCCCGGTAACTTAAAATGTATTAATCTTATAAATCGAAATTTACAGAGCATTCCAATAAACAAAAAAGATCAAGACACAACCCCAGGCATTTCCGGTTAATTTACGAACGATCAACATTCCATATATCAGAAACATTGTAACCAGCATATTTATTACAGCATAAAGCGATACCCCAACAACTCCGTGAATAAGAATACACGTAACAGCGCAAATCAATGCGCCCCAATCCCACAATTTATACTTTGATGGGAGCAATTCACTGATTTTATCACGAATAACAACATAGTTAAACCCTTCAAAGAAGCCCCAACATACCGCCGTGATCAGCATACCCAACACATTATACGGAAATCCGCTTGAAAGCAATTCCGGTGTTGTATTTACGTCCCAAAAAGGACACCATTTATGAACTTTTCCTTTACACAAACAATAAATAAAGTCGGGAACACAGCAGGCAAGACATAAAACGCATGAAATTATTAAGTTCTTTGATCGTAATCCAAATAATTTAAAACTTTCTTTTCTCAGCAAGCAAACTATCGTAATTCCAAGTCCTGCCAAGCCAAACTGCGCTCCGACACCTATAATTAAAATTCGTATAACTATATTTATTGATTGGTCGTATACAAGGCTATTCATTTTATCACTCATCAGCATATATATTGTCAATGATGTAAATGACACGACAGCAATTATCAATAAATCCTGCAATAACTGTTTTTTTCTTTTCTGCATCATTCTTT
>CAZGAZ010000103.1:0-11641 GCA_964523835.1 uncultured Ruminococcus sp.
TTGGTTTTTTGTACCCTTTTTTCGATTTTTAGCCCATTTTACTATTTTCAAACTTCCACTCCGCCAATTAATCTTTCGCCCCAAAGATACACTGAAACCTAGGGGTGTACCGCTAACTTTCAAACTTTCCCTCCCGAAAATTTAAAAATTTCCCGATAAATTCATAATGACAGCCGTCACCGCAATGGGGCAGGTCTCGCACCGCAGAATCCTTTTTCCGAGCCATACAGCCGCCGCACCTCCCCTTTGCGCTTCCTCCGCCTCCGCCCTGTCAAAGCCCCCTTCAGCCCCTATCATAACACCGCAGGACACAGCATTTTCAAAGGAAATTTCCGCCAGCTTTCCCCCGCCGTTTTCGTAGCAAAAAAGCGGTATCTCATTTTTACAAAGCTCGTCCACCGCCTCCCGAAAGGAAATTATCCCCCTTATTTCGGGGATTATCCCCCGCCCCGACTGCTTTGCCGCCTCCTCCGCAATTTTTTGCAGCCGTGCGATTTTTTTATCTCCGCTTTTCCCGGCAGGACGTGAAACGCACCGTGAAGAAATAAAAAAAGTTATCCCGCTTGCTCCCAGCTCCGTGCACTTTTGCACAATAAGCTCCGCCTTGTCCCCCTTGGGCAGCGCCTGGTATAAGCTCAGATTCAGGGTTGCCTCGCTCTTGCTTGCCTCACAGCTTTCCACACGGCAGATGACCTCCTCCGCCGTTATCTTTTCGATCACGCTTTCATAGTCCATACCCTGCCTGCAAAAGGTGATCCGTTCACCCGGCTTCATTCTCAGGGAACGCCCTATGTGCACAGCGTCCCCCTCCCTTACCGTAATCATATCTCCGTTTACAGCTTCTTCGTTTATAAAAAATCTCGGCATAAAAATCACCCTTAATATTATTGCCAGAGGCAAGAAAGTCCCGTGACCCTCTTGCCTCTTGCTTCTATCAGTACTGACTGGGATGTCTTGTAAAGAAATCCTGCTTTGCCTCCAGGAATTTCAGCTTGTGACCGTCCCGGACAAAGCTTTCCAAAGTGTCAAAAATACGTCCCCAGTCCCATATCTCTTCGTCTAAATTCAGATAGTCACGCAGATTTTCCGAACCCTTCGGCGACAGCGGGTGCAGCAGTATCATAGCTGTTTTTATCATATGGAACACATCAATAAGATAACGCCTGCGCAAATTTTCCGTATCCGCACCGCCCTCTTTTTCTGCCTTGTCCGCTTCCCCCTTAGCCTTTGCCAGGTACTTGCTTGCCTTTCTTATAAAGGAATCCAGCACATATGTCACCTGATGAAATTCGGTCCTGTACATAAACCGCTCATATTCCAGAACAGCCTTCTGCGCCTCCTCCAATATATCCTCGGAAACCGCCCCCACAGGCATAGCCCCGTCATAATATTTCTGCACATCATAAAAACAAGTCCTGATTATCCTGTTGAACACATTTGAAAGCAAAAATCCCTCTTTTGTCACAGGGTCGGAATCATTTTCCTTTGCCAGAGGATTGAGAGGCTTCGGCTGAAAGCTGACGCTGCGCTGCCCCAGCCCCAGACCCAGCCAGTGCATTCTCAGCTGCTCCGCCGTGTAATAATCCAGAAGCTCCGCCGCCATAGGAGGCTTTATTTCGCCGCTTGACGAGGCCTTTTTGTCAAGGAAAAGAATGTGATGATTTGCAACCAGTACAGGCATTGTAAGGTGCTCACCGGTGCTTGCGGGAGACATTTCATCACGGCTTTCGCTCTGAAAAGCCATCCACATAGCCGGCTCTGCAATGCCGTAAAAATAAATATTATCCTGCCCGATAAACTGATAAACCTTAGCCTCGGGGTCGCACCAATATTTCCGCCATTCCTCCCTGTCTCTCCCCTGCGCTTCAAGATACGCCACAGTAAACGAAATAGGCGCCCAAAGCGACTCGGGCCATACCCAGACCGTCAGCCCCTCCGACCCCTCCAGGCTCGGCGCAGGCACACCCCATTCAATATTTCCCGTAAGCCTGAAAGGCACAAGAGTTTTTCCCTCTCTGAACCGAACGCCCCTCTCGGTCAGCATCCTGCAAGCCTCGTCCCTCTCGGTCAGCTCATTGAAAATCACCGTAAAGGAGGTTTTTTTCGGCTCTTCCACCAGCTTATGCTCCGCCATTTTCGGAGCAAGCTCCCTGTAAATTTCCATGTAATCGTTCATAATGTAAATCACAGGCGGCTCTAAAAATTCCTTTATGGTCTTGGTCACCACCGACCTCACATTATCCTGCTTCTCCATATCCTCCGTCATTTCAAGAAGCAGCTCCTTGTATTCGGGCAAGCGGAAATACCAGTTCTCCACGTCCCTCATCACAGGCTTTTCACCCGTCAGCGTGCTTCTCGGGTCAATGAGATTGATAGGGTCGTACTGGTGACCCAGAGCGCACTCATCCGCATATCCCTTTTCCGAGCGGCAGCCCTGCACAGGGCATTTCCCCACTACCTGCCGTCCGTTTAAGAACATTCCCGCCTTTTCATCATAAAACTGAGCCGTGGAAATTTTTTTCAGATGCCCCATTTCATAAAGCTTTTCAATAAACGCCTTTGAGACCTCATTGTGCACCCTAGCCGTTTCCCCCAGCCCCGAAGCCCCGAACAGATCAAGACTTATCTCATAATCGTCCAGCGTCTTTTTCTGCGCCTCGTGATTTCGCCGCACATAATCCTCAATGCTCCCCTCAAAGCCCTGTTCCTTAGCCTTTCTGTACCCCTCCGCAATGGGCGAGCCGTAGCAGTCCGTGCCCGAAACGAAAATAACATTTTCTTTCCCGATCCTGTCCCGCAGGAAACGGGCGTAAACGTCCGCAAAAACGAACACCCCCCCCACGTGTCCGAAGTGCAGCGTCTTGTTGCCATAAGGCATTCCCCCCGTAATTACCGCCCTCTTGGGAAATTCGGGACGGTTTTCGAGGCTTGCCGCATTTTTATTTTTAAATTC
This sequence comes from uncultured Ruminococcus sp., assembly GCA_964523835.1. Lineage (GTDB taxonomy): Bacteria > Bacillota > Clostridia > Oscillospirales > Ruminococcaceae > Huintestinicola. Next base: position 2,954 of record CAZGAZ010000103.1, read on the forward strand.
CTTTTCACTCATAGTGATCCGACCGCCTTTGGTTTTTTAATGTATGAGCTCCCCATTTCGGAGAGATGAGCCCGATATCTTTTATATACTGCCTCTTATTTTACTGCCAGATTAACGATACGTCCCTTAACGTAAATTTCCTTGACAATGGTCTTGCCCTCAAGCAGCGGCGCAATTTCCCCGCTTGCCTTTGCCGCAGCAACAGCGTCCGCCTCATTGCAGTCCGCAGGAACAGTTATCCTGCCTCTGACCTTTCCGTTGACCTGTACAGCTATCTCAATGGTGCTGTCCACGCAAAGCGCCTCGTCATATGTTACCCAGGACTGCTCATTCAGAATTTTCCCTGTGATCCTCTGATAGATTTCCTCGGCCATATGAGGCGCAAAGGGACTGAGCATTATAAGCAGCGCTTCATATTCCGCCCTGTTCACGCTGCCCTTGTCACTGAGCACATTGATAAGGCTCATCATCGCCGCAATGGCAGTGTTGAACTTCATTCTCTCAATATCCTCCGAGACCTTCTTCACCGTCCTGTGCATAACAGAAACCATCTCGGGGCGGTACTCACCGCCGTCTATGACCTTTTCCTGCAAGCTCCATACCCTGTCCAGGAAACGCTTGCAGCCCTTAACGCTCTCCTCGCTCCAAGGGGCAGCCTGCTCATAGTCGCCCATAAACAAAACATATACCCTCAGCACATCCGCACCGTAAACGTCCACCACATCATTGGGGTCAATTACATTACCCAGGGATTTACTCATCTTCTTGCCGTCAGGGCCCAAGATAAGCCCCTGCGCCGTCCGCTTAGCATAAGGCTCGGAAACAGGCACCTCGCCGATATCATATAAAAATTTGTGCCAGAATCTGGAGTATATCATATGCCTTGTAACGTGCTCCATACCGCCGTTGTACCAGTCCACAGGCATCCAGTATTTCAGCGCCTCGGGAGAAGCAAAAGCCTTGTCATTTCCGGGGTCGCAGTACCGCAGGAAATACCAGCTCGAACCCGCCCACTGAGGCATGGTGTCCGTCTCCCTCTTTGCCGCACCGCCGCATTTGGGACAGGTGCAGTTTACAAAGCTGTCGATCTTCGCCAGCGGACTTTCCCCGTCCGAACCAGGCTCGAAATTCTCCACAGGGGGCAGCCGCAAGGGCAGCTCCTCATAAGGCACAGCCACCATGCCGCACTCGGGACAGTGCACAATGGGGATAGGCTCGCCCCAGTACCTCTGCCTGTTGAACGCCCAGTCCTTCATCTTGTACTGAACGCCCTTTTCCCCGCAGCCCTTCTGCGCAATAATTTCAAGAGCCTTTTCTATAGCGTCCTTTTTATTTTTTATCCCGTTCAGCTCACCCGAATTAACAAGCTCGCCCTCGCCCGTGTAAGCCTCTTTTGAAATATCCCCGCCCTTTATAACTTCAATTATATCTATCCCGAATTTCTTCGCAAAATCGTAGTCTCTCGTGTCATGAGCAGGCACAGCCATAATAGCCCCCGTGCCGTACCCCATCATAACATAATCGGAAATATAAATGGGTATCTCCTTTCCCGTCACAGGATTTACCGCCGTCAAACCCTCTATCTTAACGCCCGTCTTGTCCTTGACCAGCTGCGTTCTCTCAAATTCCGTTTTCTTTGCGCACTCCGCCTTGTAATCCTCAAGCGCCGTCATGTTGGAAATTTTATCGCTGTTTTTCTCAATGATCGGGTGCTCGGGAGCAATTACCATAAAGGTAACGCCGTAAATGGTGTCGGGTCGTGTGGTGTAAATTTTCAGAGCTTCCCCCGCACCCTTCACCTCAAAATTGACAAACGCACCCGTGGACCTGCCTATCCAGTTTTCCTGCTGCGCCTTGATATTCGGCAGATAATTTACCTCCGCCAGACCCTCCAGCAGCTTGTCTGCATATTCGGTTATCCGCAGATACCATACCTCTTTTGTTTTCTGCACAATGTCGCTGTGGCAAACGTCGCACTTGCCGCCCTGTGAATCCTCGTTTGAAAGCACCACCTTGCAGCTCGGGCAGTAGTTCACCAAAGTCTTGTCCCTGAAAACAAGTCCCTTTTCAAACATTTTAAGGAATATCCACTGGGTCCACTTGTAGTAATTTTCGTCGGTGGTATCAACTACCCTTGACCAGTCAAAGGAGAAGCCCACACGCTTTAATTGCGATGTAAATTTTTTAATATTCCTGTCCGTCACCTGCCTCGGGTGAATGCCCTCCTTTATCGCAGTGTTCTCCGTAGGCAGCCCGTAAGCGTCAAACCCAATGGGGAACAGCACATTGTACCCCTCCAGACGGCGCTTCCTGCTTACAGCCTCCAGTCCCGAGTAAGCCTTTATGTGCCCCACATGCATTCCCGCACCCGAGGGATAAGGGAACTCCACCAGCGCATAATACTTAGGCCTGTCGCTGCCCGCCTGCGCCTTAAAGCATTCATGCTCATCCCAGTATTTCTGCCATTTTGATTCAACTGTCTGAAAATCATATCTTTCCATTGTAAACTATCCTTTCCGATGATCGTTTGATTTTTGTAAAGGAACCCAAAAGGCAAGGCTCTCACACTGCCCCTTAAAATTCCGTGATTATTTTTTCTTAGCCCCGCACTTTTCGCAAACGCCCTTATCGTTATATTTGTGAGAAGCAAAGCTTGCCACGCCGCCGCAGCTCTTGCAGTTTTTCCAGTGATAGCTGCCGTTCACCCTGTACTCGCCCTCACCCTTGTGAGTATGAACAGCGTAATCGCTTTTTGAAACAGTAAGCAGTGATTTTGAATACAGCTTCTTTGTGTTATTATCATAACTGTATTTCACATCCATGGCGGAAATCGTGTATGTGTAGACCTTGTCGTCCTCTTTCCATGCAGTGCTTTTCTCGGGAGTCGTTACCGTGCAGCCGTTTTCACTGCTGTCCGCCGCCCCCTTGAGAATAAGCATATAATTCACATCCAGACCTAACTCCAAAGCCTCATCGAACCCGTCCGTGCTGGTAATATCCACCACATAGGACTTGCCGTCAGCTATGACAATATTCCACATATGACCGCCGCCGTTCATATTCCCCGTAGCAATGAAGCATTCCACCCCGCCCTTTTTGCACAGATAATAAAAGGCCTTTGCATACCCCTCGCAGACTACGTTTGTTTTAGGGTCTCCGTCGAATACCCACAGCATCTGCCAGGGATTGCCCCCCTCCTGATATGAGTCCGTCTCATTGTTATATTCCGTCAAAGCGCTTATTTCGTCGCAGTAGCCTTTGATCTTTTCGTAATCGCTCTTCCCCTCATATTTTGCTGCGATCCTGTCCGCCTTTTTTATGCTCGCCGCAGCCGTCTTTATCTTGGCGCTGTCCACCGTGTATGCCTTGCTCCCCTTATAATCGCCCGAAGGAATAAGATTAATGCTTGCGCTTACGACCCTCGATGTATCATAATAGCTCGTGTATACCTCGCACTCCAGAAGCCAGTAAGTATATTCGGGATACTCGTAAAGCAGTACAGTCACAGCCTCCTGCCAGTATTCCGAAAGCTCTGAATTGCTCACTTTTTTTGAAAGCTTCAGATCAAATTTTGTCTCCGTCCTCTTACCTTCCGAAACCTCCCTGCAGAACTCAAGCGCCTGATCGAAATAGCTTTTGGCAGCGCCCGTCAGCCTTTCGCTCCCCTGCTTGCCGAAAGGCGCAGACTTTGCGCTGTAGGGCAGATTTCCCGTGTACTCCGTCATCTCGGCCGAAGCATTCAACGGCAGCGCCGTAAGCATCATCGCCGCAGCGATCAGCCCCGAACAAATATTCTTACCTGTTTTCATTTTTCACAAAACACTCCTTGCAAACAGAGGCAAGATATCCACGAGGCAAGAAAAAGCATATCCCGCCTCATAAAATCCCGCCAAAAATATATATCAGTATCGATCCCGGACGCTTGCCTCCGGTATCACAGTTCTCCTCTGCCTCTGCTGCGTTCGCAGAAAGCCTCCACCGATTTGTCCAGCAGCAGGAAATAAGCCATAATGCCGAACCCGACAGTCGGAACAAGGATAATGGCTTCTATTACGGTTATTATCCATGTAGACCCGATAAGCTCTGCTACTGTATCCGACCACCCGCTTATCTCGAACATGGAAATAACATTGGATATTACCGAAAGCACACAGCCAAGTCCAAGCCAGTAACGGGAATTGTGGCTGCCGTTTTTGAGCCTTGCAGAGAAATAAATACGGTATCCTGCCGCAACAACAGTCCTGAACGCACCGACTAAAAGCCCCAGGATTATATCCAGTACGGAAATGACAATAATTATCACAGCAATGATCTTTGCGATCTTAGCGCCTCTTTGCACCAGCGGCAGATCCTGATCCATCATATCCCAGTAATCCGTCCTGCCGCTGTTTTGCAAGCCGCCGTTTGAGCTGCCGGGATTGACAGGCGCATATGTATTCTGCCGTCCGTATCCGCCCTGCTGTCCTTGCTGATACTGCATATTGCTCGGGGAATTGTACTGCGAATTATCCGCATTATTCCCGAAATTATTTCCCGAAGCAACCGAGCCGTACTGACCGTTCATTCCCTGTCCGCCGTATTGCCTCGGCTGTCCGCCCGCAGGCGTGCCGGACATTTCAGAAAATGCAGGCGTGCCCGACATATCCGACAAACCGCCGGTGCCGGCCATACCGTTGCTTCCCGCACCGTTACCGGCAGAGTCTGCCGGCCTTGCAGCCGCCTTTGCAGCAGGCGTACCAAGCTCGCTGCCGTCCATCTCGCTCAGAACAGGCACAGCCATATCCTCCAGCTCGCCGCCCTCATATTCGTAAGAATAATCGTCCTCATTGTAATCATCCGAAACGCTTCCTAAAGCTCCGTTTTCAGCCGCAGAGCCTCCCTCTGCACCGCCGCCCGGCCTCTCCGGGTGATCCAGATCGTCCAGTCCCTCCGTAGAAGGCAGCTCCAGACTCAGCATATCCAATTCATCCATTTTAACAGACCCCTTAAAAAAATTTTATTATTTTATTAAAGAAATGCATATTGCAAGCATTTCCTTTTGACCGTAAAAACCGAACCCGTAACGCAGCCTACCGCTCCGTCACCCATTCGGAAATATCAATTTCCTCGCCGTCGGCCCAAAGCCGTTCCAGATTATAAAAATCCCTTTGCTCACGACTAAATATGTGCACCACAATATCCCCGTAATCGAGGATGACCCAGCCGCACCCTGCCGTGCCCTGTATCTGATTAGGCGGCAAGCCAAGCTCTTTGAGCTTTACCTCCACCTCATCCGCCAAAGCCCTCGTCTGAGTGTTTGACATTCCATCGGCAATAACAAAATAATCCGCCAGAATGGTAAGCTCCGTTATTTTAAGGACCTTTATGTCCTCCGCCTTTTTCCTGTCAAGGCATTCCACAATAGCCCTAAGAGTTTCTTTTTGCTGCATATTTTCACTTCACTTTCCTTTCAGAGGTCAGATGTAAGAGGTTAGATCTAAAGCTTTTTCCAATTACCCTTCGCCTCATATTTCCCGCATTCATTATGTATTAACTTCCGCCGGCTCATTAATAATTATTAATTTAATTATGTTTCTTACCGGCATAATAATTATACGCTTCCATAGTGCTTTCGGGGATAAGTGACCTCTTGTTCACCACATCCTTCACCGAAAAGCTCAGCGCCTCAAGCATGGCAGCCTCCACATTTTCCATAGCAAGCTTGCGCATTTTCCCCACATCCTTGTAGCTCCTGTCATCCCCCGTCAGATCCGCAAGATAAATTATCTCCTCCAGCAGACTCATGCCCGCCCTTGCCGCCGTGTGATACCGCACCGCATTAAGGATATCCTCATCCTCGATCTTCAGAATATTCTCACAGTACCACGCCCCCGCCGCCGAGTGATACAAGGGCGGTATCAGCTGCTCCGTGGCAGTAAAATTCCTGCCGCATTCCAGCGCCATTTCCAGCTGTTCGCTTGCGGGTATCTCCTTGCAGATGTCATGCACCAGCCCCGCCACATAAGCCTTTTCGCTGTCTCCCCCATGCTTCTTGCTCAGCTTTACCGCCATTTCCGCCACATTAAGGCTGTGAGCAAACCGCTTTTTTGAAAGTCTTATCTTAAGTATCGCCTTTATTTCCTCCCGGTCGTACTCGCAGTATTTCCCCGGCATATTTCGGATCACTCCTTTGATTTATCTCTCATATTTTAAGTCCGCAAAATGCTGCGCACAGCAGTCCGTGACCGTTGGTTTCTGCACGACGTCTGTCATTCCCCTTTAAAACGGCGCTCCTACCCGTTTCCGCCCCTGTAAATTTTATTCCCTATAATATATTCTACTACATTTTTATCCATATAGCAAGTCAAATCTTCATTATTAAGAATTTTTTTACGAATTTCGGTAGAAGATATCTCAAAGGGGGTAGACGGGATTATCCTCACATCGCCCCCCCGCCGCCTTATTTCCTCGGCATAACGGTAAATCCCCCCCTCGCAGGCATTGTCCGCCTCCGACCTTGCCGCCGCCGCAATAACGGCATTCGCAAATATCTCCTCCGCATTTTTCCACCCCGGCAGACTTTCCAAAGAATCGCTCCCCACCGCCAGAATGATCTCCTTCCCCGGAAATTCTTCTTTTAGCGCCCTCAGCGTAACATATGTGTAACTGGGACTTTCTCGCCTCGCCTCAAAATCCCGCACCTCGCATTTGGGCATATCCTTAAAAGCGATCCTGCACATCTCCACTCTCTGCATAGGGCTTGCTCCGGAAATTTCCCCCGCCTTAAAAGGGTTCACATACGCCGGCATAATAATCACCCGCTCTATCTCGGGAAACCCTCTTATCAGCGACCTTACCGCATTCACATGCCCCAGATGCACCGGGTCAAAGCTCCCCCCGAAAAGCGCCGCAGCCCCCATCAGCCCTTTTTCCTCTCCGCCTTAGGCAGCTCAATCTTCGGGTCCTGAGGATTCCTCTTAAAAAGCACCAGCTTGCTGCCAATGGTCTGAACGACCTCGGACTTTGTCCCCTCCGCCAGCGTCTGCGCCGCCTCCGCACTTGTCAGCAAAGCGCTCTCCAGCACTTTTATCTTCACAATCTCCCTCGCCTTCAGTGCATCGTTCACCTGTACCATGTGATTTTCGGTTATCCCGCCCTTGCCTATCTGAAAAATGGTGTCCTCCTTAGCGGCAATTCCTCTTAAATAAGCTCTCTGTTTGCTTGTCAGCATAAAAATTCTCCTTGTAATTTTATTTATATTTTCGTATTTCCGGTAACTGTATTCATGGTAAATTTATTTACGGTAAATTTATTTACCATTACACCCGATAAAAATTTTATTAACCCCCAAAAAATATTTTCCGCCATATCCTCAGTTTTTCTTCAGCTCATATAAAAACTTACTCTCCCTTTCTTCCGACGCCATGGACTCGCATTCCGCAGTCCTCCTGTTATCCTCGGAATTATCCCCCGGGCACTCCGAAGAATTTGACATCTCCGCATTATTTCTATCCTCGTTAAAAATCTCCGCACATTGGATTATTCTCTCCCTGTCCTCATCCGAATTCCCCCACCAGCAGCTGTATTTTGAATTTTCCATTCTTTTAAGAACCGCAGGACTAAACACCTTCTTGCACCGAAAATTCTCCACGCTCCGCCGCCTGACGATCACCTCGATAAAATTCCGCTTATTCCTCGGAATACCTATAACAACAATATTTTCATTCCCCATTCCCCCAAAATTCCGGATAAGCATAAACCTTAGTCCCCGCCGAAAAATGCTTAGTCCCGTACCTTATCTCATGCTCCTCCCCGAACTCATGCGCCCCCGCAATATTCCCCACAAGACACCACCGCCACTCCTGTCCGCCGGAAGCTTCCCCGCATCTATTTTCCTCATTCATATCCATATTTTTCCACTCCGTTAATTAGTCTTTCACACCAAAGGTACTCTGAAACTTAGGGGATTCCCTGCAACTTTCAAACTTCCACCTCCGTTCTCTCTGATGCATATCCCCCGAAAATCACTCTTTCAAATGCCCGCTCCCCCAAGCCCCGGGCAAATTATTTTCATCATACCCCCGGTCTACAGATCACTTTCCTCAAACATTTTCCTGAACTTCTCCAGCGCCACCGCCCTGTGGCTTACCCTGTTTTTCTCCTCAGCGGAAATTTCCGCAAAGGACTTGTCCCCGTACATAAATATCGGATCATACCCGAACCCGTTTTCCCCCCTGTTTTCAAAGCCTATCTTCCCCTCGCATTCCCCCCTCACAAAATGCTCCTTCCCCTCCCCGTCAATGTAGCAGATAACGCAAACGAACCTCGCCGTCCGCTTCTCCTCGGGAACCCCCTCCAGCTCCCGCAGCACCCTCTCACGCCTGTGCCCGACCTGGGCATACCTTGCCGACCTTACCCCCGGCGCACCGCCCAGTGCGTCCACCTCAAGCCCGCTGTCGTCGGAAATAACAGGCAGCCCCAGCATATCATAAACCGCCCTCGCCTTAATAAGCGCATTCGCCTCAAAGGTCTCCCCGTTTTCCTCCGCCTCAATATCCGCCCCCGCCTCGGCCTGACTTATCACCTCAAACCCCGCAGGCTCTAAAATTTCTCTGAACTCTCTCAGCTTGTTTTTGTTGTTTGATGTAAGAATAATTTTCATATTTATAAACCGCCTTTCTGCGAAAGGCACCAACGGGGCTATGAAAA
>CAZGAZ010000104.1:0-10910 GCA_964523835.1 uncultured Ruminococcus sp.
CGGTTACAATTTCTTACGTTTACGGTATGGTGAAATTTTCATGCTTATGGTCTGGGAAAATTTACACATTGGGTTGACAGTTATATATATATATGATATAATTAAAATGGTTATATTATTTGTAATACCATTATTCAGAAAGGATAAATATAAAATGAAAGAACCCATAATGTTCACCAAAACCCACCTGTGGGTCTGCAAGGACGGGGATAATGTGAAAATCGGACTTACCGACTTTGCACTTAAAAAGATGAAGTCGATTGTGTTTCTTACCCTGCCGGAGGAGGGCGACGCACTGACTGCCGGTGAAGCATTCGGGGACGTAGAAAGCCTGAAAACTGTTTCCGATCTTATTTCACCTGTGACAGGAGTTGTCAAAGAGGTCAATTCCGGTCTGGCGGATGAGCCGGAGAATATTGACAGCGATCCCGAAAAAAGCTGGCTGATAAAAGCAACAGCAGACAAATTTTCCGATGAATTTATGACCGAGGGAGAGTATTCCCGGTTTACAGAAAGCGAATGAATGAAATGAAATATAATGTTGCTGTTATCGGCGGAGGTCCCGGTGGATATTCCGCTGCTCTTGAGGCTGTGAAATACGGTCTTACAGTAGTTTTATTTGAAAAAGACGAACTGGGCGGAGTATGCCTTAACAAAGGCTGTGTTCCCACTAAATTTCTGCTCCACAGTGGAGAAGTGTATCGAAGTCTAAGACGTACATCCGCCTACGGCATTTCGACAGGAGAACCGATTCTGGACTTTAATGTTACTCAGCATGAAAATTACAGAATAGTTGCAGAGCTTCGGGAGAGACTGCGGGAATTGTTATCTGAGAACAAAATAACCGTTATTTCCGCTGATGCTGCCATAGTTTCTGAAAACACTGTTAGGGCGGGTGATGAAATTTTCACAGCAGAAAATATCATCATTGCTACAGGCTCTGTTCCGTCTGTGCCGTTTGTAGAGGGCGCTGTTACAAGTGACGAATTGCTTAAAACAGCTTATGTCCCGGAAAGTTTGACTATTATCGGCGGCGGTATCGTAGCGGTGGAATTTGCAGGGATATTCAGCAGCCTTGGCAGCAGAGTCAATATCAAGGTACGGGGTGAACGGCTTCTTCGTAAAATGGACAGGGAGCTTGCCGCCGGAGCGGCTCAGATATTGAAAAAGTTGGGAGTCAAGCTTCAGACAAAATGCTCGCAGGATGAATTTGCCTGTAATGATTCTCAAATGGTTCTGTCTGCTGTGGGAAGAATCCCGCAGCTGCCCGATATGGGGAATCTTTCCATAACCTTGGGAGAGGACGGCAGCATTATTGCAGACGATATAGGACAAACCTCTGTTAAAGGTGTTTATGCTGTGGGAGATGTGGTTTCCGGCAGTTCTCAGTTGGCGCACACCGCTATGGAACAGGGTAGGCGGGCTGTCGGACATATTGTGGGTTCGGTATCGGACAAGCCTTCGGTTATTATCAGCTGTATTTATCTCCAGCCGGAAATAGCCTCGGCAGGACTGTCCGAAACACAGGCAAAGGCTGCGGGCATAGACTGTGTAAGCGCCAAGCAGACCATGTATTCCAACGCCAGGACGCTTATAGCAAATCCCGAGAGAGGATTTGTAAAAATAGTCGCCGAAAGGAGTTCGGGAAAAATTATCGGTGCTCAGCTTATATGCGAACGGGCAGGGGATATTATCACAGAGTTGGCGCTGGCTATGAACACAGGACTTACGGCAGAGGAGCTTTGCAGAACTGTTCACCCTCATCCTAGCTTTTGCGAGGCGGTTTATGAGGCAGCGGAACTGCTCAAAAGCAAGCTTTCCCGGAACAACTATCAGATATGATATATAAATATTTTATTTCCGAAAGTACCGATCCATATTACAATCTTGCCTTGGAACAGCTTCTTTTCGGATACTGTAATGATGATACCGTTGTTTTATATTTATGGCAGAACGAAAACACCATTGTAGTCGGAAAAAATCAAGACGTTCTGAGTGAATGCAGGGCTGCGGAGTTCATCGAAGCAGGAGGCAGGATAGCCAGAAGGCGCTCAGGAGGCGGGGCGGTTTATCACGACATGGGCAATCAGAACTTTTCCGTTATATGCCAAAACGGCTGTTTATCGGAGAGAGAATATATCGGTATTATTATTTCGGCTCTGGAAAAGCTTGGTATCCGGGCAGAGTTTAATGGGAAAAACGATGTCATTGCAGAAGGCAAAAAAGTTAGCGGCAGTGCATTTTATAATGACGGACATATATTCTGTGCGCACGGAACTGTTTTGGTATGCACCGATATAAATAAAATGATGAAATACCTTACGCCTGACAGCGAAAAGCTGAAACGCAACAGAGTAAAGAGCGTTCGGGCAAGAGTCATGAATCTTTCGGAGCTGAATCCGAATATTACGGCAGATATGGTAAGAGCAGCTATGATGGAAGCTGTTTCGGCAATTCCGCTTGGAACAGATATTTCCGAAGAGAACATTCTGCGGCTTGCAAAGCGTTACGCCGATCAAAAGCAAATTTACGGAGGCATTTTATGAAAATATTATCAATGTCGGGATATGTTCCCGAGGAAATATGTGACACTGTCAGATTTGATGGCTATCAGGGCGACAGAAACATTGCCCACTACTGCGGGTATGCATCTGATTTTATCAGCCGTGTCATACATGACGGCAGCATTGACGGGGCGGTTTTTCCCCACACCTGCGACAGCAGCAGGATCATTAAAAATTATTTGGGTGATACGGATAAATTCATTTATCAGTTTAATGTTCCTTTGGGCAGAGACAGGGCGGCTGTAAGCTATTTTGCAGGTATATTAAGGGACTACAAAAAAGCTGTAGAGAAACATTATAATATTTTCGTTGACAATATCCCCGAAAGAACAGAGTTTTTGAGAAAAAGAAACAAGTATCTTTCCGAACTTTACAATGATCTTGACAGTATAAGCTATCCGCATTATTTACAGCTTATCCACGATATGCTGGCAAAGCCGCTTTTTAATCAGATGGATTCACTGCCAGCTTTAAAGAAGTCAGGAGGCGGCAAGCCGGTCTTTCTTATCGGTTCGTTCCTTTCCTGCGCTCATATTGCCCATACCATTGAGGATAACGGTATGTCTGTTACAGCGGATAACCTGCCCGAATCGGGCAGACTTGTTTCCTGCGATATTTCTTCCGCAGGCGATGATATATTTGAACGAATTGCCGAAAATATCCTTAAAAAACGGCCGTCCCCCACTTTGAATGATTTCGGCGACATTATCGGGACGGATCTGGAGATAATAAAAAATAAAGGAATAAAGGGCGTTATTTTCGCTCTTCAGAAATACTGTGAGCCCTATGATTATCTTTATTCGGTTTACAAAAAGGCTCTTGACGAAATAGGTATCCCCTCTGTCAAAATATCTCTGACCGATTCCGAGGACGATAAAAATGCCGTGCTTTCTTTGGAAAGCTTTGCGCGGATAATTTAAGGAGGCTGGAAAATGGCTGCATCAATTGTTAAAATACAGTCTTCTCTTCTGAGAGAATACTATAAATATTTTTCAAAATTTGCCAAGGGAAAGACCCCCGATAAAAAGGTTGCATGGGTGACTTCCTTTACCCCTGTGGAGATACTGGAGGCGCTGGATATTTACTACTGTTACCCGGAAAGCTATGCAGCGGTGATAGCCGCCAGCGGAAAGGAAGGCGAGCTTTTGGCAGCAAGCGAAAACAACTTCCTTTCCACAGACTGTTGTTCATATTCCTGCTGCATAGAGGGTTGTCTTGAAACCGGCACAGGTCCTCGGGGAACACTGCCTGAGCCCGATATCCTCATTGCTACCAACAATCAGTGCAGCACTTTGCCAAACTGGTGGAATATCCTGGCAAAAAGATACAATGTTCCCTTGGTGATCCTTGATTACCCCGGAGAACGAACAGACAGGGAAAACGCCCTTGAATATGTTTCGGGTCAGCATAATAAGCTTATTTCGGAAATGGAAAAATTAAGCGGAAACTGCCTTGATCCCAAGAGACTTGCGGAAATCATAAATAACAGCGAGAAAAGCATTTCCCGGTGGAAAAGAATTCTGGATGCTATGAAAGATCATGATATAAACCCTACGTCTATGTTTGACGATATAAGCTTTTTGATAACCTCCCGCTGCAAGCCGGAAACTGCGGAGCTTTACGGCATTATGGCTGATGAATATGAGAACAAGCCGGAAAACATTTCTGATAAGATACCCCTTTTCTGGCTGGGTTACCCACTCTGGTATCACCCGGACAGATATTTTTCGGATTATCTTGAGGATTTCCGAATAACCGGCGCAAATTATCTCACCTGGTGGAATCTGGATTATTCGGGTGAAAATAATTTTGAAAAGCTGTTTAATGCTTATAACTTCACATTTCTCAATCTGAAGCAGGAAACCAGAAACAAAAAGCTTTCAAAGCTTCTTGCCGATTCAGGCGCAAAATGTGCTGTTACACTTATAAATAAAAGCTGCAAGTGCGATTTTGTTTCCGCAAAAAACATTACGCTGCCTCAGGCAGAGCTGGAGATCGACATGATCGACAGAACATTTGCTGATGAGAAACGAATCAAGGATAAAATAAATTTATTAAAAGAGATCGTATGTACAGAATAGGAATAGATATAGGCTCGACTTTTACAAAATACTGCATAATGAACGCTGACGCCTCTGTAAACAGACTTTTTTCGGAAAAGACTCCTGTCCGTCAGGCAGAGTATTTCAAAGAAAAGCTCGCTACGCTTAAAAAAGACTTTCCAAAATCAAAAATATGCACCTGCGGCTACGGCAGAAATAATATATCCTCGGACAATAATATAAATGAGCTTATTGCACTGGCTCAGGGGTGCGGACACATATGTCCGCAAATCAACTCTGTCCTGGATATCGGCGGACAGGATACAAAGCTGATTTGTCAGGATAATGGCAGACTTACAAAGTTTTTTGTGAATGACAAATGTGCTGCAGGCAGCGGAATGTTTCTGATAGACATTTGCAGTCTGCTGGAGACAGATATTGCTTCTGTTGACCTATCAGAAGCGGAAAAGCCATCTGTTACACTTTCCTCTGTTTGTGCGGTGTTCGCACGCAGTGAGATCGTGCGGCTTATCTCAGAAAATGTTTCTCCCGAAGAGATCGTAAAAGCTGCTATATGGCAGATACTTATAAAATCCAAACCTCTGCTGGGAAAAACTGTTTCCACAGGGCTTCTGCTTTCCGGAGGACTGTCGGTGATACCGGGAATTGCACAGTTTGCCTCTCTGGCTTTGGAAAAGGAATGTACGGTGATTTCCGAAGGACAGTATATATCTGCTGTCGGATGCAGCGTTATTGCCGGTCAGACATAATTTAAATGCAATATTTTCTGAATTTATTAACAAAATGCGCCGCATAGTATGTTAAACTTATTAAAAGGATCGGTGAACCTATGAAAAGCTTAAATCAATTAAAAAAGCTGTCCAAAGCCAAGCCAGACAGCCCGGAGATCAGAGCCGCTCTGTTGGGAGATACCGCTACGCAGCTGCTTGCTGCTGCCATAATAGGTGCTTCGGCAGACAAAGGAATGAACCTGAATATTTACGAAGCGGAGTATGATCAGATATTTTCCGAGATAATTGATGATTCCTCCGGGCTTTACAGCTTTAAGCCGGAGTATGTGATCATTTATATGTCCTCTGAAAAGCTGTACGACAAGTTCTGTCAGATGCCGCTTTCCGAAAGGGCAGGCTTTGCAGACTCTCAGATGGCTGAGATCAAGGGACAGTGGGATAAGATTAATTCGGTAATCAGAACGAGAATCATTCAGATGAATTTTGCGGAAAACGATGACAGAGCCTTCGGTAATTTCGGCAGCAAAACAGAGTTTTCCTATATTTTTCAACTCCGAAAGCTCAATTACCTGATGGAAGAGCAGGCAGCGGCGGACAAAAATCTGTATATATCCGATCTGTCGGGAATACAGAATATTTATGGACGGGAAGTGCTTTTTTCCGATAAATATTATTATTCCGCAAGGCTGGCGGTGAGCGTAGAGGGGCTGCCCATGCTGGCGACGGGAATAGCTGATATTATTTCGGCGCTTTCCGGGAAATTCAAAAAATGCGCCGTGCTGGACTTGGATAACACACTTTGGGGCGGTGTTATCGGTGATGATGGGATAGACAATATCCAGATAGGGGAGTTGGGAACAGGACGGGCGTTTTCCGATTTTCAGAAATGGCTCAAGGAGCTAAAGCACCGAGGAATACTTCTGGCTGTGTGCAGCAAAAACAACGAGGACACTGCCAAAGAGCCTTTTGAAAAGCACCCGGAAATGGTGCTGAGACTTTCGGATTTTGCAATATTTGTGGCTAACTGGAATGACAAGGCGTCGAATATAAAATACATTCAGCAGACTCTGAATATCGGCATGGATTCAATGGTATTCATTGACGACAATCCTTTTGAACGAAATCTTGTCAGGGAAATGATCCCGGAGATTACGGTTCCCGAACTGCCTGAAGATCCTGCATTATATCTTTCCTTTTTGAAAAAAGAAAACTTTTTTGAGACCGGGTCATATTCTGCCGGGGACTCCGACCGTACGCAGCAGTACAGAGCTGAAGCACAAAGAGTTCAGCTTCAGCAAAGCTTCGGTTCAATAGATGATTATCTTAGAAGTCTTGAAATGATCGGAAAAGCTGCACCCTTTGACAGCTTCAATATCCCGAGAATATCCCAGCTGACTCAGCGCTCTAACCAGTTCAATCTGCGCACAGTGCGTTATACCGAGGGGGAAATTGCTGATATAGCAGCGTCGGATAATTATATCACTCTGTATTTTACCTTAAAGGACAAGTTCGGCGACCACGGGCTGATTTCTGTAGTTATACTGGAAAAACAGGAAGACGGGCTGTTTATCGACACATGGCTGATGAGCTGTCGGGTCCTGAAGCGAACTGCGGAGGAATTTATAATCAATACAGTGGTCAGATCCGCTAAGGAAAAGGGTTATTCAAAAATAATCGGCGAATATATCCCCACTGCTAAAAATAAGATGGTGGAGGATATTTATGATAAGCTGGGATTTTCCCCTGTGGGCGAGAACCGTTTTGAAGTTCTCACGGATAGTTTCAAGCCCAACAAATGCTTTATAAAAAATGAAAATGAAGGAGAATGAATCATGAACAGGTCTGAAATCAATGAAAAACTTAACAAGGTTTTTGCGGAGGTATTTGATGATGATACCTTGACTGTCACAGAAGAAACTTCCTCAAGCAACATTGAAGAGTGGGACAGTCTTACCCACCTGACGCTCATTGCTACTATTGAAGAAGAATTTTCAATTCAGTTCAGTATGAGCGAGATCGCCGGGTTTAAGAATGTGGGCGAAATGATGAATGCTATTGAGAAACATCTGGAGAAATAATGTCACCTGATAATTAAACAATATCCGGATAGCAGACCTTACTGCTGCTGTCCAGAGGTTCTGAATTATAAAGTTTGAAAATACAAACAAAAAGACAACAAGAAAAAAAGGCGCACGAAAACAAGCCCCCCTAAAGCGGCAAAAAATTTAAAAGGCTAACTAACAATCCGAAACGGCAAGCTCATCTTTGAAGATATAACCTCTTTTTCTTAAAATAGCTAAACCTTCGGATTTGGAAATAACAACAGAATGTTCGGTAAGCTTGTCGGTAAGATAACCCTTTGGGGAATAAGGTTCAAGTTTGGAGAGAATGTTCCGGATAGCGGTCAGGAGCATACGGCAAACAGCAATGATAGCTTTTTTGTGTCCACATCGAGCTTTGATTCTGCGGTAACGTTCCCGAAATTCGGAATGCTCTTTGGATTTTATCAAAGCATTAGCGATCTGAACAAGGAGCGGCTTCAAGAAAGAGCCGGCACGGGAAATTCTTGTGGATTTCACTTTCTGTGCGCTGCTGTCATTGCGAGGACAGCATCCCGCCCATGAAACAAGGTGCTTTGACGTTGGAAACACCGACATATCCGCCCCGATCTCAGATAATATGCGGATTGCCGTCAAAGGGTCTTTAGATAAGCCCGGAACAGTTCTGATGAGTTCAAGTGCAGCATTGTAAGGTTCAGCCAGACAGGATATTTCCGAATCGAGCTTGGCTATGCGCTTTTCTTGCTCGTCAATAAAATAAAGGCAGATTTTGAGCTTAGTCGCCTGTTCGCAGCAGATCGCACCGTCAACAGCCGCCTGAATTTCCTCAATCGGGTGCTTGCAGCGTTTGTGGATAAACGGCGTTACATCAAAAGTCTCGCCGGGGTGCTCAAGAATCTGCCCGATGATGGAACGTGAGGATTTACCGAACACATCTGAAAACACATCATCCAACTTAAGATTTGAAACGGTAAGACAATTGAGCGCACGGTTCTTCATACCGGCGATCTGATTTGTCAGCTTCATACGAAATCGCAAAAGGTCACGAAGCTGCCGTATATCCGGCGGTGGGATAAAACTTGGTTTGATCATATCGCACATGAACAGGTCGCATATCCATTTAGCGTCCTTGCGGTCGGTTTTGTTGCCCTTTTGCGGTTTTGTGTATTTGGGGTGCGCAAGCGTTACAAGGCAGGTCTTTTCAAGAATATTGAAGACAGGAATCCAATATTTACCCGAGGATTACATACAAACCTCCGTGCAGGAATATTTTGCAAGCCATTCGGCGAGTTCCTGTAATCCTTTTGAAAATGAGGAAAAGCGTGCCTGCTTGTATTCTGTACGGTTGTTTGTATCGGTAATTCCGATACAGGCATAGATCCATGTTTTGTGAACGTCAAGTCCGCAGCAGTTTCTTCGGAAAATTTTAAATGCCATAGATAGCCTCCTTAATAGAATTGAGTGAAAACGGCATTGACTGGTTTTCCGGCAAAATCGAGCCGATTTGAAAGAGATAAGTTTACGGGCTGTTTGTTTGCGCCATTCATTGATGCCTTAACGGAAAACCGAACCATATAACTGTGCGGGGTTGCCGCTATTCAGCCTCGCCACTCAACTCATCGGTTTCTGTAGTTGACCGTTTCCCTCTACTACATTATATCATATTAAATTCCTTTGCGGAAGCTCCTTTTCATAACTTTATTGGTGCCTTTCGCAGAAAGGTGGATTATAAGTGTGTAAATGTCAAATAACGTCACAACCGCTCTGTTACATTATATCACAAAATATGTTGTTGTCAAGACTAAAATGTATGTCAAAGACGGTCTTGACAACGACATATTTTTTTGAGCCATTAAGTGGTTGTGCCGTCATAATGTGTCGTAACACTGCACACAAAAACAAAATCACAACCATTCTTTTATAATTGTGTACTCCATTATAACAAATTTTCTTTTATGATACTTCCAATCTCATTAACAACAGAATTTTCGATATTAAAAAAGTTCATCATCTTGCCGCAGGTAAAGATAATCCCGTCATCGTAAACCGTGAACGAATCTACAACATATTTTTTTGAACCGAGAATTTTTTTCATATCTGTAGCGTCTGTATATGCCGACCGTTCAGCCACACTTGCACGGTCATTTAGACACATATCTCCGCTGAAATAGACACATCTTGCCGGAGAGAGACACGCCTCGCTCGTGAGCTGACAAAAATTCACAGAAGCGTTATTGAATTTGGTGTGCTGCGGTGTACACTGAATTAAGGGTAAGCTTCCCCTCCCGTAAATATACCGTTTCCGACAAGCGAACATTCGGGGAAGCTTACCCTTAATTGGGGCGTGTTCCCCGCAGTATGCCAAAGTCAATAAGGAATGTCTGTGAAGTTTTGGCGGCGGATTCACGATTTTATAAGAATGTGTCACCTGTCGGAAAGGTGTGTCTATTTTACCGTGCAAGTGTGTCAGATAGAGCGGTGTATACAGCGTCTGTTTCGACGGAATATATGCTGCCTTTTTCATAAAGTACAACATGCCGCCGTTTATCTGAAATTGGTACGCTTCTTCAAAAGTATCTCCGCCGATAAGACATTTGAATCCGCTGCCGTCGGTATTTACACGGCATAATCCGTCCGAAAAGAAGTACAGATGTATATTCCGCTCCGACAGCCACACTTGCACGGTCAAATAGCCGCAGTTGCACGGAGCAGCCGCACTATCATAAAATCGTGCATCCGCTGCCAAAATTTCACAGACATTCCTTATTGAATTTTTGTCAGCTCACGAGGAATGGTGCAGCTATTTGACCGTGCAAGTGTGTCTGATAGGGCGGTATATACAACAGATAACCCTCGTGCGTAAATATCGATCCGCTTTTTCTTTTTCTTAATATTATAGAAACAACTAGTTCTAAAAAAACAAGGTGGTGGAAAAATTCCCGATAAATCCTGCGTTGACGAGGAATTGAAAGAGGAATTATTGAAAAAATTTGTCCCAAAGCGTGAATCCTCCGAGCTTCTCGCTGCTTCGTATGACCGACTTGGATATGAAAACAAGTCCGAACGTGTTGGCGGCTGCGGGACTTACCTTGAATTTAGGCGATCTTCTACGGAGATTAACGACAGCTGGAGGCTTCATAATGCTAACTTTTGCCGGGACAGGCTTTGTCCTCTGTGCAATTATCGGCGCACACAAAAGATTTTTGGTCAGGTATCTCAGGTTATGGATAAGCTTGGCGATAGTTTTGCATACATTTTTTGACCCTTACTGTCCCAAATTGTAACGGTGAGCAACTCTCTGCAACTATTGATTTAATGCAATCCAGTTACCGTAAGTTTGTTAAATATAAAAGGATTGATAATGCTATTTGTGGCGTTTTAAAGTCTCTGGAGATTACTCGCAACAGGCAATCCGCTTTCAACAAGAGATGTAAAATTATCAACACCCCGCAAATGCCGTACCTATCAGCATTTGCGGCATTTCGTCAAAAA
>CAZGAZ010000105.1:0-10802 GCA_964523835.1 uncultured Ruminococcus sp.
CCCAGCAAGCCCTGAGCGCCCCCTCTCCCCCCTGGGAGGTTGTCCCTTTGGTCGGTAACTTACAGTCGTTAACAACGTCAAGCATTTTACCAACAAAGTCACATTTCATTCAACAGGCAAGTCACAATTGCTGACAAGTGAACGTATTCAAAATTCATTTACAGTATGCAAAAAGTCACAGTTTCCCGTGTGGTAGGGGAAGGGGCGGCACTTCCTCGGCGCAGCAGGCAAAAAAGCCAATTCCCCGGCGTCTGAGGGGAACACCCCCGCTTGTATAACCCATTATATCATACATTCACGCATTTGTCAATAGCTTTACGCAAATTTTACAAATAAAAAACCACATTCTCCCTATTGCACAAAACCACACAAAAATTTTATCTATTTTGCACTAAGCCATATATTATATCGAGGTGAAATCAAATGAACCAAAAAATCCTGCAAGCATTCAAAACCCGCCTTAATGAAATGCCCTATGAAAAAATAAAAATAACGGACCTGTGCCGTGACTGCGGCGTGAACCGCCAGACATTTTATTACCATTTCCGCAACATAGAAGACCTCGCCGCACAGTTTATCCACCATGAAGCCGAAGCCCTGCTGCGGCCGGACGATACCCCATTTGTCTGGGAGGATAAGATAGGCGCACTTATCGGGTATCTGAACAATAACCGTGAAATGTGCCTGTCGGTGCTGTCCTCAATGGAGCACCGCCTGCTGCGGAATATCCTTGCGGAGGATACGGAACGTCTTATACGTAAAATCTCCGACAGCACAGGTATATCCTCCACCCCCGCCGCCATTCTGAATGTGACGAACGAGGAAAAGGATTTTTACATAAAATTCTACTCCCTTGCCGTCAGCGGACTAATGGAAAGCTACCTGCTCGGGGATTTTCAAATGCCCCCCGACAAGCTCATAGAGTGCATAAAAAAGATAATCCGCCGAAATATAGTGCGGCAGGAATATTGATGAACGCAGTGCACCTGTGCCGCATAGTGCCCTGCCTTTAGTCAACTGTAACAAAAAAATTCCTTATTTCCGAAAATTATTTTGCTTGACATTGCGGTGCAATTGGCGTAAAATTAAATATGGGATTTTTCGGATATTTTCCCGAAATATCTCACATTATTTTGAATATTGAAAGAAGCTGTAATATGTTGATCAAGGAACTGGGGAAAATACTCAAAAGAGAATTCAAAGGATATAACGGCAAAAAATTCGGGCAGGACGCACTGGCAGGAGTTACCGCCGCAGCCGTGGCGCTGCCGCTGGCTTTGGCATTCGGCGTAAGCTCGGGTGCGACCGCCGCCGCAGGGCTTATCACAGCCGTGTTTGCGGGGATAATCATAGGCGGACTTTCGGGAGCGTCCTATCAGATAAGCGGTCCCACAGGGGCTATGACGGCAATACTCGTCTCCCTTGTGGCGCAGTACGGCATACAGGGCGTGTTCGTTGCAAGCTTTATGGCAGGGGCTTTGCTGCTGCTGGCAGGCATTTTCAAGCTCGGGGGACTGGTCTCCTACCTGCCAATGCCCGTTATCACAGGCTTTACCAGCGGCATTGCCGTAATTATCGCACTGGGTCAGGTGAACAACCTTACAGGGCTTACCTCCGAAGGACTGACAACCACCGAAAAAATAGCAAGCTATTTTATCCTGCCCCAGACCCTCGACGCCACCGCCCTCGCTGTCGGCGGGGCTGTAATACTGTTTATGTTTCTGTATCCCGCAAAGCTGGGAAAATATTTCCCCGGGTCACTGGCAGCCATAATCCTTGCAACGGCGGCAAATATGATAATGCACTTTGACATACCCGTGGTGGGCGCTATCCCCCAAACGGTATTTTTAGACGACCGCCTTGCCCTCTCCGCATTCGGCGATCTTGACACGGTAAAAATGCTGATCGCCCCCGCCTTTTCCATAGCAGCCCTTGGGCTTATCGAATCCCTTCTTTGCGGCGCATCGGCAGGGCGGATGAAAAATGAAAAGCTGAATGCGGACGTGGAGCTTTTTGCCCAGGGCATAGGCAATATGATACTTCCTTTTTTCGGGGGCGTGCCCGCAACAGCCGCCATTGCCCGAACCAGCGTTGCCATAAAATCCGGGGGACAGACCCGTATGACATCTATAGTTCATTCTGCGGTGCTGCTGCTTTCCATGTTCATTTTAGGCGGCGTAATGTCGGAAATACCCTTGTCCGCACTGGCGGGAGTGCTTATAGTGACCGCATGGCGAATGAACGACAAGGCGGCTATAAAGTCCATATTCGGCAAAAAAATAAAGACCGCCATTTTCCAGTATCTTATAACCATGGCGGCAACGGTAATATTTGACCTTACTATCGCAATTCTTATAGGCGTGGCATTTTCGATAATAATGTTCGTTGTCAAGGTTTCCGATATGCAGGTGACTGTGGCGGAGGTCGACCCCGAACGTCTGGACGACCCGGAAATAGACAAGGAAAAGCTGAAATACACCTGCGTTGTATACATATCCGGACCGCTGTATTTCGGCACATGCAATAAACTGGAGGAAAAAATCTCCGCACTGGGAGAAAACTATAACGTGATTTTCTCCATGCGTGGGGTAACGGTTGCGGATATTTCGGGAATAGAGGCGCTTCACGAATACTGCGAACGGCTTATTTCAAGCGGTATCATGGTATACTTCTCCTGCGTGCAGCCTCCTGTTATGGAAATGATAGAGCGGTGCGGTCTTAAAGAGCGTTTCAAGGACGATATGTTCTTCTGGAGTGCCGACAAGGCTTTCAGACATATCAGCACACTGTAATTTTTCAAATAAAAGAATAATCCCCGAAGCAATTGTCGATAATTGCTTCGGGGAGTTTTTTTCAGCAATAATATTTGATGTTATCCACAATAAAGAATTTTTTCCATTCTTTGCGGATCACCCTTGACTGGGCTGCTATAAATTCCATAAGCTCATCAAGCTCCTTTTGGGGTATGCGGCTGCTGTTGCTTGCAACGATACAACCGCCTGCTTTGGTGAGCCATATTTTTGTGGCGTTCGGCGTGGGCTTACCCTTGGCAACATGAACATGAATAGGCTCGCCGAATTCATTTGACCAAAAATATATCTTATATCCGCAGACGGTAAAAAGGTTAGGCAATGGCTATACCCCCATTTGCGGCGTATTTATATATCAAATGGGCATTTGCTTCAAGCAGGTTTTCAAAATCCTTTATCTCTTCCTCGGCATAGCCCTCCACCGAGAGCCATTTATATTCGGGCAGCTCGCAGCGTGCACTGTCAAAGCCGTTTTCTGTGGCACGCTCAAAGTTCACCACCACTTTTTGAACTCCGTTATCCTCTATCAGATGTGAATGCACTATCTCTGTTTCGTCAAATAATGTCATATAAGGGTACATCATAGGATTAGCCTCCTTTATTAAAAGCCTTTACAATTAAATTATAACTCTTTGAATTTTATTTGTCAAGCTTTTGAAAATAACTTTTTGGCATGAAAACAATATCATGACTCCAAAACCATAAAAAGCCTTTATTTTACATAACATATATCATAACACACATTATAACATATACCATAACATATTTTATTGTAAAAATTCAATATATAATATATGTTAGAGGTGATTTTATGCCTGAAAAGCTTCAAATAAAAAAGCGTTCTGCACTTAAAGGCGAGGACGGTTACAAAACATTTTCAATAAGGATAAAAGATGAAACCGTTGAACGGCTTGACGAAATTGCAAGACAAACCAATCGCTCCAGAAATGATATTATTAATATGATGCTTGAGTATGGAATAAATAATTGTGAAATCACGGAAAATAATCAGATAGGAGAATATATATGAAGAAAGTATTTTTTACGGGTCACAGACAGTCAAGAGTTTATACCGAGGATATGCACAATGCTATAAACCTGCTGCGTAAGCTTGTCATAGAGGGAGCAACGGATTTTTACGCAGGAGGCGCACGGGGCTGGGATATGACCTTTGAAGAATTTGTCATTGATCTGCGTGATAATCATTTCCCATTGATAAAGCTGCATTTGGTCCTGCCCTGTCCGCCCGATGAGCAAACAAAAGGCTGGAGCGAATACGATAAGCAGCAGTATCAAAAGATACTCAAAGCCGCAGACAGCGTGGAAATAGTCTCGGAGCATTACAGTAAAGACTGCATGAAAAAGCGGAATGAGCGGCTTGTGGGGTTGGGAGATATTTGCGTGTGCTGCTATAACGAAAAGCATTTTCGCAGCGGCACGAGGCAGACCGTCCGTATGGCAGGGAAGCAGGGAAAGGAAATTATTAATCTGTATGTTGACCGGTCGGAAGCTTAACAATATATTTTTCCGAAGCCCGAACAAAAACCGCCTGCACCAAATTTGGTACAGACGGTCATTAATTAAATTAATTGATGGATATAAGCCCTATCCTTTAAGCTCGCTGATTATCTCATCTTTAATTTTCCCGACAATATCGTCAAGGTCGATCATATCCGCAGCCATTTGAGCAATGGTATCGTTGTCGACTTCAATATTTTCCGATATGGCAGCGGACAAAGCCCCCATATCAAGATTTTCCGCAATCGCCTCTGCCAGCGCACTCATGCTCAGATTTTCGGTGATTGCCGAAATGATCTCTTCCGAGCGGAGATTTTCCGCCACAACGTCCGAGATAAGCCGAGCCGTTTCCGATGGGTCAATAAGGTCTGCGGGAGCTGTAAGTGCCGTTGGCGCCGTTGACGAAGCTTTACCCATAGGCTTTTCCGTCCGGTGCTTTTTCATCAGATTTGCCGTGGAATACCACTGATTGGTCGGCCAGCCGTCCTCGAAAATAATATTATGCCTCTGAGGGCGTTCCTCCGCAAACGGGTCAAGGCTTTCGGGCAGGTCTGCATAATACTCAGGGGATTTCGCCTCCATTACAGCCATAGGCGCATTCTGGGAAACAAACCGCAGCTGCACAAAATCCTTATCCCCCGTTTTAAAGGGGACCGAGTAAAGCTCCCAACCGTTGCAGCGTTTGAGAGGCTTTATATAGCCTCTGTTGAGCTTGTAGCAAAGCTTGTTGTCCCAGTCGGTCAGGGGCATATTCACAGGGTCGTCGGTGAAAATTATATGGAGCTGGCAGACCTCGTTATATCGGTCGTTTTCTCCGCCGTTGAGCCAGAAAACAAACCTGTACTCGGTGTTCTTTTCCAGCACCTCCACACCGTTGGTTATCTCGCACCATGCACCGTTCCACGAACCCGTGGAAAGCACGTCGGTCATTTCCCCGTCCCCGCCAAAAGGGTCGGGAACAGAAAAACGTTCAAAAATTGTGGTTCGCTGTACGTCCGGGTGCTTTTTCCATTTCTTCGGCTTCAGGTAAACATAATTTACGCTGCCCGCTTCAAGGGACTCCTTAGCTTTTTCGGTGTTTATATTTATATTATCCATCATATTATCCTCCGTATTATCACACGTCGGACAGCCATTCAGACGGATCGTATTGTCGGTCACAAAAACTGCCCGACTTTTTTTAACAAGGCCTTTAGCCCTTTTTGGGTATGTTCTGCCAACTTCCTTTCCGTCCCCGGAAAGAACGGTGACCGTTCTGCTGTCAGAAGCAAGAGAACCGGAAGCAAGAGGCAAGATTTCCTCTGACTTGTTGTTTTTTGTAATGGGTGTCCTCTCAGAGGCAAGAAAATCAGAGGCAAGAGGCAAGATTTCTTCTGACTTGTTGTTTTTTGTAATGGGTGTCCTCTTAGAGGCAAGAAAATCAGAGGCAAGAGGCAAGATTTCTTCTGACTTGTTGTTTTTTGTAATGGGTGTCATCCCCTTTCAGAGGCAAGAAATTATCCTCCTGTCTGTTTTCTTTTTACAAACTCATTTGCATACGTTTTTTGTAATGGGTGTCTCCCCCTGCAAGTTTATTATAACATACCCCCCGAGAATTTGTCAAGGTTTTTCCGCAAAATTTGCGGGATCAAGCGCTGCCCGAATCCCCCGCTTCAGTCAATAAAATCTCACCCTTAACGTTTCCACGCTGTCCTCGGTGCAAAAGGTTCTGTAGGTTATATCCACATATTCCTCCGTCCATTCCATTTTGTAATGTCCGCAGTTTGTCATGCCGTCATCGGTGGTAAACATATTTATGGGTACAGCCTTGTTATTTTCCATTATCTGATAGATCTCCGCACGCCCGTCCAGTAAAAAGGACATTTCCTCAATAACGATAGTGTGACTGCCGTCGGTAAACATATAACATTCGGGAAAATAATCATCCTTTGTCCACAGCCCCTCTGCCATTACAGAAGCCGCAAACAGCAGGAAACCGCAGGCAAACCCCGTCAGCAGCTTACCCAGTCCGCCAAGTATTACTCTTAACGCCCCTGCCCTTTCCTTTATTCTCAAAGCAACCTCCCCCGCCGTCAGCCCGATAAACCAAAAGCAGCCGAACGTGAAAACGCCTTCGCAAATATCGTCAAATTCGCTGCGGACGGAATGGGTCACTATCTCATTATTTTCATATGTATAGCTTTTGCCTGTAGGCAGAACAACAGCAGTCCCTATCATCAGCACCGATAATATAACAAAGGCGGCAGTCAGTATTTTAAGCAGCTTTCGTTTGTTCATTTTTTTGAGCTCCTTTACAAAATTTGGTGCACCAAAAATGCATTGAAACTTAGGGGTTTACCGCTAACTTTCAAACTTTTCCTCCCTTGTCACTCTCCTACCTCAGCTTAAACCCTCTCGGCAGCAGTTCTTCAATAGGGTGGGACACAATATTTCCCGATTTTTCCCGCATAATAATGCAAAAGCCGTCCTCCGCAAATTCGCTCAGGAACTGCAGACATATACCGCAGGGATAAGTAAGCCCGCCCCCCGCATTGGCAACAGCCGCCGCCCTGAATTTCAAAGCCCCCTCGGAAACAGCCTTTACCGCCGCCGTCCTCTCGGCGCAAATGCAGCAGCCGTAAGAACCGTTCTCCACATTGCAGCCCGTAAATACCCTGCCGTCGCCGGTCAGTATCGCAGCCCCTACCTTAAAGCCCGAATAAGGCGCATATGCCCTCTCGCTCATTTCCTCCGCCGTCCGCATAAGCTCGACTTCGCCTTGGGCAGTGATCTCCGCATTCGCTTTTTTCTTCGCCATATTCCGCACTCTCCTTTCCCGTATATTTTAAAACAGCGGTTTTCCCCCGTTTTATTGACCGAAAGAAAACCGCCCTGTTGTAATATTAAAGAAACACCGATCTGCTCGCATATAGAATTTTTGATTTTGCAAATGGTTATGGGTGTCGTTTTTCCCACACAGCAGGCGTGGGAAAAACTTTTGGTCGGCAGTTCCTTAAACCTCAGCCTTTTCCCGAGGTATCTCGGGAGCCTTTTCCTTTACCTTTCCCTTGCAGAATGCGTCAATGTAACGGTCAATGCACTTGTCAACGATCTCCACAGCCGCATTTCTGTCCTTTATCTCGTCAATGGAGGTCTCCTTCCCCTCCAGCTGCTTGTAAACACGGAAGAAATGGGACATCTCATCAAAAATATGTCTGGGCAGTTCGCTGATATCCTTGTATGTATTGTAGGTGGGGTCGTTGGCGGGAATGGCGATTATCTTGTCGTCGGGCGCACCGTTGTCCAGCATGGAAATTACCCCTATAGGATAAGTCCTTACCAAAGCCAGCGATTCGATAGGCTC
Organism: uncultured Ruminococcus sp.; assembly: GCA_964523835.1. GTDB lineage: Bacteria > Bacillota > Clostridia > Oscillospirales > Ruminococcaceae > Huintestinicola. The sequence continues at coordinate 7,672 of CAZGAZ010000105.1, forward strand.
AGAGCACAGCACCAGCACATCCAGAGGGTCGCCGTCCTCCGCATAGGTTCGGGGGATAAACCCGTAATTCGCAGGGTAATGGGTGGAGGTGTACAAAACCCTGTCCAGCCGCAGAAGTCCCGTTTTCTTGTCAAGCTCATACTTCATCTTGCTGCCCTTGGGGATCTCGATTACCGAGTAAAAATTATCCCTGGTGATCCTGTCCGGTTCAATATCATGCCAAATATTCATAATAAAAACAGCTCCTTCTATTAGAGGCAAGAGGTCAGAAGCAAGAGGCAAGAAGATAAGCCCCTGCACAGTTACACACTGCCTCAAATTTTTTAATTTAAATTTGCCGCATAAATCAAGTGACCGCACGGTCACGCAAGCAGCAGAAAAAATATTAATTGTCAGCAATGCTCGGGGCTTTAACCGCCCTGCAAATGCTTGAAATGATACCGTGTATCTCGCCGTCGTCGGGACGTCTGCCCTTGACCTTGGCGGGTATCACCCTATGGGTGCAGACATCGGCGTAAACATATCCCACGTCCTCGGGCAGCACAAAGTTTCTTCCCTTGAACATAGCAGCGCACCTTGCCATAGCCGCCGCCGCCAGCGACCCCCTCGGACTTACCCCCAGCTCCAGCCTGCTGTCGGTGCGTGTAGCCGCAGAAAGCCTCGCAATATAATCGTAAATTTCATCGCTTACAAAAATATTCTCCGCAGCGCTGCGCAGCTTTATAAGTTCCCCCGCCGTCATTATGGGACGTACCACGGGCGACGTCCGCTTGGAGGATTTCGCCTTTAATATCTTTGCCTCATCCCCCGCCGTGGGATAGCCCATACTGAGCTTAATCATAAACCTGTCCAGCTGGGATTCGGGCAGAAGCTGCGTCCCCGCCGACCCCGTGGGGTTCTGGGTCGCAAGCACTATAAACGGTTCGGGCAGCTTTCTTGTAACGCTGTCCACCGTCACAGCCCCCTCCTCCATTGCCTCCAGCAGCGCAGACTGGGTCTTGCTGGATGTCCTGTTTATCTCATCCGCCAGAAACAGATTGCAGAAAACCGCTCCCGCTTTCCATTCAAATTCCCCCGTGGCACGGTTCGGTATGTAAAAGCCCGTCACATCCGCAGGCATAACATCCGCCGTGAACTGCATTCTGTTGTACTCCAGCCCCAGAGCCTTTGAAAAAGCCACCGCCATAGTAGTCTTTCCCACCCCCGGAATATCTTCAAGCAGAATATGACCGCCCGCACAGGCAGTCATAAGTATTTTTATGATAATATCGTCCTTGCCTATGACCGATTTTCTTATTTCCTCCGCCGATTTTTTCAGCAGCAGAATAAGCGATGAATCCATATCCGAATTGAACCCTCCTACCGGAAGCAAGAGGCCGGAGGCAAGAAGCAAGAAAAATGCTTCGTACCTTAATTTCCCGCAAAGCCTCCGAATGCCCTTTGCCCCGACCAAATGCCCCTGTAAAATTTATATGCCGTCCGCTGTGAACCGCACATTATCAGCTCATAGACAATATTGCCATATCACCGTTGTTGTTGTACCCTTGATTTTTAAGAGTTTCCGCAATATGACGTGCAGTGTTGCCCCTGCTTACCTGCAGGGCGGCGTCAAGGGTCTTAATGACAAATACAAAAGCTTCGTCCTTGTCGTCACGGTCATAGGTGTAGCAGGTGAGAGTTACCTTGATAAGATTAAACAGCACATTGAAGAATACATAATTATCCCACAGGCTCATATTGTAATCCGCAAAGGGCATACAGTAGCTCCATACATAGTTTACCATCACATTTTCGATGTAATGTTCCCGTCCTTTGAGGAAATCCTCGTGATAAGCCTTTTTAAGAGGCAGATATTTGGCATCGCTGTACTCGAAGGTGGTTGCTCCGTGAGGGATACCCGCATTCTTGCAGACCGACCACCGGAGCTTCGACATATCCTCCGAATCCGGCAGCGCCGACAAAAGGCTGACAGCCTCTCCAAGGCTGAACCCGAACCCGGGCTTTATCTCCTTGAAATATTCAATAACGTCCTTGTGATCGGGGGCGTTGGTGTAATCCGCCACAAACTGGGGGATAAGCTCCTCCTTGCCCTTGTCAATGATACCCTGAACCGTCTTGTAGGCGAAATTCATCAGCAGCATTCTCTTTTCAAACACAAAATTCCTGTCCTGCATAATGTTCATGGTCAGAATTTTGAGATTCCAGTAATGCTTTAAAATAGGGGTCTTGTCAATAAGCTCCTGCCCCTTTTTGGAATACTCCGCCTCCAGCTCGGGCTGTAAGCTGGTCATTCTGTAGGCAATGGGCTTTTCCGCATTCATAAGCGTGCGGATGACTCTCTCATTGTCAAGCTTGAAAACATACTCGATCGCCGCAGGACTGGTCAGCACCAGGTACTCCACATTTTCATTCTGCAAATTTGATTTGTCCGTAAGCTCCCCGTAATAATCCGGGGTAATGATAGGATAAGGCATTTTATGTTCCTCCGTTATCTTATTTCCTTTTTCCGGCAGCTGTTTCCGGGCCGCCGTCCGATACACATACTTGTACATATTATACAGTATAACACATTTCCCCATAAAAATCAATGGTTTTATGAAATTTAATTTTTTTCAAGTTAAAATTGTGTATTTCAACCATTTTTTACCATGCTTTTTTTGCACTTTGGTATTGCAGTTTCCGATTATACCGAAACATGAAGCTTGAAAGTCAGCGGTAAACCCCTAAGTTTCAGCGTATCTTTGGTGCGAAAGTCTGATTAACGGAGTGGAAAAAAATGCAAAAAAATCTCCGAACGTGTGTAAACGATCGGAGATTTTTGCATATGTTACAGAAGGTTATTTGATACAAAAGGCTTGCATCTATTTAAGCTTTATGGGTCTTAGCACCTGATAGCCCAAAACCTCGGGATGATGCCGCTGATAGCATTGGCAGGCGTCCTCGTTCCATTCGTACTTTCCGCTGCAAAAGCTTTCTATGTCGTAATTCCACGCAAGATTTTCGACCTTGCCCATGACCTCGCCGTTGTCTTTCAGATAGTCAAACGTCGGGTGATAGAAAACAAGGTAATAGCTTCCGGGAAATTCCTTTAATTCAAATCCCTCGGGAATTTTTCCGCTGTAATCAAGGGG
>CAZGAZ010000106.1:0-10603 GCA_964523835.1 uncultured Ruminococcus sp.
ACCTTTTCATAGCCCCGTTGGTGCCTTTCGCAGAAAGGCGGTTTATAAAAATGATCGAATCAAGGTGCGGGATATTATGCAGCAGCTGTGAATACAAAGAAAGCATGGGCTGCAAGGGATGTGTGAATATCGGCAACCCTTTCTGGGGAGAATGCGATGTAAAAAAATGCTGCGAGAACAAAAAGCTGGAGCACTGCGGGCAATGTGATAATTTCGTTTGCGACACGCTGCACAGCTTTGCTTATGCGGAAAAAGAGGGCGACAACGGCAAGCGTATCGAGCAGTGCAGGGCGTGGTCGGAGGAAGAAAACAGGTCAAAAAGCAGTGTGTGAGCTTACATATTCACGCCATACAATAGGCATAAATGCCGCATAAAATCGCCGTGCAAGGCTTTCACCCTGCACGGCTTTTTTAATCAGTCCGCCTTTTCAAAAACGTAATAATCCGTGTCAAAGCCGCCCCAGCGGTAGTCGCCGCTTTTCCATTCCATAATGAGAAATTCCCTGTTGTCGGAGTGTATTATTTCATATCCGCAGGCAGTGCTGTTCCATTTGCGGAGAACACAGCCCTTTGTCCAGGTCTGACGGTCGCTGCCGCTTATGGTTTCATCTCTGTAAACACTGACGCATTCGCCGCCCGGCAGGAATTCTATTTGACTGAAATAAAACTTTTGATCGCTGTGTACGGGTTTCGGAGAAAAATCCTTTTTGCTTTCGATAAAATCCACTGCTTTCCATTTTCCGAGAATCTGCGGGTCATTTTCAAAGGGAAGGTCAATGTTGTCCTTTCGGGCAAGATCGGCGGATGTATAGCGGTTGCCGTCAAGCTTTTTAAGACGTATCGGGTCGATAGTCCCGCTGCAGGTTTTGAAATTTATTGTCATATACAGATCGTCGCCCGAATCATCAAGTGTATAATCGCATACACGGGACGAACAGCCGTCGTTATACAGGAATTTTCCCTTTGTCCAGCCGCAGCACCAGTACCACTCCCCCTCCGGCAGGAAATATATTTCCCTTTTGCAGTTTCCTGCATTAACGCTGCTGCCGTCTGCAATTTCCCACCTGCCAATGACTTTTTCGTCATTTTCAAAAGGCAGATCAACATTTTCATGAAGTATCTCTGTCGGTTTATTATTCATAAAATCTCCTCCTGTTATTGATTTGTAAACCTCGCCCAAAAGGCACAGGCTTTGACTGAGTTCTTTTTCCTTTTCGGAAAATATGGCTTTGATCTCCAAGGGGTCTGCATTTTCGGAAATAATCTTCCTGATCTCCGAAAGAGCAAAGCCCGCAGATTTCAGGGACAATATTTCCTTGACGGCTGCTATCTGACCTTCGTCATAATATCTGTAGCCTGTAAGCAGATTTATTTCCGCAGGCTTCAGCAGACCGTTTTTGCCGTAAAATCTTATTGCCGATTCGGTCACGCCGCAGGCCTTGGCAAATTCTTTGATTTTCATATCAAGCCTCCCGTTTTAAATTTAAGGTACCTTATGCATTTATTTTAAACCTGAAGTTAAGTTGAGAGTCAATAGTTTTTTTCATAATTTACAAAAAATTAATAAATCCCGATTTTTAGGGAACTGCTGATTAAATCGCTTTTCCAAATTACATACCTTTGCAAATCCTTATGGTAAAGTGGGGTGTTTTCCCCGCAGGTCATGTATGACCATGGCGGTTGGAAAACACCTTAAATCAGCGTTTCCTTAAACTTCACTTTACCGCTTGACAAATACTCCGAAAAAGTGTAAAATATTGGCATACCGGCATGCAGGGAGGAACGGGAAGTTTGAAAGTTAGCGGTAAACCCCTGAGTTTCAGCGCACCTTTGGTGTGAAAGTCTGATTAACGGAGTGGAAAAATGAGGAAAATTTATGATTCGCCCGAAAATGCGCTGGGTGCCATAAAAGCAAGATGTGACAATGCGCAAAAAGGGCCATGGAAAGCATATTACGAGGGCGTGAATATGGAATGCGGCGACAGCTTTATCCAAACCGGAGAAGATGATATTTATCTTACGCCGTGGGCAGCGCTCGCAGACTATGAATTTATAGCTGCCGCAAAAAATGCTGTTCCGGAACTTATCGGGGAAATATTTAATTTACAAGCGGGAAAGCCGTCCGGATTAAGCAGTGAAAAGCTTCGGGAACTGCAAGCATTATTGGAAAATTCATCCGAATGTCCCTCAAAATATTTGGATGACAATGACTTTGAAAATAAACCTGCAGATATGGAATTTATGCTGAATGCAAGAGATGATCTGACATGGCTTTTAAGCTTTTTGCAGAGGAATGATTTATATGCTGCCGAAAAAAGCAAATAAGAAAGGATAACCGCATTTGAAACTTATACCGGAAATATTGTGAGAATGCAGCAAAGGGCGTTTTTCATCGGACCCCTCTGTATTTTCCAATCACTCTCCAATATGCCGCAAAATTGAGAATAAACGCTCCTGTCCATGCGACAATTTCGGCATAGGCGGCTGCGGAAAATCCGATTCCGGGAATATACAAAAATATTACCGTGATACGCAGAGCCATTTCCAGAAATCCCGAAAGCATTGGTATAATGGGCTTGCCCATACCCTGGACAGCGCTTCGGAATATAAACAGCATATTCAGAATTATAAAGCCTTTGCCGCATATGCGCAAAAATCCCGCTGCAAGAGCAATTGTTTCCCGGCCGCTTACCATAATACCCGCAAGAGGCTCGGGAAAAAACACCATTGCCGTTCCGAGAAGTATGTAGGAAACAATGGCTATTGCTGCACCTGTGCGGACTCCGTCTTTGATACGGCTGTAATTTTCTGCGCCCATATTCTGCCCCGTGAATGCGGTCACCGCAAAGCCTACTGTGACCGAGGGCAGCATAAAAAGATTGATGTATTTGCTGCCCACCGAATATGCAGAGGTACAGACCGCTCCGAGGGCGTTGATCTGCGACTGTACGGGAATACATCCGGCGGCTGTTACGGAATTCATGCACGCCATGGGAATACCGTTTTTAAGCAGTTCAAGCTGCAGCGCAAAATTATCCTTGAAATCCTTTCGGCAAAGCCGCAGATCATCCGAGCCGAAAATACGGAAAATGCAGATCATCACCGATACCGCCTGTGCTAAAACTGTTGCGGCAGCAGTCCCGCCTACCCCTGTTTTAAACAGAAAAATAAAAAGACAGTCCAGGAAAATATTCAGCGCCGAGGAAACTGTTATGGCAATAAAGGGCGTTTTGCTGTCGCCCATAGCCCGCAGAATGCAGGAGCAAAGATTGTATGCCATTGTGATAACGACCCCGCCGAATATGATATAGCCGTAAGCAAGACTGTCCCCCAGAATAGACGGCTCGGTATTCATAAAAATCAGCATTTTTTTCAGAAACAACAGACTGATAACGGTTATCGGCAGGGACAGGGCAGCCGACAAGCTTACCGAAGCTGCAACTGCCCGACGTACTGCGGAGCTGCTGCCGCTGCCGCAGCACCGGGCTGCAATAACGGAAAAGCCGTTGGTTATTCCCTGTACAAAACCGATAATAAGCAGTATGGGTGCGGACATATTGCCTACGGCTGCAAGGGCATTATCGCCAAGCGCCCTGCCGACAATGGCAGCGTCCGCAAAGGTGTATATCTGCTGAAGCAGATTGGTAAAAAGCATAGGGAAGTAAAAGGCAAGCAGCGTTTTTGAAGCTTTGCCCGCTGTGAGATCGGTCGTTTTGTTCATATAAATGCTCCCCTTTTAATCAAGTCTGCAATGATTTAACTGTTAAATCGACATACTTTAAAAATCACGTTCAGCAAAAGCTTCCGTAAAATAATTATAAGAAAAGTAAATTTATTTTTATATCGGTTTTCTTGTATCTATATCAAAAATCCAATGTTAAATATAAGGAGACAAGCGTTATGAAAGCAAGACATGAGCTTAACCGCCGTTTATTTTTGCAGAAAACAGGCGAAGCCAAAAGGCTGCCGTATAATCGGGAGCGTGAGAAATATGCGGATATATGCAGCGGAAATATTGAGGCGGCAAAACACAGGGCGGCAGAGCCTGAACGCATTGTAAATTCCCGTCGGCTTTCCGACGACCCTGCACGCAATGCGCTTTTTCATATGATAATCGAGGCCTCTGCCGTTGCCGAGGCTTGCATGGACAGCGGAATGGGGCATGACGAGGCGTATACCCTTGCGGATATTTATATTTCCAAGGCGGATAAATGCAGCACCTATGAGAGGCAGCTGGAACTATTGGGGCAAATGCAGCTTGATTTTGCCGAACGTATGCGGGAGATACGCAAGGAATCCGCAGTTTCCCTGCACGTCCGCAAATGTATAGATTACATTTACGAAAATCTGAAGGATGACCTGACTGTTAATTCCCTTGCTAAGTACTGCGGGCTGCACCCCTCTTACCTTTCAAAGCTGTTTTATTCGGAAACCGGAATACACATGAAGCGGTTCGTTCTTGAGGCAAAAATTGACACTGCGGAAAATCTTCTGAAATATACAAATTTATCCTGCATTGATATTTCCTCGGCTTTGGGATTTTCCTCGCAAAGCTCATTTATCTGCACATTTAAAAAGGTGACGGGCACTACTCCGAAAAAATATCGGGAAAGCAGCAGCGTTTCGGAAATGTAGGTTCATTTTCGGGAATGTCGGGTTAAAATTTGTCAATAGATGTCGCTTTTAGAAAAATTTACAAAAAAATAAAAAAAAATTTCAAAAAGCCCTTTACAAAACCGGAAAAAGGTGGTATAATAAATATTGTTCGTGTGTGTATAAGTGTATGCGCACGGTTATCTCCCTTACTCAGCTTACGGGGAACGCCCTGATTTCGGGAATTATGCCTGCCGTATGCAGGGTCCGGAGAAATATTTTAAAGAGGTGTATTTATTATGATGCGCAAGGAAGAAAAAGGTGCGGTTATTGCCGCAAACAGACTCAGCGACAATGACACAGGTTCGCCCGAGGTTCAGATCGCCATTCTCACAAAGAGGATCAACGACCTTAACGAACACCTGAAGGTTCACAAGAACGACCACCACTCCAGAAGAGGCCTGCTTAAAATGGTAGGTCACAGACGTAATCTGCTTGGCTATCTCCAGAAAAAGGATATCAGCAGATACCGTGCTATTGTTGAAAAGCTTGGTCTGCGTAAGTAAGCGCAGAAGATCCGCAAGGCAGAATGTAAAGGTAAAAGCCTTTACTCTGCCTTTCGGTGTTTGTTCGGAGGTGCAGTGACCGATGTGGATTCCGTCGGTCTCATTGGTATCTCACGAGTTTCGCAGGGCGGATGTTTAGCATTAAATCGGGGCTGCAAGCGGATAGTTTGCAGGTCGGATTTATTGCTATACTCCGTCTGTTATCAAAAAATCAAAATTGATGGAGGAAAATGTATGAATCAGATGAAAACATTTGACAAGCACAGAGTGTTCACAACTACATTTGCAGGCAGAGAGCTGACAGTGGAAACAGGCAAGACCTGTGAGCTTTCCAACGGCTCATGCTGGGTAAAATACGGCGAAACGGTGGTTATGGCGAACGTTACAGCCAGCGTTAAGCCCAGAGAGGGTATTGACTTTTTCCCTCTTTCGGTGGACTATGAAGAGAGACTTTACTCGGTGGGCAGGATCCCCGGGTCGTTTATGAAGCGTGAGGGCAAGCCCTCGGAAAAGGCTATCCTTACCTCCCGTGTAGTTGACAGACCTATCCGTCCCCTGTTCCCCAAGGATATGAGAAACGATGTATCGGTGGTTATGACTGTACTGGCGGTAGACCCCGACCATTCTCCCGAGATTGTCGGCATGATCGCAACTTCCGTTGCTATTTCCATTTCGGATATTCCCTGGGCAGGACCTATCGGCGGAATCAGCGTAGGTCTTGTTGACGGTGAGATAGTGCTCAACCCCACTTTGAAGCAGAGAGCGAAAAATGACCTTAACCTTACTGTTGCGGGCACAATGGAAAAGGTCGTTATGATCGAGGCAGGTGCAAACGAGGTCGACGACGACACCATGCTGGACGCCATTATCAAGGGTCATGAGGAGATCAAAAAGATAGTTGCGTTCATTAACGATATTACCGCTCAGATCGGCAAGAAAAAGTTTGAATTCGAGTCAATGGACGTTGACCATGATATGTTTGATGAGATCGAGACCTTTGCGGCAGAGAGGGTAAAGGTTGCCCTTGACACCGACGACAAGAACAAGAGAGAGGAAATGCTCAATCCCATAAAGGACGATATTCACGCCGAATTTGACGGAAGATACCCCGAAAAAGAGGCTATGATAGACGAGTGCATTTACAAGCTTCAGAAGAAGATAGTAAGAAACTGGCTTTACGAGGGCAAGCGTGTTGACGGCAGAGGGCTGGACGATATACGTCCGCTGGCTGCCGAGGTCGGCGTACTGCCGAGAGTTCACGGTTCGGGACTGTTTACAAGAGGACAGACCCAGGTGCTTACTGTTGCCACACTGGGTCCTGTAAGCGACGCACAGCGTATTGACGGACTTGACGAAGAGGACAGCAAGCGGTATATGCACCACTACAACTTCCCCTCCTACTCGGTTGGCGAGACAAAGCCCTCCAGAGGTCCGGGCAGACGTGAGATAGGTCACGGAGCGCTGGCGGAGAGAGCTTTGGAGCCTGTTATCCCTCCTGTAGAGGAATTCCCCTATGCGCTGCGTCTGGTTTCCGAGGTGCTTTCCTCCAACGGGTCTACCTCCCAGGGTTCCATCTGCGGCTCTACTCTGGCGCTGATGGATGCGGGCGTGCCTATAAAAGCCCCTGTAGCGGGTATTTCCTGCGGACTTATAACAAGAGACGACGGCTCGTTCCAGACTATGGTCGACATTCAGGGTCTGGAGGACTTCTTCGGGGATATGGACTTCAAGGTAGGCGGCACAAAGAAAGGTATCACAGCCATTCAGGTGGATATCAAGGTGGACGGTCTTACCTATGACATTATCCGTGAGGCTTTTGCCAAGACCCACAAGGCAAGGGATTATATACTTGACGAGGTAATGCTGAAGGCTATTGCCGAGCCTCGTCCCGAGGTTGGCAAGTATGCTCCCAAGATGCTGCGGACTAAGGTCGCAGTAGACAAGATACGTGACATTATCGGTCAGGGCGGCAAGGTCATTCAGAAAATTTCCGCAGACTGCCAGGTCAAGATCGACGTCAACGAGGCTATTAATTATTCATTAAAAAAGCTTCCTTTTCGGCATTCATTCGAGCGATCGTTTTTATTCCTGCTGCGGGCCGCCGCAGCAACGAGTCGGGAGCCTTGACGGGCGTCGGAACGAACGCCGACTGTTGGTCTTCGTCTTCGCTTGCAGCGGGTTTCTACTACGCCGGGGCGTTGAACTCGAATCAGAGCAACCTCAACCCGTTGCACACCCACTGGCGCGCCTGGGGCCTGCCCGTCCTCTGCGTCCAGCATCTGCAAGCTGCTCCTTTTTAAGGTGAAAGGTGAACTCTGCGATTAGGTGAGGGGAACATCCTTAATTAAAAATGAAAAATTAAGAATTTTACGATTAAGCGAGGGCAGAAATTGCCGCAGGCAAGTTATGCCGAGCGTGAGTAAAATCAAACCCTCGGAGAGGGGTTAATTAAAAATTATTCGTTTCCATTTCATAAAACCCCGTTTTAACGGGACGTCATTGCGAGGAGGGCCGAGGGCCCGACGCGGCAATCCGAACAAATGCAGGAACGGTCGACTCGCAACTCTTCGGCAGGTATCGTCGTAACTTTCCCGCTTTCCCGCTTGTTCGGATGCCCGCGCTCCTTACAGTCGCTCGGCATGACGTAAGGTGAAAGGTAAAAGTTCATCCATAAAACCCAGCTCTTAGCAGGGCGTTTTAACGGGGTGCCGGCCGCTTTTCGAATCGGGCCCCGCTTCGGAATAACCGAAGCGGGGCCCGATTGCATGCGAGACGTCGCCGCACTACTTCTTCCGGCTGCGCTGCTGGGCCTCCTGCTGACGCAGGAGCTCTTCGTAGCGCTGCTGGAACTTCGACTTCTTGCCGTTCGACTTGCGCGCAGCATTGGCCGCCATGAGGGCCTCGATCTTGCGGTCATCGACCAAACGGCGGATCAACAGCGTCTGACCGATAGTCAGCAGGTTGGAGATCAAGTAATAGAAGCAAAGGCCGCTCGCATAGTCGTTGAACCAGAAGAGCAGCATCAGCGGCATCATGTAGACCATCATGAACTTCATGCTGGCCATCTGAGGCTGCGACGACGCCGTCTGCTGGTAGTTGTAGTAGGAGTAGGCGAACGTCGAAAGGCACATCAGCAGGGCGAAGAGCGAGACATGATCGCCGTAGCCCCAGATCGAGAACGGCAGTTCCAGGATGCTGTCGTAGGAGGAAAGGTCCTGCGACCAGAGGAACGACTCCCCGCGCAGCTCGATCGACGTGGGCAGGAAGTAGAACACGGCCACGAGGATGGGCATCTGAATCAGCATCGGGATGCAGCCGCCCATGGGATTGATACCGGCTTTCTTGTAGAGCTCCATGGTCGCCTGGTTGCGCTTCATGGCGTCCTCCTGGCGAGGGTATTTCTTCGCTATTTCGTCGAGCTGCGGCTTCACCAAACGCATCTTGGCCATGGAGACGTAGCTCTTGTAGGTGAGCGGCGAGATGACCAGACGGATCAGCACCGCCAGGATGATGATGATGAGTCCGAAGTTGCCGACGTACTTGCGCAGGAAGTCGAAGACCGGAATTACGAACCAGCGGTTTATCCAGCCGACCCACCCCATCGGGATCAAGCGCTCGAGCGCCGGTTTCTCGCCCCCAATCTCGACCTTGCGCAGGATCGAATACTTGTTGGGGCCGAAGTAGAACGCGAAGTCATAGCCCTCGGTCTGCGGCGTGTAGGGCACGGCCAGCTCGGCGCGGAAATCCTTGAGGTAATCGCCGTCGGGAGCCTCCGTCGCATAGGAGAGGTCGGCGCGGGAGAAGTTGTCCGGAGCGATGAAGACCGAAGAGAAGAACTGCTGCTTGAACGCCACCCAGTTGACCGACGTCGCGACTTTCTCCGACTTCGAAGCCTCGCTGATGCCCAGCTCCTCGATCGAGCTGTCGCCGGGGAAGCGGTAGGCGATCGTCGTATACTTGTTTTCGTTCTTGAAGCCCCGTTCGTTGCGGTAGGCGACATTGCTCCACACGATGCCGATCGAGGTCTGATTGGCCATGCGGGAAGCCATGCCGACCAGCCGCACATCGAAATCGACCAAGTAGTCGCGCTGGGGCGTACGCTCGTCGTAGAGGCGGTATTCGTACTCGAGCCAGGCATCCTCGGCCACCGGCAGCCGCATGACCACCGACTGCGCGCCTTCGGGCGTGGTACGCACGGGCTCGGCGCGGAACGTGTAGTCCATCGTGTTGATGTCGACGTTGTTGAGTCCGCTGCGCAGATAGAACGTCAGCGCGAAGTCGGAGCTCTGCGGAGCGAAAAGCTCCACAAGCTGCGTGCGCTCATCGCGCGGCGCATACTTCGTATACTCCTTGAGCGTCACCCCCTCGATCCGGCCGCCGCGGGTCGAGAAACGCACCGTCATCACGTCGTTCTCCACCGCAAACGTCTCGGGAACCGCCTCGCGGGCTTCGGCCAGCAGGACACCCGCCGGAGCCGGACGCGGTGCCGGCATCGACGCCGTGCTGTCGGCGAGCCCGAATTCGGCACCCGACGCATCGGGCGCTTCGGTCCCGGCAGCCTCGGGCATCGCCGCCGCAGCAGCAGCGAGCGAATCTTTGACATAGGCCTGCCAGACAGCCATCTCCTCTTCGTATTTTCGCTGGTCCTGCGACAACCGGTAGGCGAAACCGGCGAAGACGATCGCGAGCACCACGATCCATCCGATTGTTTTCTTATCCATCGAATCTTTCAGTCTCTTTGTTTTCTCGAACTTATTTCTTCTGCCCGTCGTACTTCAGGGCCGCGCCCACGAATGCCACGAAGAGCGGCGAGGGACTCTGGACCGTACTCTTGTACTCGGGGTGGTACTGCGTGCCGACGAACCAGGGATGATTCTCCACCTCGACGACCTCGACCAGGTTGGTGTCGGGATTGACGCCCACGGCTTTCATGCCCGCAGCCTCGAACTGCTCCAGGTAGTCGCTGTTGAACTCGTAGCGGTGGCGGTGGCGCTCCGAAATATTGAGCTTGCCGTAGGCCGCGGCCACTTTCGAACCCTTGCGCAGCAGGCAGGGATAGGCGCCCAGACGCATCGTGCCGCCCTTGGCCGTGATGCCTTTCTGCTCCTCCATGAGGTCGATGACGGGATGGGGCGTGGGCTCCATCTCGCTCGAGTTGGCATCGGCGAGTCCCAGAACGTTGCGCGCGAATTCGATGACGGCGCACTGCATGCCCAGACAGATGCCGAGGAACGGGATGCCCTGCTCGCGGGCGAAGCGCACGGCTTCGATCTTACCCTCGATGCCGCGGTTGCCGAAGCCCGGGGCCACGAGGATGCCGGCCATCTTGCCCAGCTGGGCTGCGACGTTCGTACGGTCGATCTTCTCGGAGTTGACGTAGCGGAGCCGGACCTTGCAGTCGTTCATCGCACCGGCATGCACGAACGACTCGCAGATCGACTTGT
>CAZGAZ010000107.1:0-10557 GCA_964523835.1 uncultured Ruminococcus sp.
GAAGCAGTATATCCTTGCAGACATTCTCATTTAAGCGATACCGCTCCGTCATTTGTGAAATGATTTTTTGATTGCTTTCAAATGTCATCATAACATCAAGAAAATTGTTTCCTTTAAATCCATCGGAAAGGTACAGTAAACGGAACAGATTAGGTCTGTTTCTCGCAAGGTCAAGTACCCACTTTGTTACCTGCGGAAAAAAGTCCGGCTGCTGTTCAAAAGCAAGTATTTCTTTTACAAATACTTTGCAGGCATAATCAAATGTTTCCTGCCGCAAGTCCTCCATAGTCGGAAATTGGCTGAAAACAGGCTGAATCGAACAGCCTGCTGCCTTTGCAACGCTGCGGGAGGTAACAGCCATAATTCCTTGTTTCTCCGCAATTTCATAGGCATGCTCCAAAAGCAGCTCTTTTGTAATTTTTTGTTTAGGCGGCATTGTAACCCCTCCGTAATATATAATATATCTCTTGATATATATCATAAGGTATATTATAATAAAAAATACTGTCCTTGTCAAGAACTTCTGTCAAAAATTTTCGTTTTATTCATTAAAATTTCACCTGTTTTACACCTTTAAATATTTATGAAATAAAAATCAAGAAATATTTTTGAAAAACGTTATCTAAAAAAATGTCAAGTTAAAAATAAAATTGCAATTACAGGAAAGAAGTTGCTTTTGGGGGCTTGACAACAGCGGAAAAAGAGTATACAATATAGGTAGGCGAAATTACTTATTATTGACCGTTGTCTCCTAAAAAAGACAGCGGGAAAGGATGAAGCAGATTTATGAATATTATCGTTGTGGGCTGCGGCAAGGTAGGGCAGACGCTGGCGGTGCAGCTGAATAACGACGGCAACAACATTACCGTCATTGACCTGAACGCCGACAAGGTGAGCGAGGTCACGGACAGACACGACATTATGGGCGTGGTGGGCAACGGCGCTACCCACACGGTGCAGCAGGAGGCAGGGATAAAAAATGCCGATCTGCTGATCGCTGTAACAAGCTCGGATGAGCTGAATCTCCTGTGCTGCCTTATTGCGAAAATGGCGGGCAACTGTCAGACCATTGCAAGGGTGAGAAGTCCGCAGTACAGCTCGGAGGCGCAGTTTTTAAAGGATGAACTGGGGCTTGCCATGATAATCAATCCCGAATATGCTTCGGCAGCAGAGATAGCCCGTATACTGCGGTTTCCCTCGGCCATTAAGATAGATACCTTTGCCAAGGGTCAGGTGGAGCTTCTGAAATTCCGTCTGCCCGAGGAAAGCCCTATTGTGGGAATGGCGGTAAAAGACATTATGATGAAGCTCAAATGCGATGTGCTCATATGCACTATTGAGCGGGACGGTGAAGCGTACATAGCAAAGGGCGATTCGGTTTTCAGGGAGAGGGACATAATTTCTCTTGTGGCCTCCCCCAAAAAGGCAAACGATTTCTTTAACAAGATAAAGTATAAAACCCGTTCGGTGAAAGACGTAATGATAGTCGGCGGCGGCGAGATAACCCATTATCTGGCGGATATTCTGTTAAAGTCCGATATTGCGGTGAAGGTCATTGAAAAGGACAAGGAAAAATGCGAGGAGATGTGCGTTTCCCTGCCCGAGGTAACGGTCATTCACGGGGACGCTGTCGATCAGGGTGTGCTTATGGAAGAGGGGCTGGACAAGGCGGGGGCGTTTGTGGCGCTGACGAACCTTGACGAGGAAAATATCCTGCTGAGCCTTTTTGCCAAGAACAAGAACAAGGGCAAGCTCATTGCAAAGATCAACAGGATAGAATTTGACGATGTGGTAAGCCAGCTGGATCTGGACACGGTGATATATCCGAGGCATCTTACCTCGGAAAGCATTGTGCGGTATGTGCGGGCTATGAAGAACACCATTGGAAGCAATGTGGAGACCCTTTACATTGTAATAAAGGACAAGGTGGAGGCTTCGGAATTTATAGTGCGGGAAAACTGCGCTGTCACGGGAGTGCCTCTGGGCGAGCTGAAATTCAAGGACAATGTGCTGGTGGCTGCCATTCTGCGGGACAGAAAGGTGATAATCCCCCACGGCGGCGATATTATCAGACCGGGAGACGCTGTGGTCATTGTTTCGGAGATAATGGCGCTGCATGACATTACGGACGTGCTGAGGTGACGAGTGTATGAATTATCGGATGATAAAATATATTCTGGGGTGGATACTTGTTTTTGAGGCGCTTTTCCTGCTCATACCGGCGCTTACGGCGGTGATATACGGGGAAAGGGCAATACAGCCCATTCTTATTACGATAGCTGTGTGTCTTGTCACAGGGGGGCTGCTGATAATTAAAAAGCCCGCAAATACCGAGCTTTACTCCCGTGAGGGGTATGTTATAGTGAGCCTGAGCTGGATTGTGCTTTCACTTTTCGGGGCGCTGCCCTTTACCCTGTCGGGGGCTATCCCACGATATATCGACGCTCTGTTTGAAACGGTTTCGGGCTTTACCACAACGGGAGCGAGCATTCTTACCGAGGTGGAGAGCCTGCCGAAGAGCCTTATTATGTGGCGCAGCTTTACCCACTGGGTGGGGGGCATGGGAGTGCTGGTATTTTTAATGGCGTTCCTGCCTCTGAGCGGCGGACAGAATATTCACATTATGAAAGCGGAAAGCCCCGGGCCGTCGGTAAGCAAGCTTGTGCCGAGGGTGCGCACTACGGCGCTTATCCTTTATTCCATTTACTTTGTCCTGACCTTCCTGCAGTTTCTTTTCCTGCTTTTCGGTGGTATGCCTGTTTTCGACTCCGTCAACACAGCCCTTGCCACGGCGGGCACGGGAGGCTTCGGGATAAAAAATGACAGCCTTGGGGGGTACTCGCCTTATATTCAGATAGTGACCACAGTGTTTATGCTGCTGTTCTCCATTAATTTTACAAGCTATTATCTTATTATTACGAAAAAAATCAAGGACGCCTTTAACAGGGAGGTCAGGACTTTTCTTATAATCGTTGCGGCTTCCATAGGGATAATCACTTACAATGTCCGTGGAATGTTCGGCACGATCCCGGAGGCTTTGCGGCACGTGAGCTTTTCGGTGGCTTCCATTATATCCACAACGGGATTTTCCACGGCGGATTTTGACCTCTGGCCGGAGCTTTCACGGACGATTTTAGTGCTGCTGATGTTTATCGGAGCTTGCGCAGGCAGCACGGGAGGCGGCATTAAGGTCTCGAGGATTATTATACTTTTCAAGAGCCTTTCAAAGGAACTCCAGATGATGATACACCCGAAGCAGATAAAAAAGATCACCATGGACTCGAAAACCGTGGAGCATGAAACGGTGCGGGCGGTGAACGGCTTTATTGTATGCTATATTCTTATTTTTGTGCTGTCAATAGTTGCGATTTCCATTGACAACCATGACATGATAACCAATTTTACGGCTGTGGCGGCGGCTGTGAACAACATAGGTCCCGGGCTTGCCATGGTAGGTCCCACGCAGAATTTCGGGTTCTTCTCCCCTATTTCAAAGGCTGTGCTGATCTTTGATATGCTGGCGGGAAGGCTGGAGCTTTTCCCCATGCTGCTGCTGCTGAACAGGGCAACGTGGAAAAAGTGAACTATGGAATTGTTTTTGAATTCATCCTTGACATCCTTGCACAAATAGGTTATAATTATAAAAAAGGATAATTCCAAAACTTAGGAGGAAATTTCAATGTATATAACCTGTCTTGATTTAGAGGGCGTGCTTGTGCCGGAAATATGGATAGCCTTTGCAAAGGCAAGCGGCATTCCCGAGCTTACCCGTACCACCCGTGACGAGCCCGATTACGACAAGCTTATGAAATGGCGTATCGGCATTTTAAAGGAGCACGGTCTTAGGCTGTCGGACATTCAGAAAACCATAGGCACTATCGACCCAATGCCCGGAGCGAAGGAGTTTCTGGACGAGCTGCGTGAGATTTGCCAGGTGATAATCATCAGTGACACCTTTTCACAGTTTGCAGGGCCTTTGATGAAGAAGCTGGGGCAGCCCACAATCTTCTGCAACAGCCTTGAGGTAGCCCCTGACGGGGAAATTACCGGGCACAAAATGCGTGTGGCAAACTCCAAGCTTACCACCGTTAAGGCTCTTCAGTCCATAGGCTACGAGACCATAGCCGCAGGTGACAGTCACAATGACCTTGCCATGATACAGGCAAGCAAGGCGGGCTTTTTATTCAGAAGTACCGAGCAGATAAAGGCAGATCACCCCGAGCTACCTACCTTTGAGGAATACAGCGAGCTTATGAACGCTATCAAGGGAGCAATGGAATAACTATTTCTATCATAATATAACGTAAATATAATAAGACGGCATTGACAAATCACTTGTCAATGCCGCCGTTTTTTACTCTATTGCAATTATAAATTATACTGAGCAATTTAAATTAATATTTTTTCAGACTTTCTAACCATCGGTTATGATATTCAATTTGCTCGGCCACACCACACGGAGTTAATGTCCTGTCATATTCAAACAAATCAACAATATCCTTTTTTTGTGCCCTCATTCCCATATACTGAATATATCCCGTCCGGCAACACCCCATTGTCAATTGCATATTTGACGGATATACCTCTTTAACAGCTCCATTGCAGAGCAGCTGCATATCATCTTTTTCAAGCTCCATTCGCAAAAGACACAGCGCATCAAAATAATTGTTCGCCGAATAACTATGTCCGTTTCTGATTTTTATGGTCACTTTTTCCGGATCGTCCTCTGACTCATCAAACAGCAACAAGCTAATGCAATTTATAATATGCAGATTATTATCCCATATGTCTATATTTACACAATCTTCTAACATACTCAAGTCCCCTTTGTAATTCGATAAAATCATTATGTATATTTACCTCTTGATATCGGATACACAGCAGCAAAGTTATCCCGATCAACTGCTTTTGTCAGCCTGTCAAACAGGTCATATAGATAATAACCCGGAAAATATTATCTTATCTCTTCAAAAGTAAAATTATAAGGCGTAATATATTTACCGTTATGTTTTAAACATTCATAGATATAAAAAAGTCTTTCATCATCAAAGGAAAAATTGCAGTCATCCAAGAATCTGTCATCAATAATAATTTGACCCCCTCGTACATATTTTTTCAATATATTTTCTTCACAAGAAAACGGTTCTTCATATTTAACAATATAAATATTATTTTTTTTAAGGGTGGCTTTAACTGATGCGGGACAGTTATCCTTTACTAATGCTACAGGATAAAATTGTGAAATATATGCGTAAAAAATACTTTTTTTATCTATATTTTCCCATATCAATATCCAATTTGATTCATCGGCATCACTGCAAAAATACTCAGTTGAGCTATTAATTATTTTTTTAATATTGTAAGGATCATATTCATTTTGTGACTCAATGCCCAATTCAAATACTTTGGTTACATCATTTTTAATTTCCTTTGCAGGAAAATTGTTGAACATAATGATCATTCCTTTTTATTCAAGTTAAAAAATTACGGTTTGTCAAACCTCATTATAAACTTCGGCGGCGAAATATCGCCGCCGTGTTTCACTGTTCAATTGAACATTACTCGCCAAAGGCAACCCAGGGAACTTCCTCGCCGCCCGCAGCAAGAATCGCATCTTCGCACATTCCCACATGACACATTATATGCCGTATCTGTGCGCATATCACGCTGAGATAAGTAAACTCCATGTCCGGGAGTATCTTCCTGCAAAGCATTTCGTCCGTCAGCGAACAGAAAAATTTGTCCTTTTTTATGTCAAAAACTTTAAAGCAGTCCATGACCTGCTCCTTTGTCATAAAGCCGTCGCCCTCGCTGCACCACTCGTCCCCCAGCAGCTTGCCGCTTACGTTATCGGGAAGTTCAAAGCAGAATTTGAAATCCCCGCTGTAATCGAGCCTCAGCCAGAAATCGCTCCCCATAAGGGCGTGAACAATGTGATTCCAAACGGGCAGTCCGTTGTTATCCGCACTCCAAAGCCCGTCGGGACATATCTCCACCGTGCTTCTGAGCATTTTATAGCTGTCATCGTACTGTATTTTCAACATTTTGGCAATTTCATTCATATAAAATCCTCCCGTAATTTTTAGGGCGGGCCGTCAAAGCGGATCACTCCAAAGGCGATATCCACCCGAAGGTATCCTCGATCCTGCCCCACTGAATGCCCGTAAGAGTATCATAGAGAAGCTGAGAAATTTCGCCTATTTCGCCGTTGTTCAAAGCCATTATCTTATCTCCGTATTTCAGCTCGCCGATAGGCGAAATTACCGCAGCTGTGCCTGTGCCGAAGGCCTCGTCGAATGTGCCGTTTTCATAGGCTGCCACCAGCTCGTCTATCTCGATATTCCTCTCGGTAACGGTATAACCCTTGCTCCGCAGCACCTCAATGCAGGATTTACGTGTGATACCGCTGAGGATAGAGCCTCTGTCCAGAGAGGGAGTAACGACCTCGCCGTTCAAAACAAAGAACACGTTCATAGCGCCGACTTCCTCGATATACTTCCTGTGAACGCCGTCCAGCCAGAGCACCTGCTCATAGCCCTGCTTATCAGCCTCGTCCTGAGCCTTGAGGGAAATCGCATAGTTGGCAGCCGCCTTTGTAAAGCCCGTACCGCCCGTTACCGCACGGACATAATTCGGCTCAACATAAATTTTAACGGGAGCAAGCCCTGCGGCATAATATGCGCCAACAGGAGAACAAATTATAGCAAATATAAGGTGCTTTGCGGGGTGAACGCCCAGCATGGGATCAATTGCAAAAATATAGGGACGGATGTACAGGCTTGTGCCCTCGGAATGAGGCACCCAATCCTCGTCAACCTTTACCAGCGCCTTGACAGCTTCAACGCAGAAAGCCTCGTCAATGAGGGGAATGCACAAACGGTCGTTGGACACGTTCATTCGCTTCATATTCTCCTCCGGGCGGAAAAGCTGAATATTTCCCTCGGCAGTTCTGTATGCCTTCATGCCCTCGAAATCCGCCTGCCCATAGTGGAGGCACATAGCGGATGGGTCCATAGGGATAGGTCCGTAGGGCACTATGCGTGCGTCGTGCCAGCCCTGCCCCTCATCATAGTTCATCATGAACATATGGTCTGTAAAAATCTTGCCGAAAGAAAGCTTTGACTCGTCCTCGGGCTTTGCTTTCGGAGAAAGGGTTTTGGTAATTTTGATCTCCATAACTGTAAACACTCTCCTATTTTCGGGAAATGCCTTTTCGCTGTTATTCGCTGATAACAAGTTCACTTCTCTCCGGCACATTCCCTTGATATTTAATATTTGCGGCAATGGGCATTTGTAAATTTTCTGTTTCCAAATTGTAAACTCGAACCTGAAAATGCCCAAAAAACCGCTGTTTAAGTAAATTATAACATATAATTTTGTATTTTTCAAGTAAAAGTTATATAAAACCTATTGCTTTTTTTAAATTGATGTGATATAATATAAATTGTGGAAAATCCGGAGGGTGATATTTTGCAAGGAGGGTGATATTTTGCAAGGAGGGTGATATTTTGCAAAACCATCATTTCCCCCAAAAATTTTTCAGCTTCCCGCAAGGGCATATCCCAACAGTTTTACACGTCTTCGTAGCTCAGCAGGATAGAGCGTTCGCCTCCTAAGCGAAAGGCCGTGGGTTCGAATCCCGCCGAGGACGCCATCCGGGGCATTAGCGCAGTTGGGAGCGCACCACACTGGCAGTGTGGGGGTCAGGGGTTCAAGTCCCCTATGCTCCACTTCTTTCATATCCCGCAAAGCCTTTTGTATAGGGGTTTGCGGGATTTTTCTATTTTGCAAAAATACCAAATGCCCATTGTTGACCCATTATTTTGATTTTTTGCCCATTTCCGTTTTTGGGGGGAGCTATTGCTAAACTGCAACAGGCTCTTTTTTATTTTGGAAATTCAAGGCATTCTCAATGATGTTGGAAATCCTTGCCTGTGTGAATATTCCGCACTAAACTGAACATCGCAACCGCATGAGTTGAACACATTGACCGCATAAACTGAACACTTTGACCGCAATAGTTGAACACCTGCGAAAAATGTGGTAAAATGTTGTTACGCACAATTTTTGTGTGAATACAACATAAGGAGGTCATATTATGACCAATTACCGAGAGATTTTAAGGCTTAACAGTCTGGGTCTCAACAATTCACAAATAGCTGAAGCTTGCGGATGTTCCCGTACTACGGTTGTCCAAACACTTCGGCTTGCCAAGGATAAATCAATAAGTTATCCTTTGCCTCCGGAAATGTCAGACAAAAAACTTGCCGAGACTTTATTTCCTCCTTCTCCGGGCAAAATTCAGTACAAAATGCCCGACTACGAGTACGTTTACCGTGAAATGCAAAGAAAGGGCGTAACGCTTAACCTGCTGTGGCTTGAGTATTGCGACAAGTGCCGTGACAGCGGGGAAATTCCCTATCAGTCAACACAGTATAACAAGTATTACAACGATTTTCTTGCAAAGAAAAACGCAGCTATGCACTTAAATCATAAACCCGGCGAAATAATGCAGGTTGATTGAGCGGGGGATACTGCTTCAATTATTGATACTGATACGGGAAACCCTATTCCCGCATATGTTTTCGTTGCGGCCTTACCTTACAGTGGATACAGTTATGTTGAAGCATTTCTGTCAATGAATCAGGAATGTTGGATAACTGCCCATGTAAACGCCTACAAGTTTTTCGGTGGAGTCACAAGGATAATTCAGTGCGATAATCTGAAAACGGGAGTTGACAAGCACAGTAAAGACGAGGTGATCATCAACAAAACTTATCAGGAACTTTCGGAACACTACAATACAGCGATAATTCCCGCAAGAGTACGTGCTCCCAAAGATAAGGCTATGGTTGAGGGTACTGTCGGAGTAATTTCAACCTTTATCCTTGCGGCTTTGAGAAACGGGCAATTCTTTTCGCTGCCGGAACTTAACGAGGCTATTCGGGAAAGATTAAATCTTTTTAACAGCAAGCCTTTTCAGAAAAAAGACGGAAGCCGTTTAACAATGTTTGAGGAAGAAAAGTATTATTTACTTCCCTTGCCGGCAAATCATTACGAAATGTCAACGTGGAAGATTGCAACGGTATCTGCCAATTATCACATTTCCGTTGAGAAAATGAATTACTCCGTTCCTTACGAGTATATCAGGCAGAAGGTTGATGTTCGTATTACCATAGGCACTATTGAAGTTTTCTTTGAAGGCAACCGTATTTGTTCACATATGAGGCTGTACGGAAGACCGGATCAATACAGTACGGTTGATTCCCATATGCCTCCCGAACATCAGCAGTACACTAAATGGAACGGCGAGCATTTCATAGAATGGGCTGCCAAAATCGGAGACAGTACCGAAATAGTAATAAAAGCTATTCTTGGCAGTTACAAGGTCGAACAACAGGGCTATAAGGCTTGTATGGGTATTCTTAGGCTTGCCGATAAATACTCTGTAGAACGCCTTGAAAATGCTTGCAGAAAGGCTCTCGGTTACACTCCGTATCCTTCTCTGAAAAATGTTCAGGCTATTCTCAGTTCAGGTCAGGATAAAATCCCTGACGAAACACCAACCGTATCATCCTCCGCACAATACGGATTTACCCGTGGTGCAGCATATTATGACAGGAGGGATAAGTAATGCTTAATGACAATACAGTAACAAAACTCCGTGAAATGAAGCTGAATGTTATGGCTGATTTTTTCAAAGAACAGATGTCCGACCCCAAGTATCAATCTATGTCCTTTGAGGACAGATTTGGTATGATCGTAGACCGTCAATGGCAAGCAAGGAAAAACAACCGGCTGAAAAGTCTGATTAAACAAGCAAATTTTTCTGATTCTTCTGCTTGCATAGAAAATATCGATTACAGTTCAAGAAGAAATCTTGACAAAAATTTAATTTTGCGTTTATCGGAATGTAATTACATAAATAATCACAACAGCGTTATTATTATGGGTGCTACAGGAACGGGGAAAACTTATCTTGCCTGTGCTCTCGGTATGGCTGCTGTACGTAATTTCATTCAAGTTAAGTATATCCGTCTTCCCGAGCTTCTTACAGAACTTGCAATAGCCAGAGGAAGCAACGTCATATACAGCAAAACAATACCTCAGTACCAAAAGTACCCTCTTTTGATTATTGATGAGTGGCTGCTTCACGACCTGACTGAAATAGAAGCAAGAGATTTGTTGGAGATTATGGAATACAGAGAAAAATGTGCTTCAACTATATTCTGCTCTCAGTTTGAGGTTCGTGGATGGCGTGAGAAAATCAGAAATCCAATTGTGGCAGATGCCGTATGTGACAGAATTGTGCATAAATCCTATATAATTACTATCGACTCAAAGGATTCAATGCGTAAACTCAACGGCATCTCCCAAACATAAGCAGCCTTACGGCTGATGGGGCTCTGCCCCAAACCCCGAGGTTTATCGCTTTTAGGTTTTCCAAGGAGAGTTTTGTATTTTACTTTTTTCTCTCTTAAATGAAGAGTAATGCTATGATTACTCTCCTTGCTAAACCCCGTATACGGCGCTCTGGTCGCTCCTCAGCGTTGCCAT
>CAZGAZ010000108.1:0-10490 GCA_964523835.1 uncultured Ruminococcus sp.
AATTTTTTGTTAATTTTTGCTTTTCCCTATTGACTTTTCATAGCTGGTCTCCTTTAAGCTTCTCTCCGACTTTTCGCCAAATATAAAAACAATCGCAAATATCACCCATGCCGCTGCACCCGCTAATGCAATGGGACTCGCCATAAAAAAATCCAAAATATTTCCGAGAACTTCCCCGTCCCCAAAAAGGGCAATACCGCAGCAAACCGCCGTAACAGCGCTTATGAGCACCGCCCCCGCCCCGCAGTCCTTTGCAATACGGGCAAGAGGACTTACCTTTCCCGTAATATCCACCGCCGCTTCAATAGCCGTGTTCATAATTTCCGAACCCATCACAAAGCCGATCGACAAAAACAGCGCACAATATTCCACGGGCGTAAGCTCGTAAAACAAACTCCATAAAACCACAGTCGCCGCTGCGCACAGATGAAACCGCATATTCCGCTCTTTCTTAATGCACTCCCTCACCCCCGACGCCGCATATGTAAACGAACGGAAGAAGCCCTTTATATTTTCTTTCATTTGCCCTCGTTTTCCGTAAAAGTCATCTCACGGGAAAGCCCCAGCTCACCCAGTATCTCTTCTTCCTTTTCACGCATTTTCGCTGCGTCCAGAGGCGAGGTCTCATGATCGTACCCAAGCAAATGCAGCATTGAATGAACCGTTAAAAAGCCCACCTCCCGCTCGGGAGAATGCCCGTAAACTTTCGCCTGCTTCACTGCTGTTTCCATGGAAATGACCACATCTCCCAGAAGCATAGCCCCCGTTTCGTGGTTAATATCGTAAACGCCGTTTTCCCCCAAAGGGAAGCTGAGCACGTCCGTAGACTTGTCCTTTCCCCGAAACTGTCTGTTGAGACCCCGTATCTCCGCATTGTTCACAAAGGAAACGCTTACCTCCGCATTCCCCGGAAAATGCTCGTTTGCCAGCACCGCAGCGCAGCACTTTCTTACCAGCAGCCGCAGTCCCACGGGTATCTTCACATTTTTCTGATTATTTCTCACATAAACCTTTACCTTCGGCATAATTAAACACTCCCAAAAAATCAATTAATAATTAAGAATTAATAATTAATCATTATTTTAAATGCTTTGACTCTTTTATTCTTCGCCATTAATTCAATGTTCCATGATCCTTTTATCAAAACCTTCCACTTCCTCTCAAAAATTTCAGTCTTACAATCTTACCCCCGCCAACACGCTCATTATTAATTATTAATTATTAAAATTTAATTGCGGTTTGCTTTTTCATACGCCCTGATTATATCCTGCACCAGCTTGTGCCTTACAACATCCTTTTCGGTAAATTTCGCAATAGCAATATCCTCCACATTCTTCAGCACATTCATAGCGTCCACCAGACCCGATTTTTTAGCGTCGGGCAGGTCTATCTGAGTAATGTCCCCCGTTATTACCATCTTGCTGCCGAAGCCAAGCCGGGTCAGGAACATTTTTATCTGCTCCCTTGTGGTGTTCTGCGCCTCGTCAAGAATTATGAATGCGTCGTCAAGGGTGCGCCCTCTCATGTACGCCAAGGGCGCTACCTCAATGCTGCCCTTTTCCATGTGCCTCGAAAAGACCTCCGCCCCCATCATATCGAAAAGAGCGTCATATAACGGGCGCAGATAAGGGTCGACCTTGTTCTGCAAGTCCCCCGGCAGAAACCCTAACTTTTCCCCCGCCTCCACCGCAGGGCGGGTAAGGATTATCCTGCTTGCCTCGTGATTTTTAAAAGCCTTTACCGCCATAGCCACCGCAAGATAGGTTTTCCCTGTCCCCGCAGGGCCTACGCCCATTATTACCGTGTTGTTCTTTATGGCCTCCACATATTTTTTCTGCCCCAAGGTCTTAGCCCTTACGACCTTGCCCCCCGCTGTAACGCATATCCCCCCGTCGGTGAGCTTCACAGCCTCTTCCAGGGCATTTTCCTCCACCATAGCGAAAATATACCGAAGATTCTGCTCGGTTATCTGCTCGCCCCTGTCCGCCATTTCCGCCAGCGCCCTTACCGCAGCCTCCGCCTTTTTAACATTCGCCTCGTCTCCGCTTATGCGGATATCGTTCCCCCTCGCCAGCACAGCCGTCTGATACTGCTTTTGTATAAGATTCAGATTTTCGTCAAATTTCCCGAAAAGCGCTATCACGCTTTCGATCGACGAAACGTTCACCACAGCCTCCGCCATAATTTATCACCTGCTTTATTTTTATCGTAACTGCTCCGAAATTTCGTGAAACTGTTCCGGGACAGGGTCTTCGCCGCATATTACCAGCTGTTCGTTTACCCTGTCAAGATAATATACCTCGCCGCCCTCTATCCAGTATTCCGAAAAAACATAATTTAAAATATCCACTTTCTCCAAATGATAAGTATCGTAGTATTTTTCCAGCCTTGTAAAATACACCTCATTCTCCCCGATAATATAATAATTTTCCTCGTCCTGCCCCATAGCGAAGCACAAAGTCTGCCTGTATCTTACAGGCTCATTGTCCGGAGTCCTGAATATTTCAAAAATACCACCCTCCGAGCTTTGCTGTGTTGCCTCAATTTCCTCCCGTGCGATCTCATTTTCCTCCACGTTCAGGAAAATATACCTGCCGTAATAGTTTTCTATCTTTTGGGTAACGTCGCTGTACGAAATATCTCCATTGCCGTTATCCTCCGCTTCCGTTAAAGCAAGCTCCGCATATTCGGCTTCACTCGTGTATGTCTCGGCAGCGCTTTCCGTGATACTATCCGGTATTTCCTCCCCATTGCCGTTATCCCCCGCCTCCGTTAAATCAAGCTCCGCATATTCGGCTTTCCCCGTGTATGCTTCGACAGTGCTTTCCGTGATATTATCCGACATTTCCTCCCCATTTGCACATGAACACATCAGCATAACGACCGCCAAGCCCGCTCCGCACATTGCTTTTTTCAATAAATTCATACCCGTTTCTCCTCTCTTACTCAAAACGCACATAACAACAGAACACGTCCAACCACCAATTATTTCTATTATATCACATTCAAAATGAAAAATAAAGACTTATATGAAAAAATTCTGCTTAACTTTTTTGTATTTCGGGCGGTTTATAACATTTCCGAAACATTTCGTAAATATTATTCCGCATTTTCGCCGATACAAATCTCTTGCCTCTTACTTCCTGACCTCTTGCCTCTAGCAATGACCTATATGAAAAATTTCTGCTTAACTTTTTTGTATTTCGGGCGGTTTATAACATTTCCGAAACATTTCGTAAATATTATTCCGCATTTTCGCCGATACAAATCTCTTGCCTCTTGCTTCTTAACCTCTTGCCTCTGTTCATAACATTTTTACAGTATTTTTTAAACAACTGATACACATTTTCAAAATTGATTTTGTGTTAAAATGATGAAATTTTGTCAATTGACTTATTAACCCTTGCTAAATTTCCAAAAATATGCTATAATAAATTACGAAGATATCAAGACGACCATAAACGAAAGAAAGGACGATAATATGGCATTTAATTACAGTTTTTCACAAGTGACCTCACA
Organism: uncultured Ruminococcus sp.; assembly: GCA_964523835.1. GTDB lineage: Bacteria > Bacillota > Clostridia > Oscillospirales > Ruminococcaceae > Huintestinicola. The sequence goes on from CAZGAZ010000108.1 coordinate 3,520, forward strand.
GATAGAACAGCTTGCCGAGCTCTGCAAAACCAACGGAGCGATAGACCCCGAGCTTTATACGAAATATGAGGTAAAGCGTGGACTGCGTGACATTAACGGAAAGGGCGTGCTTGCGGGGCTTACGGAAATTTCGGAGATAGTTTCCTATATCGTTGAGGATAACGAAATGATCCCCTGCGACGGAAAGCTCTATTACAGAGGCTATAACATCAACGATATTGTGGGCGGTTTTGCCCGTGACAATTTTTTCGGCTTTGAGGAAGCGACCTATCTGCTGCTTTTCGGCGACCTGCCCACCAAAGCCCAGCTGGACGAATTTACGGCGCTGCTTGCGGATTTCCGCAGGCTGCCCACTACCTTTGTGCGGGATATTATGATGAAATCCCCAAGCCCCGATATTATGAACAGCATTTCAAGGGGCGTGCTGACCCTGTTTTCATATGACGATTACCCTAACGATACATCAGTCCCCAATGTCCTGCGGCAGTCGCTGGAGCTTATTTCCCTTATCCCGCTGCTGGCGGTATACGGCTATCAGGCAAAGAATTATTATCTGGACGGGGACAGCTTTATCATACATCAGCCTGTGCCCGAGTATTCCACTGCGCAGAATATTCTTCATCTATTGCGCCCCGACAATAAGTTCACGGAGCTTGAAGCAAAAGTGCTGGACATTGCCCTTGTGCTCCATGCAGAGCACGGCGGCGGAAATAACTCCACCTTCACCACCCACGTGGTCACTTCCTCGGGAACGGACACCTACTCTGCAATATCGGCAGCCCTCTGCTCCTTAAAAGGCCCGAAACACGGCGGCGCAAATGTAAAAGTTACCGCCATGTTCGAGGATATCAAGGAAAATATCCGTGACTGGTCGGACGAGGAGGAAATAGGCGCTTACCTTAGAAAACTCATCAACAAAGAGGCTTTCGACCGTTCGGGGCTTATCTACGGAATGGGACACGCAGTTTACTCTATTTCCGACCCGAGAGCCAATATTTTCCGCAGCTTTGTGGACAGACTGGCAGCGGAAAAGGGAATGGAAAAGGAATTGGGGCTTTACCATATCGTTGAAAGGCTTGCTCCCCAGGTCATTGCCAAGGAGCGGCATATATACAAGGGCGTTTCCGCAAATGTGGACTTTTACAGCGGCTTTGTTTACAGTATGCTGGAGCTGCCAATGGAGCTGTACACACCGCTTTTCGCCATTGCAAGGATCTCGGGCTGGTCGGCTCACAGAATCGAGGAGCTTACCAATGCAGGGAAGATAATCCGTCCCGCCTATAAGAGTGTAGCCCGTCACCGCCCCTATAAGACCATATCCGAACGATAATGCATACTGTTACAAAGCTTTCCCCCTTTGACAGGCGGGTAAAAGAGGCGCTGGGGCTGGCGGAGGAGGTTTTTCTGGAATTTGACGCACCGCTTTTCCCGTCCTTTGCCAAGGAGACGTTTCTGGGGTTTCTCCACAGCAGGAAGCTGAGATTCTCTTTGTTTACCGGCAGCGGCGCAGTCTACATATGCACTTTGGAGGGCAGACTTGCGGGCATGGCGGCGGTCACAAATGTGAGAAATAAAAAGGAAATTCACCTGAGCCTTGCCTTTGTGAGGGGGGAGTTTCAGCGCAAGGGGGTCGGGCGGGCGCTTCTTGACCGCATTATGTCCGATTTTCCGCATAAGAACATTTCCGTAAATGCAGCGCCGCCGGGGTATAAATTTTACAGATCAATGGGCTTTGAGCCGCTGGAAATGGAGACCATGGTCGACGGACTTATTTTCACTAAAATGCTCTGCAAGAGGCAAGAGTATCAGAGACAAGAAGCAAGAAATGACAGCTTATAGCAAAAAAGTCTCCCAACTTCGGGGGACTTTTTTTGCGTATCCTTGCGGCATACCGAGCACACAAAATCAAACAAAAACACACACGCCACTTGGGTTTCCAAAGGGGGGACCCCTTTGGCAGGTCGAGGGCAGCGCCCTTGCGGGGGTCGGGGGGCAGCGCCCCCTCTAACAGCCGCCGAAAATAAACGCACTTCAAGAGCACCCCCAAATGCGCCGCCCGATTCGGTAAAATAGATAGTTGAAGTAAAGTGAAATAAGGTATGTAACAGCAACCGAAAAAGTAAAATCGGGCGGCAGCATGAACGCACGGCTGTCGCCGCACGTTCTATGCTGCACCGCCCCCCGACCCCCGCAAGGGCTGTTTTGAAAAAACATATTGCCCTCTGACCCGCCAAAGGCTCCACCCTTGGAACCCGAGTGAAGTGAGTGCGCTTGAATTGCTTTTTTTGCACGGTATAGCATTAAAGTGTCCCTAAAAATTCCTCTGACTTTTTCAAAAATTAACACAAAACCCCTTGCAAAAATTTCCCGGATATGGTAACATATAGTAAAATATCAACCAAAAACCACGGGCAAAATGCGCCTTAACGAAAGGAAATAAAATCATATGAAAACTCTCGACTGGAATGAATATCTGAAAAAATCCGCCGAAACGGTTAGCGAGGGCATTGTAATGCTCAAAAATGACAATAGCTCACACGGTGAGCCCACCCTCCCCATTGATCCAAACAAGGAAATCGCCGTATTCGGACGTATCCAGCTGAACTACTACAAAAGCGGCACAGGCTCGGGCGGACTTGTGAACGTTTCACGGGTCGTGGGCATTACCGACGGACTTATGGAAGCGGGAGTGAACATCAACACCGAGCTGCTTCGGGTCTACAAGGACTGGCAGGAGGAAAATCCCTTTGACAACGGCGGCGGCTGGAGCGGAGAGCCCTGGTGTCAAAAGGAAATGCCCGTAGACAGCGCCCTTGCGGAAAAAATCGCCCGTACCTCCGACACCGCCCTTGTAATAATCGGCAGGACGGCAGGTGAGGAAAACGACAACTCCGACGAAAAAGGCTCTTTCGCTTTGAGTGAGGGCGAAGAAGAAATGCTGAAAACCGTTCGTGAACATTTCAAAAAGGTGGCTGTCCTCCTGAACACGGGCAATATTATGAATATGGATTTTGTGGAAAAATATTCTCCCGACGCTGTGCTGTATGTCTGGCAGGGGGGCATGGTGGGAGGCGTTGGCACGGCAGACGTGCTCACAGGCAGGGTCTCTCCCTCGGGAAAGCTGCCCGATACTGTTGCCAAAAGCGTTTCCGACTACCCGGCGGCAAAATATTTCGGGGACGAGACACGCAGCTTTTACAATGAGGATATCTATGTGGGCTACCGCTATTTTGAAACCTTTGCTCCCGAAAAAGTCCTCTATCCCTTCGGCTTCGGGCTTTCATACACGACCTTTGAAATTAAGACCGATTCTGCGGAATTTACCGGGGATAAGGCGGTCATAAAAATCTCCGTTACAAATACGGGAAACTGCAGCGGCAAGGAAGTTGTTCAGCTTTACTCCCGTGCGCCCCAAGGAGCTTTAGGCAAGCCCGCAGTGACCCTCTGCGCCTTTGAAAAAACAAAGCTTTTATCCCCCGGCGAAACCGAGATAATTCCCTTTGAAATTGACCTGTACGCCATTTCCTCCTTTGACGATTCGGGGGTAACGGGACACAAAAGCTGCTTTGTCCTTGAAGCGGGAGATTACGAAATTTCGGCGGGAAACTGCTGCCGCAGCCTGTCCCCCGCACTTGCCTTTAACATTCCCGAAACAAGGGTGACAAAGCAGTGCACTCATGCCCTTGCTCCCGTTATGGGCTTTGAAAGAATAAAGCCTGTTCCCGAAAAGGTTGGTTATAAGATATCCATGGAAAACGTTCCGCTTATGGAGGAATATGAAGATGTCCGCCGTCAAAAAAATCTCCCCGAAACTATTCCCCAGACAGGCGACAGGGGGATAAAGCTTGCGGATGTGAAAAACGGCAGAGCGGATATGTCCGAATTTATTGCACAGCTTTCCGATAACGACCTTGCCTGCATTATCAGGGGCGAGGGCATGAGCAGCCCCAAGGTAACTCCCGGCACTGCCGCCGCATTCGGGGGCGTTTCGGAAAGCCTCCGGAATATGGGAATCCCCTGCGGCTGCTGTTCGGACGGTCCTTCGGGAATGCGCCTTGACTGCGGTACAAAGGCGTTCAGTCTCCCTAACGGCACGCTTATTGCCTCCACATTCAACAAACAGCTGATGACGGAGCTTTTCTACCTCACGGGCCTTGAAATGTCCGCAAATAAGGTGGACTGCCTCTTAGGTCCGGGCATGAACATTCACCGTCACCCTTTAAACGGCAGGAATTTTGAATATTTCTCGGAGGACCCCCTGCTTACGGGTGAAATGGCGGCAGCAGAGCTGCAAGGACTGCACAGCGCAGGGGTCACGGGCACTGTAAAGCATTTCTGCGGCAACAACAAGGAAACAGGCAGACACACTATTGATTCGGTAATTTCCGAACGTGCCCTGCGGGAAATTTATCTTAAAGGCTTTGAAACAGCCGTTAAAAAGGGCGGGGCATACACCGTTATGACCACCTACGGTTCGGTAAACGGTCTGTGGACGGCGGCAAGCTATGACCTTACCTCAACCATTCTGCGTGATGAATGGGGCTTCGAGGGACTTGTCATGACCGACTGGTGGGCTGATATAAACCGCAGGGACACGCCTCGGGGTCAACAAAATCACACGGATTTTGCGGCAATGGCAGCCGCTCAGAATGATGTTTACATGGTCTGCGCAGACGGTGCGGACAATGACGACAACACCCTTGCGGAGCTGGAAAAGGGATTTATTTCACGGGGTGAGCTTCAGCGCAATGCAGCAAATATCTGCGCCGTGCTGATGAGAACTCATGCCATGGACAGGGCAGAGGGCAAGGAAGAAAAGGTAGAAGTGATAAACCGTCCCAAGGACGCCGACGGCAGCGACGACAGAGAGGTAAAATGCTACGACTGCAAGGGCGGGCTTATCATATCCCCCGACGACATCTGCACCGACAAGGGCAAGGATTACATTTTCATTGCGGACGTTTCCCCCACGGGCTATTACAAGGTGACAGTCACCGCCTCTTCTACGGCGGGCGAGCTGGCGCAGCTGCCTGTGACCCTCTTCTCCATGGGCAGCCCCTGCGCCGCATTCACATGGCGGGGCACCGGCGGCAAGCCCATTTCAATGGAAAGCGGCAAGATATTCTTCTTCTCCCGCTTCACCACGCTTCGGCTGTACTTTGCCCAGAGTGGACTTACTATTCATAGTATTGAGCTTAAAAAGGTCGAGGAATAATAAGGTCATAACGCAAAAAAAACCGCTGCAAGCGCATTTCACGCTGCAGCGGTTTTGTTTTTACCGTATTGATTGCCGTATGAACATATTCATTTAAATTTTAAAAAATCTTCGGCAAACTTGGTTCAAATTCCTGCCTCCTGCCTCTATATGCTGAAATCCAGCTTTCTTTCGTCAATTATACGCCTTGACTTGTGCTCCGAACGGGTGTCAAGCCCTCCGTCCTTATGTACGACAACACTGCTGGGCTTTACGCCTATCCTTGCTTTGAGGGCTGCCGAAACACGCTCGGACACCTCTTCATCAGAAGCGGGATTATCGGCGTTCTTTTCTATCTCAACGGAATATTTGCAGGTAAAATCCTTTTCAAATATCCTTATGAGATATTCTCCCGTTATGCCGTCAATTTCACGGATAACAGCCTCGATATCACTGGGGAAAACGTTCACCGCAGACACAATGAACATATCGTCACGCCGCCCGTGAATATGAATCCTGCCGTGGGTACGTCCGCAGGAGCAGGGGGTTTTGTCTATCCTGCCTATGTCCCCTGTCTTGAAGCGGATAAGGGGACGTGCGTGCTTTCTTAAAGTGGTAAATACCAGCTCGCCCACTTCGCCGTCGGGCAGCACCTCGCCTGTATGTATGTCAATGGTTTCCACAAGGATATGATTTTCCGCAATGTGCAGACCGTCCTTTGCTTCGCAGGCGGCGGCGCAGGCTCCGAAAATATCCGACAGACCGTAGAAATCGTAGACCTCGGCGCCCCAGAGGTCTTCGATCGCCTTTCGGGTGGAGTCGATAGAACCGCCCAGTTCTCCCGCAACGATTATCTTTTTTATTGACAAATCTTTTTTGGGGTCAATGCCTGCTTTCTTTGCCTTTTCACCCAGCTGCCATGCGTATGAGGGACTGGTCCAGATAATGGTGGGCTGATAGGTTTTGAGAATGAACAGCAAACGTTCGCTAGGCAGCGTGCCGCCCCATATGCAGAGCGCTCCCAGGTTCTGTGCGCCTATAACATCGGGACCGCCCACGTAAAGGGAGAAGTTAAGGGCGTGAACATATCTGTCCTTGGGTCTCATTCCTATCTGCCAGAACCAGCGGCTCTCAGTGTCCTGAAACTCGTCGAAATCCTGCTTGGTGAACGGGCTCATGGTAGGCACGCCTGTTGACCCGGAGGATGTGGAAACGAATACCACGTCCTCCTCGTCCACTGCCGCAAGTTCTCCCAGAAACGAGCCTACGCCCTGGGTGTCACGCTGGGTTGTCTTGGTGATAAAGGGGAACTTTTGAATGTCGGAGAGGGTCTTTATATCCTCGGGTTTTACTCCTGCCTCATCAAAGGAACGTTTGTAATAGGGGGCGTTTTCGTAGGCGAATTTTACAATTTCCTGCAGATCTCTCAGCTGATCCTTTTCCAGTTCGGCACGGGGTTTGGTCTCCAGCTCCTCGTCCCAATATTTATCGGCGGGATTCTTTTTAATTAAAGTGCTCATGATAATTTCCTCCTTGTGAAAGCTTTTCTGTTTTCTGCTTTAATTAAATTATATCACCGCTTTTTCCTTTTGTCCAATACGTAAATACAATATCGGGGTATAGGAAATTTGTATAGCTGACTTCCCCTCAGACGCCGGGGAAATGGCTTTATTCCATTACCACTCCGAGAAACTGCCGCCGTTTCCCCTACCACTCTGAGAACGACAGGCAATTGTGACTTGCCTATTAAAATGAAATGTGCCTTTGTTGGCGGAAT
>CAZGAZ010000109.1:0-6485 GCA_964523835.1 uncultured Ruminococcus sp.
TGGGGCAGTATTTCCCCCATATGCCTGTATCAGATAAAAAGATTTTTCTCTATTCTTTTTTCCCGTTTATGTTCGGTATTTATCCATATACCGTTGTCAATGAAAAACAGAGGACGGCTATGGAGGAAGCAGGCGTGAATTATGTATTTATGACAATTTACGAAATCACTTATAACTGTGCGAAAAGTTTATTAAAAAATTGATATGGAGGTTTTAAGAATGAAGTACACTAATTTAGGAAAATCGGATTTAAAGGTTTCCCGTATCTGCATGGGCTGCATGGGTTTCGGAAACGCAGCTGCCGGACAGCACAGCTGGACGCTTGGAGAGGAAGAATCAAGGCAGATAATAAAACACAGTCTTGATATGGGGATAAACTTCTATGATACTGCTATTGCTTATCAGAACGGAACAAGCGAGCAGTTTGTCGGAAAAGCTCTCCGTGACTTTGCAAAGCGTGAAGATTATATTATCGCCACAAAATTTACGCCTCGGACACAGGACGAAATTGACAGCAATATCAGCGGTCAGAAGCATATTGAAAACTATCTGAACCAAAGCCTTAAAAATCTCGGTCTCGATTATGTTGACCTCTATATTTATCATATGTGGGATTACAATACGCCTATGGAGGAGATAATGGATGGGCTGCACAACGCCGTAAAATCGGGAAAGGTGCGGTATATCGGCATATCCAACTGCTTTGCATGGCAGCTTGCAAAAGCAAACTTCTATGCCCGCATGAACGGATTGACGGAGTTTATCTCCATTCAAGGACATTACAATCTTATCGCCCGTGAGGAAGAACGGGAAATGGCTCCATTCTGCGAATCCGAGGGCATTGCTATGACACCGTACAGCGCCTTGGCAAGCGGCAGGCTTTCCCGCCGGTCGGGAGAAACCTCCAAGCGGCTTGAAGAGGACGCATATGCACGGTTCAAGTATGATGCAACTGCCGAGGCGGACGGAAAAATCATCCGACGTGTAGAAGAACTTGCGGAAAAGAGGGGTGTATCCATGACGGAAATTTCCCTTGCATGGCTGCTGACAAAGGTGACTTCTCCCGTTGTGGGCGCAACAAAGCTTTCCCATGTGGACAGTGCGGTAAAATCAGTAGAACCGGAACTGACGGAAGAGGAAATAAATTTTCTGGAGGAATTATATGTTCCACATGCGCTTGCAGGCGTTATGGCGCAGAACGGCAAGCAAAAAGCAGGGAATGTGGTATAAAAGAAATGAATATGCTGCTATGGAATTTGAAAAAAATTCAAAATGCTATTGACATTGTCTGTTATATATGATATACTGTATATAATGCAATATTAACAGTATATCAAAGGAGCGCTTCATGAAAATCGTCATTAAAAATAAGTCCGAGCTGCCGATCTATGAACAGATCAAACAGCAAATGAAAGCACAGATCTTAGACGGTACGGCCACAGAGGACGAGCAATTGCCGTCCATAAGGCAGCTTGCCCGTGACCTGAAAATCAGTGTTATCACCACAACAAGGGTGTACAATGATCTTTCGGAGGAGGGCTTTATCATTTCCGTTGCAGGCAAGGGATATTTTGTCGCACCGAGAAACAATGAGCTTCTGCGGGAGCGTATGCTCTACGAAATGGAGGACGGGCTTGAAAAAGCCGTCACGAACGGCAGAAATGCAGGACTTACCGATGATGAGATCGTCGCTGCGCTGAGAAAATTTATGGAGGACTGACTATGGAAAACATTCTGGAAATAAACGGGCTTTGCAAAGCATATGATGATTTTTCACTGAAGGGCGTGAGCTTTTCGCTGCCGAAAGGCTTTATTATGGGATTTGTCGGACAGAACGGCTCGGGCAAGACAACTACTATCCGTTCCATACTGAATATGGCGCAAATCGACAGCGGCAGTATCAGCGTGTTCGGACTGGACAGCGTGAACGATACCATTGCCATAAAAGAGCGTCTGGGAGTGGTGTTTGACAGTCTGTACCTTGCCGAGCATTTGAATATAAAGCAGATCGCACAGCAGTTAACGCCCTTTTACAAGGATTGGGACAGCAAGGAATTTTTCAGCCGTATCAAGGAATTTAACCTGCCCGATAACAGAAAGGTCGGCGATTTCTCAAAGGGAATGAAAATGAAGCTGATGATCGCCGTTGCATTGTCCCACAAGGCGGAGCTTATTATTCTGGACGAACCCACAAGCGGACTTGACCCTGTTGCCCGTGACGAGCTGCTTGATATTCTTGCGGAGTACATTGAGGACGAAAACAGAGGCGTGCTGTTCTCCACCCACATTACCGCAGATGTGGAGCGCATTGCCGATTATGTGACTATACTGCACAGCGGCATGGTCTGGTATACAGGAACAAAGGACGAGCTGACGGAGAGCTATGCCGTTATCAAGGGGGCAAAGGAGGATATTCCCGCCTCGCTGAAAAAAAAGCTCATTGGCTTTCACTCCTATCGAAACGGCTTTGACGCACTTATAAAAACGGACGATCTCGCAGGTCTGCCCGATACGCTTGAATACGAAAAAGCAAGCATTGACGAGATACTGGTCTATATCGCAAAGGAGGATAAGCATGAGAGAAATTCTGAAGATCATGCGGTTTGATTACCTCACGGCAAGACCGCTTGCGGTCATTCCTGCTGTGACGACCGTGGTGATATTCTTTGGATTGAGTCTGTTTTTTGCTCCTCTGATATGCTCTTATATCACATTCGGCGCAATGATATTTGTGATACCCTTGCAGGCAGTCGCAGATAAAAGCGGCTTTAACAAGCTTTACGGAACGCTCCCCGTCAAACGCAGGAATATTGCAAGGGCGAGATTTTTGTATATATTTCTGGTGCATTTTGCGGCTGAAATACTGGAGTTTGTTCTTGCTGTTACCGCAATGTCATTGAAGCTTTACAGATTGCTGCCCAATCAGAACAGTGAAATGATGCAAATGGTAAAGGAAAGCTTCGAGGACACAAGGCTCACGCTGCTTATGATAATCGGGGTGTTTTCCGTTTTCTGTCTGATATTCTCCTATATGGAAATGATGGGGCAGATACATGGCAGAGAGAATGAATTTAAGATCATCATGATAACGCTGGGTGTTCTGACATTATTGCTTTTCGGCTTCTTAACTTTGTCCGACTACGGGATAATACCGAAAATACATATGCCGAGCCTGCCGGGTACAGTACAGGGACTGCTGCTTCTCGGTGCGGCACTCAATATGGTGATGTACGGGATATGCCTGATATTCGGAGAGATAACCGCTCACAAGCTTGCAAATCGTGAACTGTAAGGAGGTGCGGCTGTGAAAAAAATATTTGACCTCATGAAGGTCGATCTTATCACCATGAACGGCGGAAAGAACAATCTGAAAACAATTGCTGTTCTTATAATTGTTTTCTGCGGCTTCACGGGATTCTGTATTTCGCCCATTGCAGGCGTGGAATGTCCGTTTCTTATGAGCGCTTTTTTTGTGCCGATGCTGTTTCGCAATGAACAGAAATATCACAGCGGCAAGCTTTGGGGTCTGCTTCCGATCGGCCGCCGTGACCTGGTGAACGCAAGATTTTTGCTGGTTCTGGGACTTTACACAATTTCGAGCCTTTTGTTCTATCTGCTTATGCTGATTTCGTTCGTGTTCAAGCCGTATTATCTGTTTTTGGGAACAGACGCCGAGAATATGGACATTATTTCGCTGTTAGCCAAAAGCTCGGGAGGTTCGCTCACTGCGTTCGGAGTATTCAATCTTGTCTACATTGCGGGGTTTTCCGTTGGGCTCATTATAGCGGCAGGCAGTTTGCGTAATTACTTCAACGACCCCGATAGCATTGAACTGTCGCTGTCTTCCGGCAAAAAAAACAAGGCCGGTAAAAAATATCATATCACTGAGCTGTTGGTATTTGCGGTAATACTGTTATTATGGGTGCTTACCGTCAGCGGCATTTTGCCGATCGGTCCGACTGCTGCGGTCATCATTCAGTTTTTTGCGCAGCTTGCAGGGGCGGCAAACGGTTTTTTGCTCGGTGCGGTGCTTGTGACAATTGCTGTGTTCCAGGCGGTATACAAATATATATGCACTGTGCTTGAATATGACGAAAAGGAACTGTAAGGAGGGCTTGTACATGAAAAGGAAATTCAAAAGATTTGCGGCTGCTGTCTGTGCAGGGCTTCTGTTTGCTGCTGTGACAATTCCCTCTGTCGGTGCGGAGGAAGCCGATAATAAATTGATTCTGCCCTCGGGACTGACCGTTGAAAAGCTGCAGCGTGAGCTTGAGGATAAAGCAAGTGAACTCAGTTTCAGTGAGCCTATGTTTGCTTCTGCCGCTGTGGGCGTATTTCAGGGAAATGAGGTGCTTTATTCGGGATATTTCGGCGAAACGGACATTGAAAATCATACCCCTGCCGATGAAAATTCCGTTTACGAATGGGGCAGCATTTCCAAAACGCTGATATGGGTCAGCGCTATGCAGCTATGGGAACAGGGGCGGCTCGACCTTGACCGTGATGTGCGGGAGTATCTCCTCGACGGCTTTTTCCGACACCTTTCCTATGACGAGCCGATCACGATGATGAACCTGATGAACCACAATGCAGGCTGGCAGGAAACGACAAGGCCAATCTGGAAAACGGATGAAAATTCGATACTGCCCCTCGGCGAGGAATTACAGGCGATAGAACCTGCACAGATACACCGCCCGGGCGAGGTGGCCGCCTATTCAAATTACGGGGCGGCGGTGGCAGGATATGTGATAGAATGTATAACGGGGCAGGATTACTGCGAGTACGTTCACGAGAACATTTTTGAGCCGCTGGGTATGGAGCATACCGCACTTAATTCCGCTCACAGCGACAATGCGTGGGTGCAGGAGCGGCGCAGGGGCATGAAAAGCTATAAGTTCAGTATAGGGCACTGTATTGACCTGGGAAACTGTCTGAATTATATTCCCGCCTATCCGGCAGGTGCGGCAACAGGAACGCTTGCCGATCTGATGACCTATGCGCAGGCTTTGGTGAATGATGATGCGCCGCTGTTTCAGTCCCCCGAAACGCAGGCTGTGATGTTCACGGGAACGGATTTTTACGGTGAATCGGATATTCCGATATGCGCTCACGGCTTCTGGTGCAATGAATATTCCGTACGCACCTACGGTCACAGCGGAGGGACAACGGCGGGACAGGCGAATATGATCTTTGACCTTGAATCCAAAACGGGTCTGGTTATCATGACCAATGAGCCGAACGGCAATGCTTTTCTGTCGGATACCCCTGCATTGGTTTTCGGAGAATTATCCCCCGACAAATACGTTTCGGGTACGGCATATAAGGCAAATTTCGGCGGCTATTATCTGCCTGCACGTTCGACCTATCGTGGAATGCTGAAATTCATTCCTTATATTTCGGCAATATCGGCAAACAATTTGGGCGACGTGGAGAATATGGGAAACGGCGTATACCGGATCAGAAATAAGGGCGTAATTTCGGACGAGGCCGCAGTGATTTTCGGTGTAAAGACCTATCCCGACGGTAACACGGGCATAGAAACGCCTTCAATGGATATGATATATGACGGATCATATATTGTCAAGCTCTGTCTGCTGACGGTATATGTTTTGCTGGCTGTGGCGGCGGCGTATATTATGCGTATCGGAAGCAAGCTGAAAAAGCATGGCAAACAGACGGCATTTTACGGCTCGTCTGTAATGACGGCAGGATATATTGCAAGGCTTGTTTCTGTTATTGCTATGCTCGGGACATATGCGGTATATGCAAACTGTCAGGGCGGAATCCCCGCTGCGGCAGGCACTGTTATCGGTGCAGTGCAGATAATCTGCATGGGGGTATGCGGAATATCGGCAGCGACCTCCTGCATAGCTGCTTTGACACACAAAAAAGAAAAAGCGCTTACGGTGCGTTATATCCTGAATACGGTCGGCTGTGCGCTGCCTGTCATTGCGATTTTGTATTTTGAGATGTACAGCTTCCGGGGCTGCTGATAAATCGGAACCTCCGCAGGAAATGAGCCTGCGGAGGTTTATTTTTTGACATAGCTTGCTAAGAACCGGTATCGGGTGGATTTTTTTGTTTATAAAATTTTTAAAAATTTGGCATATTCCACAAAAACAGTGCGAAATAATTTATGTCTTATTTTTTTTTTTTTGTTGCAAAATTGTTAAATCTGTGATATACTTATAATACGAAAGTATGTTACGGGTGCATAAATATGCAAAATAAATAAACCTCGGGAGGATAAGACTATGAAAAAAATATTGGCGGGAATATGCGCTGTTTTGTTTGTTTCGACGGCGGTTGTTTCGGTTAATTCGGGCAAGGCGGTATATGACAGTCCCGATCAGAATGTTCTGGAGGACGAACCCGAGCATGACGATTTGGAAAATGTGCCTGCAGAGGACGGGTCGGAAAATGTGCCTGCAGAGGACGAGGCGGAAAATGTGCCTGCAGAGGACGAGGCGGAAAATGTGCCTGCA
>CAZGAZ010000109.1:6585-10133 GCA_964523835.1 uncultured Ruminococcus sp.
AGAGGACGAGGCGGAAAATGTGCCTGCAGAGGACGAGGCGGAAAATGTGCCTGCAGAGGATGAGGCGGAAAATGTGCCTGCAGAGGATGAGACGGAAAATGTGCCTGCAGAGGACGAGGCGGAAAATGTGCCTGCAGAGGATGAGACGGAAAATGTGCCTACGGAAGAGGTGTCGGCTGAGGAGACTGTGGAAGATGAAGAAATGACATCCGAAGAGGAAGAAACAGATGATTTGATTGCCTTATTGGCAGATACAAACACTGCAACATTCGGCGATTTTATAATAACGGGCGATGACTTGTCAGTATGGAACTCAAGAACCAATCCAAATGGAGACTATACTGCGTCAGGCCTATGCCTTACCATTAAGAGTAGTAAAAATATAACAATTTCCACTCCCGATAAAACAAGGGAAAGTCCTGCTGCGTACAAAATACAGGTAGACAGTGCGGACGGAGCAAATATAACACTAAGCAATGTCAATATCGGTGGTTTTAATAATAATACACAAAATATAGCATTTGAAATAACGGCAGCCAGTGGTCCTGTTACAGTTACTCTTGACGGCGATAATTCGTTGCAATCCCAAAATGATGGCTCAACCGGTTTTGCGGGTTTGCAAAAGAGGAACAGTGCTGAACTTATAATAAAGGAAAGTGATGGCGGCGGTTCGCTTATTGCAACCGGCACAAACTATGCCGCAGGTATCGGCGGCGGTAGGGATAGTGGAACCGTCAGCAATATAACAATAGAAGGCGGCACGATCACAGCCATCGGCGGAAACTGTGGCGCAGGTATCGGCGGCGGCGGGTCTATGAATAACAAAGGCGGCGACTGCACAAATATAACAATAACCGGCGGCGACGTCACAGCCATAGGCGGCAGCGGCGGTGCAGGTATCGGCGGCGGCGGAACTATTTCGAGTTCGCAAAGCGGCGGTAGCGGCACGGGTATAACAATAAGCGGCAACGGAACTGTCACAGCCACCGGCGGCAATGATGGTGCAGGTATCGGCGGCGGTTCCGGCGGTTCCAATGGTGACGGCGGTGACAATAATGGTATAACAATAACCGGCAGTGTAAAAGTTACGGCAACAGGCACAGGCGGCGGCGCAGGCATCGGCGGCGGTAAAGGCGGCAACAGTGAAAATATAATAATTGACACCGACAGCAACAATGACAACTACAATATCACAGCCATTGGCGGCAACAGCGGCGGCGCAGGTATCGGCGGCGGTGCAGGTAAACCAACTGGTAATTCAATGAGTCCAACATATAAAGGCGGCAATGCTACGGGTATAACAATAAGCGGCAGCGGAACTGTCATAGCAAATGGCGGTGGCACAAGTACAGGCGGTGCAGGTATTGGCGGCGGCGTAGCAGGTAACGGCGAAAATATAAATATAAACTTAAGCAGCGGAGGGATAGTCAAAGCAACAGGCAGCACCGACGATCAAACTACTTCTTTCGGCGGCGCAGGTATAGGCGGCGGTTCAGTTGTATCATTCGGTGGTAATGGTTGGACACCTCTAACAAACATAGGCGGTAATGGTACAGACATAACAATAGGCGGCAACGGGATTGTAGAAGCCACAGGCGGCAACGACAGCGCAGGTATCGGCGGCGGCGGTAACTGGGACGGTCAATATGGCGGAAACGGCACGGGTATAAAAATAACCGGCGGCACTGTAATAGCAACAGGCAACGGCATGGGCTGCGCAGCTATCGGCGGCGGCGGCGGCGGAAGTACCAGCCATGTTAGTGACGGCGCCAAAGGCGAAGTTACAATAACCGGCGGTAACATCACAGCCACGAGCACTGGCGGTGTAGGTATAGGCGGCAGCAACTACAACAACGGCACGGGAAGCACCGTTGATATAAGCGGCAGCAGTACAGTCGTCGAAGCCAACGGCACCAGAGGTATCTACGGCAACGATATAACAATAGACGCAGAAAAAGTTACAGCCAAAGGAACAGACGGCTCAGGCATAAAAGGCACTAATAATATAACAATAAACGGCGGAGAAGTTATCACCGAAGGAAAATCCGCCGGAAGCAAATCAGATGCAGCCATAGACGGCAGCACTATAATAATAAGCGGCGGAAAGGTTACAGCCGAAGCAACAAAATGGGGCGAAGGCATAAACGGCACAAATATAACGATTGAGGGAGAGGATACCGTTGTTGACGCTAAGGGCAGAGACACAAGCGCAGGAATAGCGGGCAGCAGCATAACAATAAACAACGGTAAAGATATCAAAGCAACCGGCGGCAGTAACGGCGGCGCAGGTATCGGCTCATCAAAAGGAGCAAGCGGCGATCTGACTGTAACCATAAACGACGGCAATGTCACTGCCTACGGCGGAGGCGGCGGAGCAGGTATCGGCAGCGGAGAGGCCGGCACGGGCAAGCTTAACATAACCATTGAGAATGGAACGGTAATTGCCGACAGCAAGAGCGGCGGCGGCGCAGGTATCGGCGGCGGCAACGCCGGCAGCGGCAGTCTTGAGATAACCATAAACGGCGGAAATATCACTGCCGAGGGAAGCATTTGCGCAAGCGGCTATCCCTACGGCGGCAGCGCAGGTATCGGCGAGGGAGCAAACAGCCAGATGACAGATTTGTCAATAACCGTTACAAACGGAAAAGCAGAAGCTTACGGAGCAGATGACGCCGCAGGTATAGGCGGCAGAAACGGCAATGTTACCGTTAAAATAGAGGGTACAAGCGACACTTCCTACCCATGGATAACCACAAACGAAATATCAAGAGGCAACGGCGATAACTATAATAACTGCGTCATCTTTGACGAACAACATAAAACAACTTATACACAAGAGGTTGGCGAAACCGATGAAACTTATGCCCCCGACGGCGTTATTTACGGCAATATCAAACTTACCGAGGATTACGAGCTTGAATCGGACAAATTGCTGAGGATACATAACGGCGGAAAGCTTGTGACGGACGGTAAACTTACACTTGCGGATGACTCTGTTCTGTATCTTGAAGCGGGCGCAGAGCTGATTAAATATCAGGATATCAACGGCTACGACGCCGACAACAAAGACGGAGGCGGCACAATACTTCATGAAGACCATGCACATCCCGATGCTGCCGAAAAATTATGTACGATATGCGGCTCGTCCGTACCTCATCAATGGAGCAAGGACTGGGATAAAAATGATACCCACCACTGGCATAATTGTGAATCCGATGATTGCTCCATTCTCGCACAATCGACAGAATGCTCAATAAAAGACATCAAAGACAAGGACGGCTACGACGAACACGATTTTGACGGTGGCGCAGAGATAACAGTGGGTGGAGTCGACAAGATACGTTACACCTGCCTGACTTGCGGTTATTCCAAGCTTGAAAATAAGAATAAGCCCGACCCCGACCCTGTAACACCCGATCCTGTGACTCCCGACCCTGTAACACCCGACCCTGTAACACCCGATCCTGTAACTCCCGACCCTGTGACACCCGACCCTGTGACACCCGATCCTGTGACACCCGATCCTGTGACACCCGATCCTGTGACAC
>CAZGAZ010000110.1:0-9921 GCA_964523835.1 uncultured Ruminococcus sp.
TAATCTGTTGTTGCACCAAAGATACTCTGAAACTTAGGGGTCTGCCGTTAACTTTAAAACTTTTCCACTCCGTTAATCAGACTTTCACGCCAAAGGTGCGCTGAAGCTCAGGGGTTTGCCGCTAACCTTCAAGCTTCGCCTCCTGCCGATAATTTACGGTAAAATTATATCACATTTTCAAGGATATGTCAACAAACACTTTTCACCGTATTTCAGATCTGCCGCTTAATGATCTCCCTTATAAATGGCATATCCAGCGGTTCCATTGCTATGTAAAAGCCGTGGCGGAGAGTTCGGGTCATACCTGCGTAAACTTCCTTGCGGCAGGTGGTGAAAAGGAAAAAGGGTTCTGTCGGAAATCTCCTGCGGCGGGATAAAAATTCGTCTGCCTTCTGGGCGTCGGATATGTCCGTTATCACCACAATATCGGGCATTACACCGGCAATGTCATATACAAGACTGTCATAACCCCGTCCGCCCAGTATCACAGGTGCGCCTGTCAGCGAAAGCTGCCTTGCAAGCTGTACCAGTACATTTTTCGGATCTCTTCCGCACAATAGGATTCTTTTGCCTGATCTCATAACCACTTAACTTCCTTTCGGAATATAGTCGGCTTATAAGCCCTGATTTTATTTTATTCATTTTATCCTTAAAAATCAAGTTCTGTCAGGGGATTTGCGAAAAGTTGTCTGGGATTTTTTTGAACAGCTGAACAGCCGTCACCTTTGCCCGAAAATTTTATGCGTCAAAATATGACCTGCCCATATAAATCCCCCCTTCGCTTCGAGGGATAATAAAACTTGATGCGAAACGGGAAACTTAAACTTTCCCCGCCCTTGACTTTTTTTGTAAAATGTGCTATAATTATGAAAATACACAGGCAATGCGCAAACAAACGCAAAGCCGCAAAGCCGCTTGCGGGGGGCGGCTTTGCAAAGCGGGCTTATGGCTTATGCTTATACAAAGCCATTGTCCCATATCTACAGTCCCAAGGAGGGATATCACAATGTACGAGCTTGTAAAGATCACCGATAAGACCTATTATATAGACTGTCCCGCCAAGATCGGGATTTACCGCTTTTCGGAAGAGGGGGTATATCTCATTGACAGCGGCAGCGACAAAGACGCAGGGCGAAAAGTCCGCAAAATTCTTGACGACCGGGGCTGGCAGCTTGCGGCGATCATCAACACCCATTCCAATGCCGACCATATCGGCGGCAACAGGTATTTGCAGCAGCAGACGGGCTGCAAAATATTCGCCAAAGGGATAGAAGCGGCGTTCACCCGTTTCCCGCTCTTAGAGCCGTCCTTTTTATACGGCGGATTCCCCTGCAAGGAGCTGAAGCATAAATTCCTGATGGCGGAAAAAAGCGGGGCGGAGGATATTTCCCACCCGGATTTTCCGAGTGAGCTGGAGGTCATACCGCTGCCTGGGCATTTTTTTGATATGATAGGCGTCCGCACTCCCGATAATGTAGTGTTCTTGGCGGACTGCATAAGCAGCCCGACGACCATTCAAAAATATAAAATCACCTTTATCTATGATGTGGCTGAGTACCTTAAAACTCTTGACAGTATCGAAAATATGCAGGGGGACTTTTTCGTCCCGGCCCACGCCCCGGCAAGCGCCGACATAAAGGAAATTGTAAATATCAACAGGGCGGCGGTAAAGGAAATTTCCGAATTTATCTTAAAAAAGCTTACCGCTCCGCAGACGTATGAGGAACTGCTGAAAACAGCCTTTGACGAATACGGCCTTACTATGAATTTCGAGCAGTATGTTCTTGTGGGAAGCACCCTGCGCTCCTATCTTTCGTATCTTTACGACAACGGAGAGCTTACTGCGGAATTTTCGGAAAACCGCCTTTTGTGGCGGAAAAAATAAAGGCGGTCAATATTCAATTTTGCCGTGCAAGTCTGCAAGGGAGTGTTTTTATAATGACGGGCATATTTTACGAGCATATTATCGAAGGCGCAGAACAGAGGCAAATTTCAATCCCCGCCGCACTGGAAAGGTCACGGAAAATGGGTTATGAAGCACTCGAATGCGACCTGTGGAGACTTAATAAAAAGAGTGAAACGAAAAAGCTTTTTGATGATACGGGGTTTAAGGTCGTATCAATTTACAATACCTTTGATTTTCCTCATGAAACGGCACGGAATGCAAGGGAGAAATATCTTCCGCACCTGGAAACGGCAGCATTTTTCGGGGCAGGAAAAGTGCTTTGCGTGCCCGGATTTATTGAAGCAGCCGACAGCGAAAAGGACTGCATGAAATACACGGCGGAGCGACTGAATGAAATGTGCGCCGCTGCCGAAAAATATAATATTACCGTCACGGTGGAGGATTATGACGATATAAAGTCCCCCTGCTGCAAGACCGCTCAGATAAAATTTCTGCTGGACAATGTGCCCGGGCTTATGTTCACCTTTGACACGGGGAATTTCGCCTATTGCCTGGAAGAAGCGGCAGAGGCCTGCGAAATGTTTTTCCCACGCATTGCCCATGTGCACCTGAAAGACAGATTGCGAAGCAGTAAGGAACTCCCCAACGGCAAAGCCGATCTGTCGGGGAAAAATATGTATCCCTGTCCTGCGGGCGCAGGATATACCGGCATTGAGGGGCTTGTGAAAAAGCTGTCCGGAAATGGCTATAAAGGCGATTATTCCGTTGAGCATTTCGGAGCGGCGGATCAGCTTGAAGCTATGGAAATTTCAATAAAAAATCTTCCTTTTTAAATAGGAAGCGGAGAAATGGCTCGCAACAGTTCAGACTAGCTGAACCATTTTCAGACAGGCTGAACCTTTTAGGGCAAACCGAACTTTTAATGAGAACACTTTTCCGAAATGGGAGAAAAACCCGGATAAGTTTTTGTCCCGCAGACGGGAAAATGCATAAAATATAAATCAAGGAGGCAGCATTTATGAACAATACCGAAAAAATAAAAAAGCTTTGCAGCGATGCGGCACAGGGGAAAATTTCTCCGAAGGATTTTTATAATGCCTTATCCGAAACCGCAGCCGCCAGCGGCGAGGAAAGCGACCTTGCCTGTCTTTTGGAGGACGCCATGATGGACCTGGAAATGGACGGCAGTGCGGGCGCTGTAAAAGAAACCGCCGCAAGGCTTACGGAGGAACTCAATGGACATTTTTAATGAAGCTTTTGCCGCCCTGCTGGCGGATTATGACAAAGAGGCCGCAAAAGTCAACGCCAAGGATATGCGCCACGCTGCCGACAGAGGCAGCATTGCGGCGGATAAGGTAAAGGTCAAGGGTTTTGGATACACCTTCACCGATACCGATGAGGAATTTATCAAGACCGAGGAGACCCCCACGGTACCCGATTTTGAGGGTAAGACAAACATACTGCGGATAAATGATGTTATAGGGGAATGCGGCTTTGCCCGTGCCCTTGTTTTTACAAGGAGATTTGCCCGCCGTCTGCACCAGCGGTTTGACGGGATAGTTTTTGAAACGGCGCTCACCGTAAAGGAGGACGGCTATTTTCTCACCTTTGCCCGCTGGCGTGCCTATGAGGGGCATTTTTACGGCGACGAGAAAGCGGTTATGTCAATGGCGTATCCTTTCGGTGCGGTGCTGGGCTGCGTTAAGCTGAAGATGACCCAGTCGGACGACTGTCTTAAGATACTTGCCTTTGACGAGGAGGGGAATCCCTGCAATGTCCCCGAAAATATTTTCCCCGCAAACACCCGTGGGGAACTGGTGACGATATCTCCCGAGGAAAGTCCCTCGGGCAGGTTCGAGGCAAAATATTCCTACGCCTGCTGCGGCGATATCGGGCGTGAGGTAATGTCGGAGGAATATCCCGGGATAGTAAGGTTTGCGGAAAATCTGGGGTATGTTGTTTTGTAAGTTTTCTGTTAGTCTATTTAAAAATAGCGGGAGGCAGGAAGCAGGAGACAGAAAAGCGCTTGCTTAGAGCAAATTTGTATAAGCAGCAATTAAAGATGAGTTGATGATATGAATACCGAAAATAAAAACACGGTTTGTATAACAGACAGCATTTCCAAAGCCGCAAAAATAGTTGATCTGTACGGTACTGCGGTGATTATGGCGGATAATGAGCCGAAATATGTTATGTCGAAATACAATCATATTGAGGAATATCAAGTCGCACCTCTGGAAGAGGTGATAGCTGTCTCCGAGAACTTCTTGAACGTAACAGGGAAATTTATGAAAAGCATGCAAAATGGTAAAACCCGGCAAACATCAGCTTTTAAAATGGTTTCGGGCACACATAAATTAATTTGCCGAAAACGGAGGCGAAGTTTGCAAAGTTACAGGACGTCCCTTAAGTTTCAACGTATTTTTGATGTACAGATCAAGTAAAGGAGCTTAAAAACATGACAAAGGTTCTTATATGGAACGAATTTATCCATGAAAAACAGCCGGGAAGAGCGGCGGAAAATTACCCCGAGGGGATTCATGTGTGCATTGGCGAGGCGCTGAAAAAAACGGGAGACATTTCCGTAAGATATGCCACTCTCGATATGGAAAATCAGGGGCTTTCCGAGGAAATTTTAGCGGATGCCGACACCCTCATCTGGTGGGGGCACAGGGCGCATAATGAAGTGACAGACGAAAACGCCGAGGCAGTCGCCCGCCATGTGAACGGCGGCATGGGCTTTATCCCCCTCCATTCCGCTCACCACAGCAAGCCTATGAAGCTGCTTTGCGGCACTTCCTGCAACCTGCGCTGGCGGCATGGGGACCGTGAGCGTATATGGTGCACAAATCCCGCCCACCCCATAGCAAGAGGAGTTGAACAGGGCTTCCTGCTTCCCGAAGAGGAAATGTACGGCGAGCCTTTCGACATTCCCGACCCATTGGAAACAATATTCCTGGGCTGGTTTTCCGGCGGAGACGTGTTCCGCAGCGGAGTTACCTTCCGTCGGGGTATGGGCAGAATTTTCTATTTCCAGCCGGGGCATGAGGAATATCCAATTTACAGAGATGAAAATATTATTAAGATCATACGAAATGCAGTTTACTGGTCAAGCGCCTGCGGGCGTGAACATAAAGGCATTGTCTGCGAAAAATCCGAGCCGCTGGAAAATGCATAACGATCATTTTTCCACCTTTTCAACCCTTACCACCGACGCATTTTTAAGCCCGTGGCAGACTATGTATTTTTTCGCATATGAGCGTGAATAAAATCTTCTTGCACCCTCCACGGATTCAACAGGCGCAGCAGCGGTATATATATATTTATCTTTACCGTCAAGGTTTATTTTTATTACATAAACCAATGTTATTCTCCCTTTCTTTTTGCTGCCAGAGGCAAGAAGCAAGAGGCAAGAAAATGCCAACTATGCTTTCGGCTGTACAGACCCCGCACCTGTTATCTCCGTCTGATAAAATTTTATCACAGCAGCACACGGGCTGTCAATAGCTTTGACATAACTTGTTTTATTCCGACAGTTTTTTCACCTTTTCCGACATATATTTACAGCAAACAAATTTTTATGGATTTTATACAAATTACCTCTTGATTTAATTGGAAATATGTGTTATAATGAATATGTATTTATTTTTCGGGCAGTTTCTGTAGTTTTGCAATTCCGGAATGCCCGGAATCTCAAAAAATCCATGCAAAGGAATGAGTTACGATGATAGCCATAGGCAGCGACCACGCAGGGTTTGCACTGAAGCAGGAAATAATCTCCCACCTGCGGGAAAACGGAACAGAGATACTTGAAATGGGCTGTATGGACGGCACATCCTGCGACTATCCGCAGGTTGCAAAAGAAGTTTGCAATGAGGTCACCTCGGGCAGGGCGCAGGCTGCAATATTAGTCTGCGGCACGGGACTGGGGATAAGCATTGCCGCCAATAAATGCAAGGGTATCCGTGCGGCGGTCTGCACCGACTGCTACATGGCAAAATACACCCGCCTGCACAATGACGCAAATGTGCTGTGCCTCGGAGGCAGGGTAATAGGCGGCGGTCTTGCCTGCGAAATTACGGATGCGTTTCTGGAAACCGATTTCGAGGGCGGCCGTCATCAGCGCAGAGTTGACCAGATAACGGCACTGGAAGAAAACCGGTAAAAATTTTATTATACGGGGCATTTGAAGTGAAATGCAGGGCAGCGTATCTCCTGCCTGCTGTCATCTGCCTCCGAAAGGAGTATCGCTATGGAAAATTTAAAGTACACAATAATCGATCACCCTCTCGTTCAGCATAAGCTTTCCCTTATGAGAGACGTTACCACGGGGTCAAAGGAATTCAGGGAGCTGGTTTCGGAGACGTCTATGCTCATGTGTTACGAGGCAATGAGAGATTTGCCCGTTAAATCGGTGGATATACAGACCCCTCTGGGCATTGCAAGCTCCAAAATAATCTCGGGAACAAAGCTTGCCTTTGTGCCCATTCTCCGCTCGGGACTGGGTATGGTGGACGGCGTAATGGGGCTTATCCCTGCCGCCAAGATCGGTCATATCGGCACATTCAGAGACCCTGAGACCACAAATACGGTAGAATATTACTGCAAGCTTCCCAAGGACATTTCCGCAAGAGAGGTCATTATTGCGGATATTATGCTTGCCACGGGCGGCGCTGCTACGGAGGCTGTAAGCCTGGTTAAAAAAGCGGGCAGCCAAAAGATAAAGTTTATGTGCCTCATTGCCACTGAGCAGGGCATTGCAAAGGTAAACGCAGCTCACCCCGACGTTGAGATTTACTGTGCGGCAGTGGACGGCAGCCTTAACGATCAGCTTTTCATTGTTCCCGGTCTCGGCGACGCAGGCGACAGAATGTACGGAACAAAGTGATCTGAATATTTCCTCCAAAATACAAAAACCCAACAAAAGGAGACGCTTTATTATGTGCGGAATAGTAGGCTTTACA
Source organism: uncultured Ruminococcus sp. (assembly GCA_964523835.1). Taxonomy (GTDB): domain Bacteria; phylum Bacillota; class Clostridia; order Oscillospirales; family Ruminococcaceae; genus Huintestinicola. The sequence goes on from CAZGAZ010000110.1 coordinate 6,871, forward strand.
GGCAGTGAGCAGTGCTCGGATTTTCTGGTGCAGGCTCTTAAAAGACTGGAATACCGAGGCTACGACTCGGCGGGGATCGCTGTGCAGTCGGGCGGAAAGATAAAGACCGTAAAAGCAAAGGGCAAAATAGCAGAGGGCTTGCAGGAAAAACTGGCGGAGGAGGGAGTGCCAAAGGGCAGCTGCGGCATAGGTCATACCCGCTGGGCGACCCATGGCGAACCCTCGGACGTTAACTCCCACCCCATAGGCAACGGCAGGATATCCATAGTTCATAACGGCATTATCGAAAATTACCGTGAAATAAAGAAATTCCTCACAGGTCACGGCTATGGCTTTGAAAGCGAGACCGACACGGAGACTGTGGTAAAGCTCCTTGACTATTACTACAGCGGCGACCCTGTGGACGCCATTTCAAAGGCCATCAGGGATATTGAGGGAGCGTATGCGCTGGGGATAATTTTCCGTGATTTTCCCGACAAGATTTTCGCTGTCCGCAAGGAAAGCCCCCTTATTGTGGGAAAGGGCAAGGGGGAGAATTTCATTGCCTCGGACGTTACCGCAATACTCGACAGAACCCGTGAATACTACATTCTGGAGCACGAGGAAATAGCGGAAATTTCCCCCAACAAAATCATTTTCCGTGACAGCCACGGCTTCCCCATAACAAAGGAACTGAAAACAGCCGACTGGGATATTTCCACAGCCGAAAAGGGCGGCTATGAGCATTTTATGCTAAAGGAGATACACGAGCAGCCCGCCGCCGTGCGGAACACCCTTTCTCCCCGTGTGAAGAACGGTCTGCCGAGCTTTGAGGAATGCGGACTTACCGATGAAAAGCTGAAGGGCTACAAGCATATTTTCATTATCGGCTGCGGCTCCGCAATGCACGCAGGAATGGTGGGCAAATACGTTATCGAGGAGCTTTCCCGCTCCCCTGTTATTGTTGACATTGCCTCCGAATTCAGATACAGAAATCCCCTGCTTTCGAAGGACGACCTTTGCGTTATAATCTCCCAGTCGGGAGAGACCGCCGATACAAAGGCAGCTCTCACTCTTGCCAATGAAATAGGCGCAGATACGCTGGCGCTGGTGAATGTGGTGGGCTCGTCCATTGCAAGAGAGGCAAAAATGGTGATGTACACCAATGCAGGTCCGGAAATATCCGTATGCTCCACAAAGGCATATGCGGTGCAGACTGCCTTTATGTATCTGCTTGCGTTCAGGGTAGCCCTGGCAAGAGGGGCGATAACGGAAGAAAAATGCAGAGAGCTTACAAGCGAGCTTATGTGCATACCTCAGCTTATAGAAAAATGCCTCTGCGAAAAGGAACAGTATCAGTTTGTGGCGTCAAAGCTCATAAACGCCCAGAGCCTTATGTACATAGGGCGGGGTCTCGATTATGCCCTGAGCATGGAGGGGTCGCTGAAGCTAAAGGAAATTTCCTATATCCACAGCGAATCCTACGCCGCAGGGGAGCTGAAGCATGGCACAATCTCCCTTATCGAGGAGGGAATGCCCGTTATAGCCGTTGCCACACAGTCAAGACTGGCGGATAAGACCGTTTCCAATGTTAAGGAAGTAAAATCCCGAGGGGCAGTGGTGGTTGTCATCTGCAAGGAAAATTTCGAGCTTGACGAAACGCTTGCCGACTATAAGCTGACCCTCCCCGCTGTAAGCGACCTGCTTATGCCCATGGTGGCAATAGTGCCCATGCAGCTGACTGCATATTACACGGCGGTGCTGCTGGGGCGTGATGTGGATATGCCGAGAAACCTTGCTAAATCGGTAACTGTAGAGTAATCATAAGGAGTCTTTTCCCCTGTTTGAAAGCGGGGGAAAAGACATTGTTACCTATATGAAGGGAATTTTCAAAATGAGTAAAAATACCTTTAGCAAAAACGCCAAAAAAAATACGGGAAGCCTTAAACTGAAAGGCTCGGAGCTTATTTCCGTGGTAGTGCCCTGCTATAACGAGGAGGAATCCCTGCCCCTTTTTTACGAGGAGATAACCCGTGTCACCGACCATATGAAAGAAAAATATTTTGCCGAGGGAACTGCCGACCTTGTTTTTGAATTTATCTTTGTGAACGACGGTTCAAAGGACGGCACGCTGAAAATACTCCGTGAGCTTTCAAGGCGGGACAAGCGTGTCTGCTATATTTCCTTTTCGAGAAATTTCGGCAAGGAAGCCGCTATGCTGGCGGGGCTTGAACGGGCAAACGGAGACTATGTGGTGAACCTTGACGCCGACCTGCAGCACCCGCCGAAGCTTATCCCCGAGATGTATGAATATGTCCGCAGCGGTGAATTTGACTGCGCCGCCACAAGGCGTATAAACCGCAAGGGCGAGTCAAAGCTGCTTTCCTTTTTTGCCCGCAGCTTCTATAAAATAATCAACGCCATTTCCCAGACGCAGATAGTGGACGGGGCGCAGGATTTTCGGTTAATGACCCGTCAGATGGTAAATGCCATTCTGTCTATGCCCGAATACAACCGCTTTTCCAAGGGAATTTTCAGCTGGGTGGGCTTTGAAACAAAGTATATCGAGGTGGAAAACACCGAACGTGCGGCGGGAAAATCGACCTTTAATTTCAGAAAGCTTTTCGCCTATTCCCTGGAGGGGATATTTGCATTTTCCACCGCCCCCCTTGCCATTGCTTCATTTCTGGGTATCCTCTTCTGCATTATAGCGCTTATTATGATAATCGTGACCGTTATAAAAACACTTGTCTTCGGGGAGGAAGTGACAGGCTATCCCACAACGGTCTGCCTTGTAAGCCTGCTGGGGGGCTTGCAGCTTTTGTGCACGGGCATAACGGGGCAGTATATTTCCAAAATGTACCTTGAGACCAAGCGCAGACCACGGTATATTATCAAGGAAACAGAGGAAAGCGCTGACAGAGGATAGATGTCAGAGGGCTGGATGCTAGAATTTGTAAATTAAAACAAGTGTGCTGACACCGGGCGATGTGGCATACCTTTTTTAACAGGAGGAAATAAGTTTGAAAATAGTAAAATGGGCTAAAAATCGAAAAAAGGGTACAAAAAACC
>CAZGAZ010000111.1:0-9910 GCA_964523835.1 uncultured Ruminococcus sp.
CGTTCGCACCAAAGTTTCTCTGAAACTTAGGGGATTATCGCTAACTTTCAAACTTCATCCTTTCATATTATTCGATTTTCCGCCAAGCAAATTCTTGCATCTAATTTTCTTTCCTCTTCACCACATACAGCGAACAGTTTTTCGTGTCGAATTTTTCACGCAAAAAGTTTTCAACTTCCTCCGGAGTGGCATTTGCCGCCGCCTCCATTTCCGAAAATGCGTCGCCCGTGCGCCGCAGTCCCGCATTTATAAGCACGTCCGCAATATTCCCCGGAGCGTAAAAGGAACGTATCATCGAGCCGTAATAAGCCTTTTTCGTTATCTCGAAAAGCTCCCTGTCAAACCCCGTCTTTTTCAGCCGCTCTATCTCCTCGTTTATAAGCTCCGCCACACGCTTCGGGTTTCTCGACTCTCCGCTGAAAATCGGCACAAAAAATCCCTCTCCAATAAAGCATTCCGAGGAAAACATGGAATTAATAAGTCCCTCGTCATAAAGCCGCTTGTAAAAATCCGTTATCTCATCGGCAATCAGCGATACCGCAATGTTGCAAAGCACATTGTATTTCACAGCCTCCCCGGGCGCAGGCGGAGCCGTCTTGTAACCAAGGCTGAACAGGGGAGCGGCAACCTCCATTTCCTCTTCCGCATATTCCGCCGCTACCTCGTAAGGCTCGTCGGGAACAATGCTCACCAGCCCCTTGTCCTCCGAGGGGATAAGCATTTCATCGCACAGCTCCAGTATCTCTCCCTCATCCACGTCACCCGCAATTGCAAGGGTCATATTGTGGAGATTGTAGAAAGTGTTGTAGCAGCGGTACAAAAGATCGGCATTTATCTGCGCAATGCTCTCTTTGGTTCCCGCAATGTCTATCTTGACGGGATTGTTGTGATATATCCCCTCCAGCAGCCCGAAGAACACCCGCCAGTTTGGGTTATCGTCATACATTCTTATTTCCTGCCCGATTATGCCCTGTTCTTTTCTCACGGTCTCCTCGGTGAAATAGGGCTTTTGCACAAAATCCAGCAGTATCTTCAGAGAGGGGATAAAATTATCCGTGCAGCTGAACAGGTAACAGGTCTTGTCAAAGGTAGTGTAAGCGTTTCCCGAAGCCCCTGTTTGGGCGTAAAGGTCAAACACATCCGTGTCCTCGTTTTCAAAAAGCTTGTGCTCCAGATAATGGGCAATGCCGTTTGGCACAGTAACAAAATCCGGGTCAGAGCCTGTCTTGAACGTCGTGTTCACCGAGCCGTAGCGAGTGCCGAAAACAGCATGCTTCACGCTCTGTCCCGGCGTTTTCCATATAAGTATTTCAAGTCCGCTGTCATGGGCTATCCGTGTATATTTTTCCCCCGTGCGGGGATTAGAAATAATTTCCTTGTTCATTGTTTTTAAGCTCCTTTGCTTAATCTTGTATATCAAAATACGCTGAAACTCAGGGGAGACCCAGCAGCCCTTAAACTTCGTCAGCCTTTTCGGGAGACTGTGCATTTCCCTTCAGAGTATATACCGTATCAAGCTCCATAGAATTTGCAAATTCCATAATATCCTCCCTTGTTACCTCACGGGTGCTTTTTGTGAAAGCTTCGGGGGTCACAGGCTCCTCATCCGTAAACTGCATAAAATACCAGTCGGAGACCATCGAGGGATTTTCGTTAATGCCCTTGTTGCTGCTTATGATGTAAAGCTTGCTCTGCTCCAGAATCTCATCGGTAAATTCACCTTTTTTAACAGCCTCCAGCTGCCGCAGTATCTCTTCTCTTGCAGGAGCGATATTTTCCTCCTCCACGCCGCTGTCCACAAAAACCGTCTTTTTGTTGATATTCTGGGAAGCCGAGCAGTAATAGCACAGACTGAGCTTTTCCCGCACATTCTTAAACAGCATTGAAAAAGGCGAGCAGCCGAAAATAACGTCAAACAGCGTTACCACAGCCCTGTAATGAGGGTCGGAGACCTTCCCCGAGCCGTAGGAAAACTTAAAGCCCATAACCATCTTGCACTGCGCCACCGACATGCTTTCCGTCACATCTTCCGCCTTTTCCTTTAAGGGAGAGGGCGTTATTTCCGGCAGGAAAATATCTTCCCGCCTGAGCGTGCGGAATCTATCGCTTATCAAATCCGTGCATTCCTCGGGCAGCTCCCTGCCGACAAAGGTTATCTCCACACGGGCATTCCGAAGCATATCCTTGTAAGCCGAATACGCCTCTTTACTCGTAAGAGCCGCAGCCGCAGCCCTTTCTCCCTTTAAGGAGATACCTGCGCCCTCGCCCCTGTAAACTATCTGCGACGCCTGTTTTAAAGCATAAGAGCGCTTGTCGTTGATGTCTGCGTCAATAAGGTCGATAAGCTCCTGCCTTTTCAGTTCAAACTGCTTTTGCGGGAACGCCGTTTCCCCGGCGGTCTCCTCTGTCACAGGGTCGGTAATGCAGTCCAGCAGCAGCCGCAATGTCTCATATGTTATCTTTTCGCCGTTTAAAGCGTATCTGTCCCCGATACAGGATGCCGAAAAGCTGATCACAGCCGAATCGCAGTAACGGCTGAGTCCCCCTCTTACGCTTGCGCCGTAAAGCGACCCCTGATATCTGCTGAATTCGGTAATGGCAGGCAGCCTGCGGCAGGTATCCTCCAGCATAAAGGGCAGCACCCCGAAGGCAGCAGCCCTTTCTTCGGTCAGGGGCATAATAAATCTGACAATAAAGCTGCTTGTCTTAAAGTTGTCCGACATAAGAGCAGTCATAAAAACGCCCTTGTCGGGCTGTAGGACAGCAAATCTTTTTCTTGAAATTTCCACAAAATCAACTCCGTAAATTTATTAATTCTGTACATTTATTCTGTAAATACAAACATCTTTTTATATTATAGCACATCAAAGTAAATTTTTCCATAGAAATAAAAAAATTTTCATAAATTTTCACATTTATGTCTTTTCAGCCCGAAGCCCCTGTAATTTCGACGGCTGTGAGATCCCCGCAGGCGCCATTTTCCGAATATGAAAATTATTCTCATTTTTTTCACATATACCTGCAATAGTTACAATTTATAACATTAAACTTAAAATAAACTTAATATTTTTGTGATATAATTTTTATAACTACACTTAAGGAAGTACTGATTAAATCGCTTTTAAGAGTTTCTTGCTTTTAAAAACGGCTATGGGTGGCGGTATTTCCCCCGCCGTAGGCGGGGGAAATACCTTTAATCAGCAGTTCCTTAAAAACCTTACCGGCATACGAGGTATATGTATGAAAGAACAACCAAACTTTATAAATCAGATTTTAGACCCCAGCGCCCAAATCACCAACCGCATTAAATATTCCCTCTTGCAGTGGGGCTGCGCCTTTGTCCATTTTACGCTTATATTTATTTTCGGCGCCTGCGGAGCATTGCCCATGGTGGTGTTCAATATTGCCAGCACTGCCGTTTATATAGGCTGCAACCTGCTTATCCGCCGTGAAAAATACGTCCTGCTGTATTATATCACCTTCATAGAAATATGTATACATTCCTATACCGCCATAATACTCACCGGGTGGTCGTCGGGATTCGCTATGTATATTATTGCCATAACGCCTATGGTTTTTTACATGCATTTTTCTCTGACAGAGGGGCATACTTTGAAGGAATCCCTTACAGTGGGCGTGGGAGCGTCGCTGGTGTTTATCAGCTGCAAAATAATTTCCCATAACATAGAGCCTGTCTATAAGATAAGCGACACAGCTGCGGTCTGCATTTACATATACAATTCCCTTATAACCTTTGTAATGCTGCTGTTTTTCTCCCTGCTGTTCCTGCGGGAAATGCAGTATTCCCATGCAGAGCTTGAGGAGCAGAACGAGCGTCTGGACAAAATGGCAGGCGTTGACGCACTTACGGGGCTTTACAACCGCCGCAGTATGTCGAAATTTCTTGACGCCGCCGTTTTGTCAGGTAAGATATATTCTCTTATAATGTGCGATATAGACGACTTTAAAAAGGTGAACGACACCTACGGCCACGACGCAGGGGACGAGGTGCTCAGAAGCATTTCCGCCGCCCTGACCGAAAGTCTGCGAGACGGCGACTATGTCTGCCGCTGGGGAGGCGAGGAAATACTTATCCTTGCCACAGGCACCGAGCTTGCCGCCGCCGCACAGGTAGCGGAGAGACTGCGCAGGGTTGTCGATGAGCTGCCCATAAGCCATAACAGCATTCCCATTCACTGCACCATAACCATAAGCGCCGCTGACAGCACCGAAGCAAAGCTCCCCGGGGATATAATCACCCTTGCCGACAGCAGGCTTTACGTGGGCAAAAGAGGCGGGAAGAACTGCGTTATTGCCGAATAGAAAATGGCTTGCCGCATAAAGGGACAGTATATGAAGTTCAATCAGCGAGGTCAAAGTTTGAAAGTTAGCGGTAACCCCCTAAGTTTCAGCGTACCTTTGGTGCGGAATACCAATTCGCAGAGAGGAAAAATATGAACGGTACAACTCAAAAACAGGGCTTTGACATAAGTTCATTTACGCTTCACCTGCTTGCAATGGCGTTTATGCTCTGCGACCATTTATGGGCAGTGCTTTATTCCGGGGCGGAGTGGCTGACCTGCCTCGGACGTATGGCATATCCGATATTTGCATTCATGCTCGCAGAGGGCTGTTTTTATACCCATGATCTGCGCCGCTATATGCAGCGTATATTTTTGTGGGCATGCCTTACCGAAATACCGTTCAACATAATGTATGGCGGCAGCGCATTTTATCCCTATCACCAGAATGTCCTCTGGACTTTTTTGGAAAGCCTGCTGATAATAGTCCTTATGGAAAAATGCAGGGTATGTTTTAAAAAATTTACCGCCGCAGCGCTGTGCACAGCCATTGTCATTCTCGGATATGTACTCGGCTATATAACCATGACCGACTATTACGGCGAGGGCATTCTGACCGTCCTTATCTTTTATTTTTTCAGAGAACGGACCCCGAAACATCGCTTGATACAGCTTATCGGACTTTATATCCTGAATGTGGAAATGCTGGGCGGCTACAGCTATATCTTAAATATATCGGGGGCAGAAATAGAATTTGTTCAGCAGGGCTTTGCACTGCTTGCACTTATTCCCATATGGCTGTATAAAGGGCGGCAGGGCTTTCACAGTAAAGCTTTCCGATATGTTTGCTATGCCTTTTACCCGGTGCATATCATTATATTGCTTTTATTGCAGTATTGTCTGTACAGATAATTCAAAAAGGAGTGTGATTCGAATATGAACACAAATCAAGCCGACCCCGTTGTTTCACGTTTTCTCGAATTCCGCCAAACGCAGGCGGAGGAAAATAACACATATATCATTGATATGCTGAAATTTTCCCTTGAATCGGGGGAAATGATCGGCGTCTATGACCATACCGACGAGACCGACAGGTTTAAGGCAGGCAAGGTCATTGCCATGACGGAGGAGGACATTATTTTACGGGAATATTCCCCAAAGGGCAGCTATGACGGCTTCAAGTTTATAAAAACAAAAAATATTTTCAGCACCGAATGCGGAGGGTATTATCTTGACAATATCCGTATTTTAAGCGCCCGCTTTGAGGATAACAAAGAAGCCGATAATATAGGCGGCGGTTATCTTGTTTTCTCCCTGCTTGACTATGCCTGTAAAAACCGCCTTACTGTAGCCATTGAGCAGTATGACAGCGGCCTTGACGACATAAGAGGCTTTGTCATTGAAACAGGAGCGGAAACTGCGCTCATAGATACGCTGACCCGCAGCGGCAAAAGCGACTGCTGCACGGCTGTAACCTACAGCAGCATAACCGCAGTTTCCTGCGATTCCGAGGACGAGCGGGTTCTCAAATATATGAATGAAAATACATAAAGCCGAGAGGCAGGATGAACCGATACATCCTGCCTCTTGTATATTAACTGCAATAAGCTTGATATGTTATCAGCTTATAGTTTTTCCCTTTTTCTTTTTCTTCTTTTCCCTGCTGCCCTCCACAGGGGCTTCCTCGCCGCCACGGTCAAGGAAAACAGCGTCCTCAGCGTCCAGGGGCTTCAGATAATCATACTCGGGATTTGTCTCCCCCCGCTCCTCATAATAAGGGTCTATCACATATTTCTGTATCAGCGGATAGCTGTTGAACACCGACACAAAGCCCATAAAGGACACCGCCCACAGGGGTACAAGCACCAGCGTAAAAGGATTCACCACCGTACCTACCGCCAGCAGAGCAATAGTCAGCATTATAATGACCAGCGTGAGCACACTTTTTTTCAGCCCCAGACAAACAAGATAAAAGGAATTTTTTATAATGCTTTTAAAGGGCAGATCAATAGCGGCTATCATGGGGAATGCGTAAAAATTCATCATAACCACCGTCAGCGCAAAGCTTACGGAGATCGCACAAAGCACATAATAAAAATTTCCTCCCCCCGATTCCGCCAGTGCAGGGTAAACATTCAGCGCACACACCAGCGATACCATGCACAGTATATCAATAAGTCCCGCAGGCAGCGACTGCTTTAAATTACCCGTAAAGCCCTTTATAAAATCGTGCCACATAAAAGTGTCCTTGTCCAGCGAATAGCTTTTGAGAACCTTTGTCATCCCCGTCAGCGCAGGGCCGACCGTAACAATGGGCAAACAGAAAAGCGATGTCAGCATACTCAGCTTCAACATCTTCCAGAACCGCCCGAAATACATATCCAGAAACTCAAAAAAGGGCTTTTTGCGGGGCGCACCCTTGGCAATGCCCTGCCCTGCCTTTTCGTAATCTGCACCGAAACCTAAAAATGCCAAATTTTACAACTCCTACCGTATGCCGGATATGGGAGTTCTCCCCGTCAAAATATCCGGCTGAATGCTTTTTTATATCCTGCTGTATTGCAATAAGCTTTTACAAAGCTATCAAAATCCCGATAAGCCCGTCCGCCGCCGCAGCAGCGATCGCCGCCAAAGAGATAACCCCGAATTTTTTCAGATAAAGCCCCAAATCGGCGCTTTTGCGCAGGGCATTGTCCCCGGAAATATCCTCAAAGGTTCTTTTGCGGGTAATTTCCGACATACGCACATTTTCCCGTGCGGAAAAAATAAGCAGCGCAATGCTCATTGCCTCAAAGGGGAGAATATCGGCAGCCGCCCTTAAAGGAGTATTTTCCGTCCCTCCCGAGAATATGCAGGCGCACAGCGCCCCCGTGCCCAGTCCCTTGAAAAAGCAAAGCAGATAACCCAAAGGCGCACCCGCCGAGGAAAGCCCCCCGAAAAAGCACAGCCCCGTATATATCGCCAGTATCGCAAGACTGTCAAGAAACGTCCCCCAGAAGCCGCCGCCCCCATGGGCAGCCACCGCATCCGTCAGCAGCTCACCCGACCCGCAGAATGTGCCTATAAGCACCCCCAGCAGCGTAACAGCCGACAGAAGCGTATACAGCCGCCGCCCGCCTCTCTGAACGATTATCCGCTTTCCCGGTGCAGCCCTTCGGCTTAAAATTGTGTACCTGCACTTTTTCCTTACATTTACCGTCAATTTAAACACGACCCCTTTCAGAGGTTAGAAGTGAGAGGTAAGAGGTTAGAATTTGCTCTTACCGTTTGCCTCCGAATTGCATTTTTTACAATACAGCACTTGTCATGAATGACATTCCTTTTTGCTGCCTTAAGGCTATTATATGCGGGGAATCTTTTGGATATGACGGTAAATTTCCGTAATTTTACAGCAATTTAAATTGCACATTTACTTGGAAAGCTCGTATGCCCTCTTGGTGCAGCGCTTGCAGCAGTCGTCCGCAATTTCCGTCAGCTTGCCCTCGTAAAGAGCGTCCAGACCTGCCAAAGTCGTGCCTCCCGGAGAGGATACCATTTTGATAAGCTCGTCGATTGACTTGCCCGAATCCGTCATCATGGCGGCAGAGCCTATAAGCGACTGCGCAAAAAGCCGCAGAGCCGCCTCACGGTCAATGCCCACGCTGTCCGCATAATCAATAAAGCCCTTTGCATAAAGGTAAATGAACGCAGGTGAACTGCCGTTTACGGCAATGACCTCTTTCATCTTGTCCATAGGCACAAACTCCACAATGCCTCCCGTGCGGAAAATCTCCGCCGCCGTCTCGAATTCTTCCTCCGAGGTGTACTCGCCCTTGGCCATAGCCGTAGCGCCCTTGCCCAGCAGAAAAGGCGTGTTTGGCATAACAATGACCGTGCGCACTTCGGGAATGGTCTGCTGCCGTATATATTCCTCTGTTATCCCTGCGGCAATGGAAATTATAACATTTTCCCCGCTCACAAAGTCCTTTATCCCGGGCAGCACAGCGTCAAATACCTGTGGCTTTACCGCCAGAACAATATACTTGCATTCTCTGCAAAGCTCCCCTCCCGAAGCGGCAGCCTTTACGCCCTCTTTTTCCAGAGCGGCAAGCTTCTCACTGTCCGGGTCATAGGCACATACATCGGCGTTTCCGCTGCCCAGCAGCCCCCTGATGATAGCTCCGCCCATATTGCCCGTGCCGATAAATCCGACTTTAATCTTACTCATTTTATAAATTCATCTCCTGTTGATGTTTGCGTTTTTGGGAATATTTCCATTATAGCATTTTTTGACAACGTTGTCAAGGAAATTGCAAAATTTGCAAAAACCCCGGAAAAAAATAAGCGTTCATAATTTTGTTAAAAAATTTTGCAAAATATTCTTGCTTTTTTTTCGGAAATGTAGTATAATAAAAAGAGTTATTGAAATTTGCCTGTTTTGCAGGGCTTATGCTAATTTTCGATCGAGCTGTAGACAGAATTTTTGAAAATTGTCTATAGTGAGATTGAAAACTAGTATTAATAAGCCCCCCAAGGCAGCATCGGAAAGGACTGGTATATGATGGAGATGGAATGGAGCTATGTGGGCGCAGTGGTTATCTCGGGACTGGTAATAGTTTTTGTTGCGCTGATATTGCTTATTTTCATGGTCTGGCTCATGGGTAAGATATTCGAGGCGGTCAAAGCAAATAAACAGACGGAAAAAGAAAGCGGAGCAAGTGCGGCAAGCGCTGCAAACACAGCTTCCGCCCCTGTAAGCACGGCAGCAGCAGATGATGACGAGGTAATAGCGGTAATATCCGCAGCAGTGGCAATGATGGCGCAGGAAAGCGGCACAGCCTTGCAGATAAAGAGCATTACACCCGTCCGTAAAAAGCCCGCCCGCAACGCCTGGGCAGCAGCGGCTGCGGCCGAATCCACACGCTCATTTTGATATAGGAGGACTCTTTTGATATGCTTGAAATTTTTATTCAGACCCTGAAGGATCTGGCAGACAAATCGGGACTGGCAGGGCTTGGTTTTGAAAATGTAATAATGATACTTATTGCATTTTTGTTTTTATATCTTGCAATAAAGCATAAGTTCGAGCCGCTGCTGCTGCTGCCCATAGCATTCGGTATGCTGCTGACCAACCTTCCGGGTACGGAAATGTACCACCCGGAGCTTTGGAATATCGAAAACGGCAGGCAGATCGACTACGGCGAGGTTCTGCATAACGGCGGACTGCTTGATCTGCTGTATATCGGCGTTAAGCTTCAGATTTATCCCGCCCTCATATTCCTCGGCATAGGCTGTATGACCGACTTTGAGCCGCTTATAGCAAATCCCAAGAGCTTTCTGCTGGGCGCAGCAGCCCAGGCGGGAATATTCCTTACATTCATCGGAGCTGCGGCTATGGGCTTCAACGCCAACGAAGCAGGAGCTATCTCCATAATCGGCGGCGCAGACGGCCCTACAGCGATCTACGTGTCCAGTAAGCTTTTAAACGCAGGCGGCTATGATGTAGAAGTGGGAACTATCGCCCTTGCGGCATATACCTATATGGCGCTTGTCCCCCTTATCCAGCCTCCCATAATGAGAAGGTTTTCATTAAAATCAATAACCATCACCGGAGAAGATGAATAAAATTT
>CAZGAZ010000112.1:0-9874 GCA_964523835.1 uncultured Ruminococcus sp.
GTTCCCGTTCCCTGAACTCTCATCTCCATGCGATAGCTGCCGCTTTCACATACATTTACAGTATATTCCAGCCACTCGGATTTTCCGAGATTTTTTACATTATAGCCTGCGCCCGTATCGTCCGAAAGTTCTATTTCAACACCGTCGGTTCGGTACAGTTCATTGGCGGTCGTTTCGGTTTTGTGGAAAGCCACGCCTTCTCCGCCTCTGTCAAAGTTTACGCAGTTTATCCTGCAAGGAACAGAAGCAGGAGGAAGAATGAACGGTAGCTGTCCCGTTACGGTTTCAATATCCGCATTTTCGGAAGGCTTCCTTACAGCAGCGCCGTTTGATATTACAAGCTCATCAAACTTTTCTGAATTTGTCTTGATCTTGATATAAAGCACGCTGTTGAACTCGTCATAATACCAGCCTGTCTCTGTATTTTTTAGCATATTTTTATAGCCGTAATTTATAAGATCGGTGCTGCCGAATGCAACATTAACGGGCTTTGCATTGACGTGAATTTCAAAGGAATAGTCCTCGGGAGAAAACAGAAGATTTGAATTGGTAATATTGATTTTTGTGCAGTCTTTTTCTTCACGGCACTCTATAAAAGTTTCGGTAAATTTCTTTTTCTCAAATTCATAGGAGATACCGTCGTCGGCATAAAGAGTAAAGCTGCACACGTCTTTCGGATAAATAACCAGATTGATTTTTTTGCGGTCAATATCCTTGGTGTTGTAAACCTGATCTGCCATGGGAATTATCGAGCCGCCCTTAACAAATATAGGTATCCTGTTCTGGGGCGCATAGACCGTGTAGCTTTTCCCGCCCTCGTATCTGTAGCCGTAATCCCAATCGTACCATTCTCCCTCGGGGAAATAAACTGTTCTTTCGGTAACCTTTTCCGTGATTACGGGAGCGACAAGGATTTCCTTTCCGAATAAAAATTCGTCCCTTATGTCAAGCACATTTTTATCATTGGTATAATCAAAAACCAACGCCCGCATAATAGGTTCGCCTGTAGTGTGGGTAAGATATGAATAGGAATAAATATAGGGAATAAGTCTGTACCTGAGTCTGACGTAATGCGCAATATTGTTCGTCAGCATTTCACCGAAAACAAAGGGCGAGAACTGTCCCGCATGATGAACACGCATAACAGGGCAGAATGCCGCAAACTGAAGCCAGCGTTCATACAAAGCGGCATGGGCGGCAGCATCATTTTTGTAAATATTACGGTTATCCAAGCTGTTGCTTGTGGAGGACATAAATCCGCCGCTGTCGCTTGTCCACATGGGTATTCCCGACATTGTTGTGTTCAGCGCTTCGGGAATATGTGCGGCAAAAGTCTTGTAATCGGAAAAAACGTCACCCGACCATATGGAAACATTGTATTTCTGAATACCCGCCGTTCCTGTTCTTGTGAGAATAAACGGACGTTTATCCGGATTATGTTCAAGTGTAATTTCGTTATAAAGCTTGGTGTTCATAAGAGAAAAAATGTTATGGACTTTTGCTTTATCGCCGTCGTGATACTGCGTACCGTCGGGGTCGCCCTCGGGCTCGGTAAGGTCCAGCCACCAGCTTTCGACGCCCTCGTCAAGAAGATTTTCAAGCTTGCCCTTTATCCAGTTTTTCATATCGGGATTTGTAAAATCCATAAGCTCACCGCCGTAATGCCCGCAGGTAACGGTGTTACCGTCCTTATCCTTTGCCAGGATCCCAGCTTCAAGCGCACTTTGAAAAACGTCGCTGTCCTTTCTTATCATAGGTCCGGAATTTGACACCATAAAGTGCAGACCGTCTTTTCTGTACTCCGAAATTTTTTGGGGACTCATACCTTTCCAACGTTTGTTCCACTTGAAATTGTGGAAATTTTCCGCCCAGTCAAAGTCAAAAACAATACAGTCAAGAGGCACTTTCTTTTCTTTCAGCGTATCAATAATTTCATCAATTTCGTCCCAGCACCAGTAGGAGCATTTGCACTGAATATACCCCAAAGCCCAAAGGGGAGGCAGGGACGGTTTTCCCGTAAGATTTGTATATTCGTTCAATATGCCGCCGAAATTATCGCCGTCAAAAAGATAATACACAAAGCTTCCTCCGTCGGCAGTCCATGAATATTCGTCGGAAGCGGTTTTGCCCATATCGAAATTCATACGGTAGCTGCTGTCGGCAAAAATTCCGTAAGGAGAATTTTCTCCCGTACTCATAAAAAATGTCACGGGAATGTCTGCTGTAACATGACCGATATTTATGCGCTGACCTGTTACAAGCTCACGGGTCGTTCCCCGTCTGTCCATATTGCCGAGGTATGCGTCGTTGTCCTCGCCAAGACCGTAAAAATGTTCATTTTCGGTCATGTTGTGAACGCAGTAAACCTGTTCATTGTTCTTGCCAATGTCCTTGACCGAGGTAATGGTACTGCCGTTTTTTATGTACTCAATTTTTGAATTTGCCTTACATATTTTTACGGAGATCCCTGCTGAATTTATTATGTAATATTCGGCAGTTTCTTCAAGAGAAGTATCAACATTTTTATAATGAATTTCCTCAATGGCGTAGGACTTGTCAAATTCCTCGTTTTTGTCAAACCGCACCGCTGTGCGTACAGTTTTTTCGGAAAGTAAGCTTACGATAATTTCGGCGCCATTTTCGGTAAAAAACGAAAACTCGTTATTTATCCTCTCTGTGCCGATAATTTTCTGACCCGTGATCTTCATAAAAAACAGTCCTTTCATAGTTTTTATTTTTTCTATTGACATATTTCTCTATTTGTGGTATATTGATATTAAATCAAACTATACAACAATATGGAGAAGAATTATGGATATTAAAATTTCGCTTCCGCAGGAAAATACAGCCGACGGAGTAAGCTTCCTGAGACAGAAGTCTGTGCGTGAAACATACCGTCTGCACACCCATGATTTTTACGAGTTTTTCTATATAGTGCGGGGAAAAGCCATACACGAGATAAACGGAGGAAATCAGATCCTTTCGGAGGGCGATTTTGTGCTTATCCGCCCGTGGGACGCCCACAAATACAGCTTCCTTGATAATTTTGACATGGAAATGATATCCGTGGGCTTTTCCTGTGAAAACTTTGATTCTGCGCTGGGTATGCTGGAAACAAAAGCTGATGTTTTCACCAAGCCTGCCATGCCTCCCGTTATCAATTTGTACGGCTATAATCTTACGGATATTTACCGCAAGCTTTGCCGTATTGAGCGGACTCCTATCGGAGAAGAACGGAGAATTTATTTCAAAGCCATTCTGCCATATCTGCTTTACAGGTTCATTTCGTACGGGGAAGAACAGCCTCGGACAGTTGTTCCCGCATGGTTTGCGGAAGTGATAAACGAAATGAGCAAGCGTGAAAATTATATAGCGGGACTTCCGAAGCTGCTGGAAATAGCGCATTCATCTCAGGAGCATATTACACGGGAATTCCGCCGTCATCTTGACGTTACCCCCACAGAATTTATAAACATCAAGCGGCTTAATTTTGCCGCCGAGCTTATCGCAGAGGGAAAGACCGACATCACCGATATGTGCTTCGCCTGCGGGTTCAACAATCTGAGCCATTTTTATCATTGCTTCAAAAAACAGTACGGCTGCACTCCTAAGCAATTTGCAAACGGGCAAGCCAGAAGATCAGGCTGTTGAACGTTAATACAATTATACCGCTATTGTTTGAATTTTACCTCTTGATTGTTGATGTTTTTTTGTACTATATTGATTGATTTATAAAACCGTATTCTGATGTTGAGCGAATACGGTTTTTTATTATTCCCGGAAAATATCAATACAGTACAATAATATATCAATAAAAAAGAGGAATGTTTTTGTTTTTGATGATATAATCAAGATACAAATATTAAGGAGGCTTTTTTATGCAATTTGTCAGCTTTGATAAAAATGATATAACAAACGGCAGGAGCAAAAATATTGCCATTGATGATATGGACTGCTTTCTTGCACTTTATAACTGTAATGTTCATTGGATCGTTCCGAAAACAGGAAAGAAATGCGAGGATATTCCGGGCAGCACACAATTTCTTTTGTGGAAAATCAAAAACGGCGGTTACGGTATTATGCTGCCGCTTATAAGCGGAGATCTAAAGGCGGCGGTCTGCGGGTGTGAAAACGGGATATACATATCTATTCAGGGAGCAGTAGCAGGAGAAGAACCCGAAAACGCCGAATTGCTGTATATCGAATACGGCAGCGATCCCTATGAATTAGCAAACAGCGCTGTAAGGCATATTTCGGAAAAGCTCGGCAGCTTTAAAATGAGAACGGATAAAAAAACTCCCGAATTTATCGATAAAATAGGCTGGTGTACATGGGACGCTTTTTACGGTTCTGTCGATGAGGAAAAGGTCATAATGGGTCTTGACTCATTCAAAAAAGCAGATTTCCCGCTGGGATTTATGATACTCGACGACGGAACATGGGATTCAAATTATGAATATCTGAACACTGCCGCTGTTTCCAAAAGCAAATTTCCAAACGGACTTCGCAGCCTTATCGACAAGGCGAAAAATCAGTACGGCCTGAAAATGTTCGGCGTATGGCATTGCTTTACCGCTTACTGGTGCGGAATAAATCCTGACGGTGAGCTTGCGAAAAAATATAATTACATAAAATCCTATGCGGATATAAGACCGTGGCTGGAGGAAGATACTTCGCAGGATATTTTTATGATAGTTCCCGACGATATAGAAAAATTTTATGAAGAGCTTCATTCATATCTGCACGGCGAGGGTGCGGATATGCTGAAAATTGACGGTCAGTCAAGTCTTGACCTTTTTACTTCGGGCAGGATCGGACAAGGTACAGCAATGAAAAAATATCAGCAGGCAATGCAAAAATCGGCGGAAAAGTATTTCGATTCGCAGGTAATTCATTGTATGTCCAACAGCGTTGACGTGGCGTATAATATGCAGACAACAAACTGCTGGCGCAACAGCTATGATTACGCTCCCAAGGATATGAAAATGCAGAAAGAGCATATTTATATAAATGCAATGAACGCTTTGTGGACTTCAAACTTTTCTATTACCGACTGGGATATGTTCCAGACACATTCCGAGGGGGCGGAAATCCACGCCGCAGCAAGAGCGATAAGCGGAGGGCCTGTATATGTATGCGACTATCCCGGTAAGCAGAATTTTGATATTTTAAATTCTCTTATTATTTCCGACGGAAGCGTATTAAGATGTCCGCAGCCTGCTCTCCCTGCCGCCGACTGCATTTTCAGCGACTGCCGATACGAAAAAAAACTTCTTAAAATATATAATACCAACGGCAGGATAGGCGTCCTCGGTATATTCAACTGCAATGTTGAAAATGAGAGCATAACCGATAAATACAGCGCATCGGATATCCCGAATATTGACGGAGAGAAATTTGCAGTCTATTCTTTCTGCACCAAGAAGCTGACCATTGCGGAAGAAAACAATTCCATGGATATTTCGCTTGATGACGGAAAATATGACGTTATAACATTTTCTCCCATCGAAAACGGAATCGCACCGCTTGGACTTACAGACAAGTATAATTCCTCGGCGGCAATTGAAAAAACCGAATGGGAGGACGGCAGCTTTACTGCAAAAATAAAGGACGGCGGAAATATATCATTTTATTGTGAGCATGAACCTGTTTCCGTATTCTGTGACGATGAAAAGACTGAATATTCTTATGACAGCGCCGACGGTCTGCTGTGTATATATGCAAATAAAAAAGGTGCCGTTGAAATAAAAATTGATTTATAAAATGGCATATTGTTTTTTTAACATCAATATACTACAATAATTTGTCAAGATAAAGCAAGACAAATGGTTTTTTATCAAGTATAATATAAGTAATAAAATTACAATATCGGAGGTTGTTAATATGAAAAAAAGGCAGGTAGTTTCCGGAATACTTGCACTTTCTATGGTGTGCAGTCTTGCTGCATGCAAAACGGAAGAGACGCCCGAAGCGGAAATCACAACCACTACGGGAGTTCCTGTCAATACCGCCGAATTAAACGATGAGGAAAAGGACCTGCTTAACAAGGCGGCTGAAGAAAAAATAGACGGCGAGCTTAAAAACAAGACCATAAAGTGGATGGCAAACTGGGACATAAATCCCGACAGCACAGGAAAAAGTAAATCGGCAGAGCTTACAATGTTTGAAGAAAAATTCGGCGGTACTGTTAAATATTATCCGACGACCTTTGAAAATCAGTACTCCGATCTGTCTACGGCAATTCTCGGGGGAGAGGGCATTGACTTTTTTCCCATTGGTTCGCTTGACAGCTATATAAACGGCATTGTAAACGGTATGTTTCAGCCCGTTGACGAATATGTGGATTTTAACGGTGAGCTGTGGAGCGATGTGAAAAATACAAACGATCAGCTTATGATAAACGGAAAGCATTATTCGCTTGTTCATTCGGTAACTGCGGGAGAGGTCGTAATATACAGTAAAAAGACAATGGAAGAGCATGGACTTGAAGACCCTGCCGAACTTTTTGAAAAAGGAAACTGGAACTGGAATACATACCGTGATCTTCTTGCTGAGTTTGTTGATAATGACAGCGGTTTGTACGGTATTGACGGCTGGTGGATAGAAGCGCCGATTTATCTTACAACAGGGAAATCGCTTATTTCACTTGACAGCGGCGTGATCTCTTCAAATCTGAAATCCTCCGAAATGGAAAGAGCGATGAATTATATATACGATCTGAACAAAAATTCATACCTTATTGATAAAGCAATGTTCGGCTGGACTACTAATGAAGCTTTTATAGGTTCGGGAGAAGAATTATTCTATCCGTGCGGTCTGTGGACGCTCTGGAAAGATAAGTCTATGTGGGCTGAAACCTTCGGCGAGGATGTAATGTTTGTTCCGATGCCAAAGGATCCCGATGCAGACAAATATTATCTTCCGGGAAGTCTTGAGGGTTATCTGATGTGCAAAGGGGCACAGAATCCCGAGGGCGTTGTAAAATTTTTGGAATGCACTCTTACTGTTGCACAGGACGAAGAGCTTAACAAGCTTAACAGGCAGAAAATCATTGACGATTACGGCTGGCGGGAAGATATGATCGAAATGATGTTTACGATCGATGATATGACTGTGGAAAATCCTGTATTTGAACTTTATCCGGGCTCATCAAATGATATCAAATCCTTGCTTGATACTGCAAAAACAGCGGCTTCGGGCGGGACAGAATGGAGTTCAACAGTTGAAATTTATTCAGATACTGTAGATATGCTTCTTGATGAAATAAATCAGAAGCTTGCCGATCAATAAAAACACTAAAGGGAATGCAAGGCTGCGTTCCCTTTAATAAGATAATAAGGAGATATCTCATGAAAAAAATAACTGCTTTTCTTATGGCATTATCTGTTTCCTGTACAACTTTTGCCGGGTGTTCCGCTAATGCTTCCGATACGGAAGCTGCGGTTCAGCCCGCCTTGCCTGCCGCTATAACGGACGAAAATTATAACCGTCTCCAGACTATCACCTTATTCGGACAGGCTGCTCCGTCAGGTTCGGGCATTCCCACCCTTGAACCCCTTGACGGTACTTCTCAAATGCCCTCCGTTATTATTGAATCGTCAATGATGTCTGTACTGCTGCGGGACTGGGCGGTTACGGACTTATCGTTATATGTGCCGAACGGTTATATTCAGCTTGAGGTAAAGGGCGATCAGGGCGGCGAAAATTTTAATTTAGGTTTTGACGAATTAAAAAACGGGAGCATAGTTACATCAACCATAAATACAAATGATATTATCGACATTACCGCAGACTGGACGACCGTTCAAATACCCATAGCCCGAATTGCGGAAGCAACAGGAACAGACCTTACCTGCGCAAGACAATTTCTTATAGGAAATGCTTCCTCGTCTGTTCATGTAAGAAACATTACTATAAATTCGGATGACAAGGAAAAAATATTTCCCGCATTTAAGGTCAATCAGCTCGGATACAAAACAGACTCGGAAAAACGTGCTCTTGTCACGGGATTTAACGAAGTTCTTGCGGCGAACGAAGGAGATACCTTCGAGCTTGTGGACTGCGCTGACGATAAGATCGTATACACATCCGAGCTTAAACTTGTAAGCGAATATGACGAAAAATATTCGGGTGAAAAAATATTATCCGCAGATTTTTCCGAATACAAGGAAGCAGGGAAATATTACCTCCGAATGAAAAACGGCAATATCGAGAATTCTCTGTCCTTTGAAATTTCCGATACAGTATATGATGAGCTTCTTGCAAATACAATGCGGTATTTTTACTATCAGCGGGCAAACACGGAAATTACTGAAGCATACGGCGGAAAATACACACGGCATGATATGACCGAAAAAGATTTTGCCGCCCCTCTTTCTTCCGACAGGGAAATAACTCTTGACGTTTCGGGGGGCTGGTACGACGCAGGCGATGTGGGCAAATACGTTTGCCCGGGTGCAACTGCGGTAAATACGCTTATGTGGACATATAAGCTTTTCCCCGAAAAATTCAGCGACGGACAGAACAACATTCCCGAAAGCGGAAACGGTATTCCCGATATTCTTGATGAAGCAAAATACGAGCTTGATTTCATACTGAAAATGCAGGATAAGGACAGCGGCGGATTTTACCTTAAAGTCAAATCCAAAAATGAAAATGACGGCGACGGTGACCGTACCGTCTGGCACGGCAAGGAAGATAGGTGTCTTACAAACGCTACCGCCGACAGCTCTGCAATTCTTGCATTTGCGTCGACGGTTTACAGGGATTTTGACAAGGACTATGCCGACACTCTTCTTGCCGCTGCCGAACGGGGCTGGCTTTACATTGAGGAAAATCCGTCCGTTTATGTTAAAACAACTTATTCGGGCGAAACAAATTCCTCCTCGCCGTTCTGGGCTTCAGCGTGTCTTTACTATGCAACGGGAAACAAGATGTATGAGGAATATTTTCTTGACAAGGCAGATGATAATTATACGTCGCTAAAATCGGGTGCTAACGGACACAGCGTAAGCGATATGGGCATATACGGATTTTTTACATATCTGCTTTGCGAGGATAAGGATCAGGAAACGGTTGAACTGATAGAAAAGAAATGGAATAGCTGGAAAAAAATGGTCATAAAAAGATATGACGAAAATCCATGGAATATAGCGATCAACGAATGGAGCTTCTGGTGGGGCAGCTTTAACACTGTTCTCGGCAACTCACAGGATATGTACATAGGAAATTATCTTCTCGGACTTGATGACGGGGAACAGAATATTACTCAGGACGCACTGAATTTTATTCTCGGTGTAAACGCCATGCGCAAATCATATATAACGGGAATGGGCGAGGATCATATCAAATGCACTTTCAGTAATTTCTATGACGGAAATTCTCCCGACGGCGTTCCGAGCGGATATATGCCCGGCGGTATCAATTCGTCAAACGGGGGTATTATTTCACAATTTCCCATAAAATGCTATATAGACGACCCGGGAGACTGGTTCACAAACGAAAATGCTATATACTGGAATGCCGTGATGGTGTTTAATACAGCGGCTCTGGCTTAAAGGTTATATTTTGCTATCGGGATTTGCTGTTTATTTAATCAGGATTTTGCGGCTGTATCGATATCGGTCATATAGGGTGGGGGTCAGAACCGCTGCCAATCTGCCTGCCGCTTTCTCTGTCAGAAATGCGTCAAATGTACTGTCAAAGGAAACGAAAACACATCAACAAAATTTGACAGTTTACACTGTTTGTGCTAAAATGTGTATAGTGATAAATTATATCCGCTTGCACGGTTGGGGCAGGCGGATATTTTTATTAAACGGAGGTGACGATCATGGGAAAGACTAATAAGCCAAAATACAGCTCCGCTGCGAAA
>CAZGAZ010000113.1:0-9520 GCA_964523835.1 uncultured Ruminococcus sp.
GCTCCCTGTATTTTTATGATTTGCAAAGCTTTTCGATTTTGTCCGCTGCGCCCTTTGCGCCGGGACATTTCCTGAACCCTTCGGAAATGGCTGCCGCATTTTCACGGTAAGAGGGGGTGTTCATCACCTGCTCCACCGTTTCACGGATAGAATCTGAGGACGGCTTTTTAAGGAGCATTCCCGCTCCTACCTGTTCCACCCTTGCGGCCACGCCCTCCTGTTCACGGGTCTGGGGATACATCACAAGGGGGACTTTGTAATAAAGGCTTTCGTTGACGCTGTTCATGCCGCAGTGGGATAAAAATACGTCCGCCTTGTTCAGAACAGAGATCTGATCGACAAATTTCTGAACGGAAATATTGTCGGGAATATCCCCTAAATCCTTTATGTCGATTATATCGCCCACCGACATAATGACCTGATATTCTGTATTTGAAAAGGCGGCAATGCAGCTTTTGAAAAACTCTAAGGAATCGTTCACCACCGTGCCCATAGAAATGTATATCAGCTTATCATGGGTCTTGTCGATCTCACCGGCAGCAGGTCTTACAGAGGGACCCACAAAGGAATATTTATCGGAAAATGTTTCAAAGCAGGGCTGGAATTCGGGAGAGGTGTACACAACAGTGTGAGTATCATTATCATTCTGAATAATATCCAGCACGCTTTTTATGGGATATCCCTTGTCCCGCAGCCTTTTGATATCCTTGTTTATTTTGGACATTGAAAAGATCATTCCGAAAAGCTGTCCCATATCCTGCTTCATAATTTTTGCGGAATGCTGATTAAAGGCAAAGGTGGTTGTGGAGGAAACAAAGGGAATATCAAGCTTCAAGGCGACCGCTTTGCCCCAGACGGCCATGGAATCCGCCACAATGCAGTCGGGCCTGAGCTCCTGCATTTGCTGCATTACCATATCGCCCAGCGCAAGGGTTGTCTCCACAAGAACATGAGTGGAAAACGCCAGATCCTTGCCGAGCCTTGTTGCGGACTTTGCGTCCAATTTCTGCTCGGTGTCGTAATCGTCGCAGGCTATGAATTTTGCTCCCCGTGCTTCTATCTTCTCACGGAAAGGGCTGTAAGAATAGTACCACACCTCATGCCCCCGCTTAACCAGTTCCTCTATCACCCCCAATGTGGGGTTCGTGTGCCCATGGGCGGGAATGCAGAAAAAGACGATCTTGCTCATAAAATTCTCCTTATTTTCAGCTTTGGTTGAAAAGGTCGTAAACGGTTATCTGCTGAGGGGAGATATTGTCAACAAAAGACTTTATGGAATAAATAGGTCCCCAGGGAAATCCCCACCAGCCCCCAAGCAGGGTCAGCAGAGTGCAGATAACACGTTCATTTATCGAATCCGATGCAGGGCGCTGCTTCTGGTAAAGGTCATAACAAGAACCGAACAGCAGTAGGAGTACCGCACCAAAGGCGTATTAAAAGTATATTAATTTCCTTTGAATTCGCAGCGTTCTCCCGACCTTAGCCTGGTTCTGTTGGAATTGAGGAAATTAATTAATTCCTCATCCTGCTTTTTCCAAATTATGCCAAACACCACTGCATACACCCATGAAATAAGCGCCAAAACCACGAGAACATCGGAAATCATTTTAACTTACCCCTTTTTATGTAATATTTTGTCGGTCTGTGCCGATACCTTATAAAGTTATAGTATACCTGTAAAAGTATGTCAATGGTGTCAGGGGCAATTTTTTTATCACATGTTTTAGAAAATTATGTCATCTATTTTAATTATATCATAACGAGCGTTATTTACAAGAAAGTTAGGATGACATTTTCGGGCAAAAATGTTAAGAATAGTTTACATAATAACTGTCCGGATAATAAAATCCCCCGGAATTTGTGTCAAAACCGGTGTTTGCGGAATAGTATATGAAAGGCGGCAAAATCTGCCGAACCGAAAATTTTTGAGGTGATCTTTTATGAAAATGGTAGTGGTGAAAAGCCCCAAGCTTCTGGCAGGAATTTTCCGTATAATTTTCGGAATAAAAAAGGAACCCCAGGAATAAAATTACATAGCAGACGATGGCGGGAAAATGCAGCTGCAAATTCCTGCCATTAATTTTTAAGGAAACACCGACCGTATTGCTTTAAAATTTTGTGCATTGGTAATCGTACAAATGGCTGCGGGCGGCGACTTTTCTCGCCCGCAGCAGGGTAAAGCCTGCGGTCGGTTTGTTACTCAACGCTTTTGGGGAGGCTTTTTTATGAAATGTACTTTTTCGGAGCTTCGTGATCTTGAGGTCATTAATGTGGAGGACGGTTCAAGAATTGGATATGTGGACGATCTTGAAATAGACTGCGATACAGGGACGGTCACAAGTCTTATAATCTGCGGCAGGGCACGGCTTCTGGGGCTTATGGGTAAGGAGGAGGACATTGTTATCGGAATTTCGGATATTAAAAAAATAGGTGAGGACACGGTGCTTGTAAGTGTAAATAATAAAAGATTGTGCAAAATGCCCAAAAAAGATGATGAAAATCTGTTTGATTAAGTGGAAAATGATACTTGCATTTTTTGTTTAAATATGGTATAATATCAAGGTAATTCGCACGCCGAGGCTTTCCGCTTGCGGTGCTGCTGTGTGTATATGCCGATTTTTGGGTGAGGCACAGCGGTTATAAGCGGGCAAAAAGGTGCGGCGGAGGATAAATTAAAGCCCCATAAGCGGGCATAATAACCGGGAGGAAATTAAAATGGGCGTAGTATCAATGAAGCAGCTCCTTGAAGCAGGAGTGCACTTCGGTCACCAGACAAGAAGATGGAATCCTAAAATGGCTCCTTACATCTTCACCGAAAGAAACGGCATCTACATCATCGACCTGCAGAAAACCGTTAGAAAGCTTGATGAGGCATATGCATTCATCAGAAGCGTTGCTGAAAACGGCGAGAATGTTCTCTTTGTAGGTACAAAGAAGCAGGCAGGGGATTCCGTTAAGGAAGAGGCTACCAGAGCGGGCGCTTACTATGTAAACGCAAGATGGCTCGGCGGTATGATGACCAACTTCAAGACCATTCAGAGAAGAGTTGCAAGACTGGCACAGCTTCACACCATGCAGGAGGACGGCACTTTCGACCTGCTTCCTAAGAAGGAAGTTGTAAAGCTGGAGCTGGAGATCGAGAAACTTGAAAAATATCTTGGCGGTATCAAGGAGATGAAGAAGCTCCCCGGAGCGCTCTTTATCGTTGACCCCAGAAAAGAAAAGATCGCTGTATCCGAGGCTAAGAAGCTGGGTATTCCCGTAGTAGCTATCGTGGACACCAACTGCGATCCCGATGACGCTGACTATGTTATCCCCGGCAATGACGACGCTATCAGAGCAGTTAAGCTCATAGCAGGCGCAATGGCTGACGCTATCATTGAGGGCAGACAGGGCGAGCAGCAGGCTGCCGAGGCTGCCGCAGCAGAGGCGGACGAAGAGGCAGAGGCTGACGAGGCTAACGCTGAATAATCCAAATAGCAGACGGACAAGGCAGACACCCAATGTCTGCCTTGATTTTGGAATATAATTTTATTCCGTTCGGCGTGTTCTCAAAATAATTACGGTATCATACAGGTCTGTATGTGAAGGAGGTAAGAACCGTGGATAAGCAGGTCATTCATATATATGGCGCATCCGGTTCCGGAACTTCTACTATAGGCAGGTTTATTAGTGATAAAGCAGGATATTTTTTCATGGATACGGATGATTATTTCTGGGAAGAAACAGATCCGCCCTTTCAAATCAAAAGAAATACTTCTGAAAGAATTGCCTTGATGAAAAATGATATTGAAAGACATGACAAGGCAGTTATTTCCGGTTCACTTGTCGGTTGGGGTGATGAGCTGATACCTTTCTTTTCAGTAGCCATTCGTGTAGCAACAGATACCGCAATACGAATTGACAGATTGAAGAAAAGAGAACGGGAGCGTTTCGGAAGTCGGGTCGATTTGGGCGGAGATATGTACGAAAGCCACCGGGAATTTCTTGATTGGGCAGCTTCTTATGATAATGGCGATATAAATATGAGAAGCAAATCAAAGCATGACGAGTGGCAAAAACAATTGCAGTGTCAGATAATTTTATTGGACGGAAGTTTGGCTGTAGAAAAGAACTTTGAAATAATAAAGCAATATCTATAGCTTTCTGTTTGTAAAATTGAATATCGCTTTGCGAAATTATAAATTTATAAATATTCACCCGATCAGTTTAGAATAACACAAAAACAAATTGGAAATAATTTTTTTAGGAGGAAATAAAAAATGGCAAAGATATCACCGCAGGAAATAAAAGATTTGATGAAGTCCACAGGCGTAGGCATGATGGACTGCAAAAAGGCTCTTGAAGAGGCAGAGGGCGACAGAGAAAAGGCTGTACAGCTTCTCCGTGAAAAGGGTCTTGCAACACAGGCAAAGAAGAGCGGCAGAGTTGCTGCAGAGGGCATTGTTACAGCGGTTGTTGAGGGCAATGTGGGCGCAGTTGTCGAGGTAAATATCGAGACAGACTTTGCTGCCAATAACGAAGAGTTCAAGGCATTTGTAAACGCTGTGGCAAAGACCGTTATCGAAAAGAACCCCGCAGACGTTGAGGCTCTTAAGGCATGCACTATCAGCGGCGGCGACAAGAGCGTTGAGGAGACCTTGCAGGATCTGTTCATCAAGATCCGTGAGAATATGGTAATCCGTCGTTTTGAGAGACTGGAGGGCACACTTGTTCCCTATGTTCACGGTGGCGGCAGCATTGGCGTAATGGTTCAGCTGGATACCGACCTGCCCGCAGACAAGGTTTTCGAGACCGGAAAGAACTGCGCACTTCAGGTAGCGGCTATGAATCCCGCATACCTTAACCGTGATGCTGTTCCCGCTTCTGTTCTGGAGAACGAAAAGACCATTATCATGGCTCAGATGGCAGAGGATCCCAAAATGGCTTCCAAGCCCGAGCAGGTAAGAGCAAAGATCGCCGAGGGCAAGGTTGGCAAGTACTACAGCGAGAACTGCCTCTTAGAGCAGGCTTATGTCAAGGACGACAAGGTAAATGTCGGCAGCTATGTTGCAAGCGAGGCTAAGGCTCTGGGCGGCAAGATCGAGGTTGCGAAGTTCATTCGTTTCGAGAGAGGCGAGGGAATCGAGAAGAAGGCAGACGATTTTGCGGCAGAGGTTGCGGCAATGGCAAAGGGCAATGGCTGATTAACCTGCTGATTTGCTTGTTTGTCTGCGGCTGTTCCGGACTACAGATCAGTGACTTCAAAATGAAAAAATATAAACCGTTCGTCCCATATGCGGGGCGGACGGTTTTTGCTGTTTCTGTAACTATTATAGTGAGTGATAGGGGAGAGGCGCTTAGTTTCTTATGTCGATTAGAAATTATGTTTGTTGCAAAAGCACCAACCATTATTCCGGCACATTATCGGTATAATTCTTACTTACAACGCCCTCAAATAATTCTTTTTTCCCATGTAAAATAAGGGAATTGACCGATGTTAACTGTTCACTTGTGACCGTAAGATCATCCGAAATATAAAAATGCACTTTAATTAAATCGGGAGAAAACTCAATATCATTTACCAATATCGGAATAAGTTCCGTATCAGTTTTAAGCCGTGCATTGAAACGACCGGTCGGAATACTGCGGACCTTTTTTATGTTAGATACATTCATTATGTAATTCGACTTATTAAGAATAGGCTGAAAATTGTTTTCACAGTTACATTCAACCATGCAGCCCGTAAATATTGAATTCAGTATATCATCAAGCCCGAAAATACAAATAATTAAGGCAAGACACAATAATAATTCTTCTCCGCTGTTCAGCCCGTTCAAAAAGAAAAATACTGAAAAAAGCATTAAGCATATAATGTAGTACAATATTCTTATTGCCTTGCTTTGTTTTTTTTCAATGTTTACAAAGCATTTATTGCACCTACTGCAATAAAAAGCATACGGAAAATCCTTTTTTCTGTATTCTCTAACATAGGGGTCGGTTTTTAAATACAGCGGTTTATTGCAATATAAGCATTTTTTCATCTGATCCATTCCTTTCTTACGTCCTTATTCACCGACAGCAGCTCAAGTTGCCGATTCTATCGCTTTCATCAGCACATCTACATCAACAGGCTTTGGGATATGTCCGTTTACACCTGCGCTGAAAGCCTCCCTGCGGTCGTCCTCAAAGGCATTTGCGGTCATGGCGATTATGGGGATATTTGCCCTGCTTTGGTCGTGGAGCGCTCTTATTGCCCTGGTCGCCTCCAGCCCGTTCATCACAGGCATTTGCACATCCATAAGAATAAGCCTGTAATAGCCTGCGGAGGCTGTCAGCAGCATGTCAATGGCTTCTCTGCCGTTATTGGCTATTTCCACCGTAAAGCCTGCATCGGTTAGAATATCCGAGGCTATTTCCTGATTAAGCTCGTTGTCCTCCGTTAAAAGGATACGTCCCGTAGGCAGGGAATTTTCCGAATCTGCGCCCTTGCCCGCTCCGTCATATTCTTCCTCGGGGGCGGTTTTAAAGGAGAAGATAACGGTGATCTTTGTGCCCTCACCCTGCTTGCTGCGAACGTCTATCTTGCCGCCCATCATATCCACAATGCTTTTGGTTATCGCCATTCCGAGACCCGTTCCCTGAATGCCGCTGGCGGTGGTGTTCCGCTCACGGGAGAACAGCTCAAAAATATGGGTTATAAATTCCTCGCTCATGCCGATACCCGTGTCGGTTACAATAAATTCATACTCTGCACATTCCGGGGCAGCCTCACCGCTGCGTTCCTTTACAGCAAGGGAAACGCTTCCGCCGCTTTCTGTGTATTTTACCGCATTGCTGACAATATTCAGCAGAACTTGATTGAGCCGCAGTCTGTCGCAGTAAATTAGCTTGTGAACAAGATCGCCCGAATCCACAGTGTAGGTGATATTCTTAGCCTTGATATCCTCCGTGAGAATATCCGAAAGATCGGTAAGTATTTCCGGAAGGCTGCAAACGGTTTCCTCTGTGGTAAGCCTGCCGTTTTCTATTCTGCTCATATCCAGCACATCATTTATAAGGTTTAGCAGGTGCTTGCCCGAGGTCATTATCTTGCCTAAATACTGCTGCACACGCTCCCTGTCGTCAATATGGGTAAGGGAAAGGTTGGTAAAGCCGATAATGGCATTCATGGGAGTGCGTATATCATGGGACATATTTGACAAAAATATACTTTTGGCGGCGCTGGCGTGCTCGGCTCTTTGAAGAGCGTCCTCCAGCAGCCTCTGCTGCTCCAGCTTTCTCCTGGTTTCCTCGTCCACCGAGTGAATGCCTATTACAACGCCCTCTTCACTGCTTTTGCCCCAGTCGCTGAGCTTTACCGCTTTAAGCTCGTAATACTGATCTTCGCCGTTCTGAGTTATACGGTAGTGCACATACAGAAACTGTCTGTCCGCCAGCTCTCTTTTAAGTCCGCCGTCCATGACCGTGCTGCGTATAAGCTCTCTGTCGTCCTCGGCCACATACATATTTATGTACCGCTCCATACCCTTGCTGAAAGGGTCTTCATTCTTAAAGCAGCTGTTGTAAGAAAGACCGCCATTGCTGAGTACCCGCAGCAGACGGTTTGTGTCTTTTTTCAGGTCAACATATAAAAGAAGATTGTAGTCAATGCTTATAGCTTTTATAAGCTCGTTATGACGGCGGTCGTTTTCCTTTTCCTGCATTTTCTGATCGGTTATATCCAGCAAAAACCGCTGACAGAAAAGCTCGCCGTTTTCCCGCAGCAGCTTGAAGCTGCCCGTTACATACCGCAGATCGCCGTTTTTATGGCGTACCCGATACTCTGAGCTTGAGGTGTCGCCTTCTTTTTTAAGGGAATTTATGGCTTTTGATAGTGCAGCCCTGTCCTCCTCGATAACCGAGGGAGAAATAAGCATAAAGCCGTCGTCAATGATCTCTTCCACCGATTCGTACCCCAGGATATTCAAGGCTTCACGGTTAATGCTGATTATTTTTCCGCTGTCAAAGGTATGGTAAATGATACCGCAGTCCACAGCGGAGAATATCTTTTCGAGTGTTCTGTTCTTACTGATTATTTCCTGCTGATAAGCCCTCTCACGGGTAATGTCGATACCCACGCCCACTGTGCCCATAACGCTGCCGTCGGGATTGTAAAGGGGTGATTTATACGTGGTCAGCAGCAAAGTCTCCTCGCCTGCCTGTACGACCTCTTCGTTTATTACCGTTTCCCCGCCCTCCATAACGGCACGGTCGGACACTGCGCACGCTTCTACTCCCGGGTCGTCGGTCGAAACATTCCATATGTATGCATGCTCCCTGCCCTCTACTTGTTCACGGGGCTTGCCCACCGTGCGGCAGAAGGTGTCGTTTACCTTGTGGTGAATGCCGTTCTTATCCTTGTACCACACCAGTATGGGAATTGTGTTGATAGTCTTGTCCAGATATTGGGAAGTGAGTCTGCTGTCAGCCCTGTCCTTGCATTCTTTTGTCAGCTTTCCGAAGCGGAATGTTATTTCCGCCTTGCTGAGAGGAGTCCACCATATATCATATATCCATTCCGGAGAACTTTCATCAAACGTGATATCCTCCTTGCTGCCTATCAATATAACAGCAGCGCTGTCTTTTTTATTTTCATCTATAAATTTGTATAATTTTTCTCTCTCAATCTCATCTGTATTTGCAACAACAATATGCGCCTGTGAAATATCGCAGTCCGTGGTGCTGACGTATTCGCTTACAGCAAAAGCAAAATGTTCGGGAAAAGCCGTATTTTTAATAATTTCAAAAGCCTCACAGGGGCTGCCGATAAGGCTGATATTCATTCGGCAATCATACATTGGGGATTCCTCCGTTAAAAAACTGAAATTTATTTATTGGAAAAAACTGTATTATATAACAGCTGTACTATTATTAAGATACATCTTCATAAAATCATTTCTTGCCACTTGTAGCAATAATTTCTATTAATAAACTCAAATGGCCCTCACATAATATTATTGCAAACCCGCAGCGGAAAAACGTTAAAAAAACGTTACCGCTAAAAATAACAAAATAAAAGGAGCTAATTAAAATGAAAAGTGATAACCTTACTGCACAGGGCAGAGAGACCCTCGAAAGATTCAAGATGGAAGCAGCCAACGAGGTTGGCGTAAACCTTAAGAACGGCTACAACGGCGATATTACCGCAAGAGAAGCAGGTTCTGTAGGCGGTATGATGGTCAAAGTAATGTGTCCAGAACAACAATGGGATTTTATCCGTAAAAACATTAAGATGATGGAACACATACATAAAATTTCACTCAAGGCAGAAATATTCGTATAACAATGAGGTGGAACTCAAGATGTTTTTTACTGGAATAACCAGTTAAAACTAATGTTATTTTACCACATTATTCCGTTTTTGTCAATCCCTTTTGGACAATTGTTCAAAAGGGATTTTTGGTTTACCGAGAAAAGCATAGCCGCTCTGATGAAAGTCAGAGTGATTTTTTATTTATGGAGGAAGAAAAAATATGAACAGCAGTACAAAAACAGTATG
>CAZGAZ010000114.1:0-9422 GCA_964523835.1 uncultured Ruminococcus sp.
GAGGTTGTCCCTTTGGTCGGCAACTTACAGTCGTTAACAACGTCAAGCATTCCGCAAATAAAGTCACATTTACCGACAAATAAACGCATTTCAAAACTCAATCACAGTATGCAAAAAGTTACAGCATCCCGGCGTTTGAGGGAGAGCACAGCCCAGCGGCGTTTGAGGGGGAACAAAGCAGCTCCTCGGTGCAGTAGGGGAAGCAGCGACAATTCCTCGGCGTGGCAAGTGGAACAAAGCCGCTCTCGGCAAATCATACTGCAATCTATACAAAATAATAAATCCGATATTATATAATAATTAACATTTTGTAAATTTGCAAAAATTTCCTCAAATGCACTTGACAAATCCGTTATGTTTTGATATAATAATAAAGCGTTGAAATGCGAGCCATTAGCTCAGCCGGCAGAGCATCTGACTTTTAATCAGGGGGTCTGGGGTTCAAATCCCCAATGGCTCACCATATTCAACCAAGTCCGAACATCCGTCAAGGGTGTTCGTTTTTTTATATTGCCGAATTATCAAAGCCGAACACACATTCTCCGACAGCCCAAAAAGGCAATGTCACAAAATAAACACGAGCTTCGGGCTATATGTGAAATATAAATATAATGAAATATTTTCAAAATCATCCACGTTTAATCTTTTATTTCATTTCGTAAAATATTAAATCCAAATTCTTTTTCATACCATGCATTCAATATTTTAATTCGTTTTATTGGTTGTGGTTTAACAGTACCGTCAACAAACACAATTTGATCTTGCATTTCTTTTAAATGCCGATTAATACTGTTTTTAATTAATGGTATGAATAATTCCTTATCAATCGCAAACTTCGCCTTTCCTTCCTGCTCAAAATATAAACAGTAGTCAAAATACACCAGCGATAAATACACATCAGCTGCAGAGCTGTTTAAAAGTTCAAGTAATGCCTGTTGAAAATCATTTTTATTTGAGTTCTTATATATGTATTCACGTAAAACTCTATCGGTAGCTGTAGGAAGCGGCTCTCCGCAATCATATTGTGAAATAATCAGAGGATATTCACCTCTGAGAAGTTTAAGAATATCATTTATATCGTTATAATTAATATGTTCGTACACCATACATTGTCCTTCCGGATAAAAATATTTATTGATTCATATTTTTATTATACATTATTTTTTAATGCTTTGCAAGGTTTTTGTGGGGCGTTGCCTGAAAAATTTTAACAAAAAAGTTACAAAAGAATTTGCAGCGATTAACCAAAAAATGTTATAATGTTATAAATTACTGTTTACCGAACCCGAAAGGGCGGCGTATCAACAATTAACAGGAGGATAAATTTATGGCTATACTTGTAACGGGCGGAGCAGGCTATATCGGCTCTCATACCTGTGTGGAGCTGCTGGGCGCAGGAGAGGAAATTGTAGTGGTTGACGATTTTTCCAATTCCAAACCCAGAGCGCTGGAGATCATTAAAGAGCTTAGCGGAAAGGACTTTAAATTTTACGAAAATTCTCTGCTGGACAGGGAAGCTGTGGCGAAAATTTTTACCGAAAACAATATCGACTCCGTTATCCACTTTGCAGGCTTCAAGGCAGTGGGCGAGTCGGTTCAGAAGCCCATTGAATATTATCACAACAATATCACGGGAACGCTTATTTTATGCGACGAAATGAGAAAGCACGGCTGCAGGAGGATCGTTTTCAGCTCCTCGGCAACGGTTTACGGCTCGCCCAAAAGCGTGCCCATAAAGGAGGATTTTCCCCTTTCAACGACTAACCCTTACGGCTCTACAAAGCTGATGATCGAAAATATTTTGCAGGATATTTATGTGTCGGACAAGGAGTGGAGCATTGCGCTGCTGCGGTACTTCAACCCCATAGGCGCACACAAGAGCGGCAAGCTTGGGGAGAATCCCAACGGCATTCCCAACAATCTTATGCCCTATATTCAGCAGGTGGCTGTGGGCAAGCTGCCGAGGCTGGGCGTTTTCGGCAACGACTATCCCACGCCCGACGGCACGGGGGTAAGAGATTATATCCATGTTGTCGACCTTGCTCTGGGGCACGTTAAGGCCATTGAAAAGCTGCGCACCATGACGGGCGTCGGCATATGGAATCTGGGCACGGGCAAGGGCAGCTCGGTGCTGGATGTAGTAACAGCTTTTGAAAAAGCAAGCGGCGTGGAAATACCCTACGACATCAAGCCCAGACGTGCGGGAGATATTGCGGAGTGCTATGCCGATCCCGCAAAGGCAAAGGCAGAGCTGGGCTGGGAAGCGCAGAGAGGCATTGAGGAAATGTGCGAGGACAGCTGGAGATTTATCAGGAATAATCCAGAGGGACTGTGATAGACCGAAAAGAGGCAAGCGGCAGGATGCTTCCTGCCTATTGTTTCTTGTATGCACGCTTAACAAAGGGAGATATCGGTATATGACAGATAAAAATTATATTATTATGCCATTGCTTGAAGCCGCAGAGAAAAGCTTCCGATCACTTTTCAAAGAACATAATGAGCACTTTTATTACTGCACCTTGGTGATGATAGAGGTGGGTACGCCATGTATATCGGCTTTGTCCTATGAGGTGCTTGAAAAACTTGCGGCAGCTTCCGACGATTATGACAACGCATACTCACAGCTTAAATGGTCGTATGCCGATTCGCCTTACTGCGGCTTTGGATATGATGAATATTTCGGTGATGCTGCCAAAATGTTTGAGCAGTGCTTCGATAATATAAATTGTGATGAAAATGAAATTTCACGCTGGTTAGATTCCATGGAGGAGGTAATGAGAATTCTTGACGGCAAGGGTTTATTCGGTATGGGAAAAGAACGCAGCCGGGTATTTATCAATGCCGAGATAATGCCGCCGGAAGCTTCAAATTTTGACAGGGCTAAAAGGCTGAATCCTTTTGACGTTTACAATGAATGGGAGCGGGACTGGATAGGTGAACTGTCTCCCGATAAACCTGCTGTTGACTGGAATGCGGTTTGGAATCCCGAATTGTGTAATGTTACTTTGCTAAGGCCCGTAACGGATAAAAAAATAATTTTGCAGATAAAAAACGCCTTATGCGTTGACAAAGGAATAGGATTATTTATTGAGGATTGCAAAAAAGCGCCTCTTGTCATTTTGAAAAATGAACCGTATGAAACCGTTATAAGAAATTTACAAAATTTTCCCATGATACAGCCGTTTTTATCTGTGAAAAAACAGGAACGGCGGTAAATTCTTAAAAGTTGATTTCACGGAAAGCGGTTTGCATTGACTGTATTGTTGTGCGGTCTGTTCAATTTATATCATACCCGCACCAATATGCAAAATATGCGGATATGCAGGCGAGGATTATCTTGAAATGAAATTTTTACAATGTGTACAAAATATTAAATAAATTTTAAAAAACAGAAAAATTAAAAAAAATTGCCCGAATGGTCTTGTAACTTTCGGGCAAATGTTGTATAATTAAAATTGGAATAATTTGTTTTTGGAACGGAGGAGCTTTTTATGATGACTGAAGGTCAGCAGAAAAGATTCGCAGAATATACTGCCAATAAATCCGACAGTCCTGCGGCGAAGCGGCTTGCCGCACTGTTCGACGACGGGAAATTTACCGAGATAGGTTCGGCTGTTTCCGCTAAAGCGAATGGCGCTAAAGCAAATGCCGGAGTGGTGACGGGCTACGGTCTGGTGAACGGCAGCCCTGCTTATGCCTTTATTCAGGACAGCAAGGTTATGGGCGGCGCTGTCAGCAGGGAGCATTCGGAAAAAATCTGCAGGCTGCTGGAGCTTGCCGCAAGGGGCGGCGTGCCTGTGATAGGGGTCTATGACTCTAAGGGTGCGTTTGTGGAGGACGGCGCTGCCGCTCTTAACGCTTACAGCGAGATAATGGGTGCTCTTGCCAATCTTTCCGGGGTAGTGCCCACGGTATCGGTGGTGGCGGGAGTTTGCTCGGGGTGCATGGCGCTGACGGCGCTTTCTGCGGATTACACGGTAATGACGGGGGACGGAGAGCTTTACGCCGAGGCAAGCGATGACAGCAGTGCGCAGACGGCTGCCGAAAAGGGGCTTATATCCGACATTGCGGGGGATATTGACGAGGCTTTCGAGAAGGTGCGGACTTATCTTTCGCTGATGCCGCTGAACAATCTTTCGGCTGCTCCCGAATTTGATTATGCGGACAGCGGAAAAGCGGCTTTTGACAGCCCCGAGGAAGCGGCGTTGTCTTTGGCGGACGCAGATTCGCTGACGGAGATCTCTCCCCTGTTCGGCGGCGCTTCGGGGACTTACCTTTGCACTGTGGGCGGCGCTGCTGCGGGGATAGTTACGGCGGGCAAAAAGGGTGAAAATAACAAAAAGCTCTGCGGCTGCGATTTCTCCAAGATAGCAAGATTCGTAAGGCTGTGCGACGCATACGGACTGCCCATTATCACGGTCATAGACTGCGAGGGGGCGGACAACTCCTGCGGCTGCGGCGCAAGGAATTTCATGAAGCTTGCGGGGGCTTATGCGGAGGCGACTGCGCCTAAGATAGCCCTTATTACGGGAAATGCAAGCGGCAGCGTATTTGTTGCGCTGGCAGGGAAGAACACGGGTGCGGACGCTGTTTTCGCACTGCCGTCGGCGGTAATATCTCCCATGGCGCCCGAGGCTGCGGTGGAATTTCTGTGGCATGACAGGCTTAAAGGTGCGGCGGATCTTGCTGCTGCAAGAAATGAACTGGTCAAGGAATACTGCGAGACTTTAGGCTCCGCTTTTGACGCTGCCGAAAAGGGCGCTGTTGACGAGGTGGTAAGCGAAAGCGAAGCACGCAGCATGGTCATTTCCGCTGTGGAAATTTCTGCAGGCAAGCGGCTTAACAAGAGACTTCCCAAAAAGCACAGTATAATCTAGAGGCTAGAGGTTAGAAGGCTAGAGGCTAGAATTTATTTTTTCCTCATTAAAAAATTATCCGAAAGGCTGATATAATATGAAAAGATTTAATATTACGGTGAACGGAAAATCCTATGACGTTGCGGTTGAAGAAGTCGGCGCAGGCGCTGCACCTGCTGCGGCTGCTTCCGCTCCTGCGGCTGCTGCGCCTGCTGTTGCTCCTGCGGCTGCAACATCTGCGGCTGCAACTTCTGCCGGTGATGGGACTCCCGTTAAAGCGCCTATGTCGGGGAATATCCTTGATGTTAAGGTGAATGTGGGAGATACGGTTTCTGCGGGTCAGGTCATTATTGTGCTGGAGGCTATGAAAATGGAGAATGACATTGTTGCCCCCTGTGCGGGCAAGGTGACCTCCATTACAGTCAAGAAGGGCGAAACGGTCAATTCCGATACTGTTCTTGCCACCATTGCGTAAAGGAGGCACTGTAAAAATGGCTAAGGTTAAAATTACCGAGACGGTGCTCAGAGACGCTCATCAGTCCCTTATCGCTACCCGTATGAGCATTGATGAAATGCTGCCCATAATGCAGGAAATGGATAAGATAGGCTATTATTCCGCCGAGGTATGGGGCGGGGCTACCTTTGATTCCTGCATAAGATTCCTTGATGAGGACCCGTGGGAGAGGCTGCGGACTATCCGCAAGGCTATGCCCAACACCAAGCTGCAAATGCTTTTCAGAGGGCAGAATATGCTGGGTTACCGCCATTATGCGGATGATGTACTGGAATATTTCGTGCAGAAGACTGTTGCCAACGGCATGGATATTATCCGTATTTTTGACGCTCTCAACGATATCCGAAACCTTAAGACGGCTATTTCCGCCGCCAAGAAAGAGGGGGCGCATGCGCAGGTCGCCATAAGCTTTACGCTGGGTGATATTTTCACGGATGACTACTTTGTACAGTATGCAAAGCAGTGCGAGGAAGAGGGAGCGGATTCCATTTGTCTTAAAGACATGGCGGCTTTGCTGACCCCTTACCGTGCGGGCAGCCTTGTAAAGGCGCTTAAAGCCAATATAAAAATTCCCGTGCAGCTGCATACTCACTATACCTCGGGGCTTGCCTCAATGTGCCTTTTAAAGGCGATAGAGAACGGCTGCGACGCTGTGGACACGGCTATGTCGCCGCTGGCTCACGGCACGTCCCACACCCCCACAGAGTCCATGGTTGCTGCGCTTCAGGGGACGGAGTATGACACGGGGCTTGACCTTGTTAAGCTTACGTCTATCCGTGATTATTTTATGAAGCTGCGGAAGAAGTATCTGGACAGCGGGCTGCTTGACCCCAAGGTTTTGGCGGCGGACGCAAATGCGCTGATATATCAGGTGCCCGGAGGAATGCTCTCCAATCTGCTCAGTCAGCTTAAACAGGCAGGCAAGGAGGACAAATTCGAGGAAGTGCTCAGGGAAGTGCCCAGAGTTCGTGCGGACGCAGGAAATATCCCGCTTGTAACGCCCTCGTCTCAGATAGTGGGTTCGCAGGCTGTGTTCAACGTTATAAAGGGCGAGAGATATGCCATGGTCACAAAGGAGTTCAAGGACATTGTGGCGGGCAAATACGGCAAGACCCCCACGCCCATAGACCCCGCATTCCGCAAGTCCATTTTAAAGGGCGAGGAGGCTATAGAGTGCCGTCCTGCCGACCTTTTAGAGCCCGAGCTTGACAAGCTGCGGGAGGAATGCGCAGAGTGGCTGGAGCAGGAGGAGGATGTACTGACCTACGCTATGTTCCCCAAGGTTGCGCCCAAGTTCTTTGAGAAAAGGCGTAACAGGAAATACGGCATTGACGGGAAAAATTCCGACAGTGAAAATAAGATACACATGATATAAAACCTCGGTTCACCCGAAAATTTACAGATATATCGGAATGCTCTGCCGTGCGGGTGATGTTTGCCTGCACGGCTTTGGGTGTTTTATGGGGCAGCTTATCCATAGATATTGACGGGAAGCGTTACGGGACACGGAAAAATTATCGGCGGGCAGGTGCAAGTTTGAAAGTCAGCGGTACCCCCCTAAGCTTCAGAGTACCTTTGGTGCGGACAACAGATCAGCGGGAGGTAAAAAAATGAGTAATCGGTTTAGTGAGATAAGAAAAAGAATTTTTGAGGTCATAGAGCTTTCGGACGGAAGCGACATACCAAGCAGGGTCTATGATGTTACCATGATGAGTACAATTGTGGTGAGCCTTATCCCGCTGGCTTTCAAGGCGACAAACTCTTTATTTACAGTGCTGGACTACATAACTGCGGGCATTTTTGTGATCGATTATCTGCTGCGCCTTATTACGGCGGATCATAAGCTGGGCGGTGTGGGAAAGGTGCGGCTGTTTTTCATTTATCCCTTTACGCCAATGGCCTTGATCGACCTTTTGGCCATTCTTCCGACCTTCAGCATAGTGACATCGGGGTTCAAGATACTGAAGCTCCTCCGCCTTATGCGCACGTTCAGGGTATTCAAATTCGTAAGATATTCCAAAAGCATTGCCGTTATTGCCGGTGTGATAAAGAAGCAGAAAGAGCCGCTTCTGGCGGTGTGCGTGCTTGCCTCGGCGTATATTCTTGTTTGCGCTCTTATCATTTTCAATGTTGAGCCGGATACGTTCGATAATTTCTTTGCGGCTGTATACTGGGCTACGGTCAGTCTTACTACCATGGGCTACGGCGACATTTATCCCATATCGACTATCGGCCGTATGGTGACTATGGTCTCGTCCTTTGTGGGGATAGCCATTGTCGCCCTGCCCTCGGGCATTATAACTGCCGGGTATATGGAAGAGATCAGGAAAGGGAAAGATTAAGGACAGGCATAATGAAAACGACCGTACAGGCGTGGGCTTGTACGGTCGTTTTGGTTATAAGGGATTTGACCTGTGTGTTCGGAAAATATGTATGGTATTTTTATGGAAGTTACGGGAGAAGTGAGATCAATCATCAGTTTCGCTGCCGACAATCGCTTCAACGTTCTGTCCGCCGTGAAATATCCTGACGATCTGCACTTTAAACAGTTCATGGTCAACTTCGATTTTCCTACCGGGAATTTGCGGATGTTTCTGCTGTGCCATGGCTCCCAATCTACGACTGGGTGGCGTTCGGGGCTGAAGTCGAGGGAATAAGCTGCTTTGTAAATTCGGGCTGTAAGCTTATCGGCGATCCTTGGCTCTTTGAGTGTAACGGCTACATATGAATAAATGTTCTGAATATCGCTCTGGGCTTCGGAAGTTATGATAACCTCATATTTTTTACTCATATTCCGTACTCCTCGGATAGAGCTGCTTTAAACTCGGCAAACATTTTTTCACTTTCTTCTAAGGTATATGTTCTGCCTGCCTCAATGGAATCTATGCCCTTTTGCAGCTCCCTGTCTATTTCCTCTCTTGTCATACTCCCCTCAAAGAGGATTTTCGGGGCGGGGAGGCACGGTTCAAAAGGTATTTTCTGTTCTTTTATTATTCTGCTGTAAAGCATACGAATGACTTCTGCGGGCGTGATACCGACCTGCTCCAGGATTGTTTCCGCTTTTTCTTTGATCTCCGGGTCTATTGCTACGTGTACTTCTGCTGTATTCGTCATTTCGTTCACACTCCTTTATAATAATTATATCCCCGTTTGAAAAGGTTTGCAAGCAAATGCAGAGCTTTGTTTGTAAAATTTATGTGAATAAAAAGTGTTGCTGTAAATTTTGATTTGCTGCACAAGTGAGATATTGCGGCAGTGCCTTTGATATGTCACAAAATATTATTCATAAATATTGACAAATTCTGAAATATATGGTAAAATATATTCAGTGAAGAAATATAAATGTCACAAGTTTAAAGGAGAACGAAAATGAGCGGGATAATCAGGAAAGACGTAAACGAGGAATGGGCGCACTCGGGGGTTGTCAAGGCGGGGGATTTTTATTATTTAAGCTATTGCGTGGGCAATGTGGGCGGTTCGGTGGAGGAACAGGTAAACGGGGCGTTTGATGAAATGGAAAAGAGGCTGGCTTTGTTCGGGCTGACCCTTGAAAATGTGGTGCAGATGGACTGCTTATTCAGAGATGTGTGGAATATCCCGATAATGGAAAAGGTCATCAAGGAAAGGTTCAAGGGGCACTATCCTGCGAGAAAGTCGATACAGACAAATTTCGCTCACATGGGCGGTGAAAACGGCCTGCAGTTTCAGGCGGACGCTGTTGCTTATGGGGGAAAGGACTGACAGAGGCAAAATCAAAATATTCATAAATATTAACAAGTTCTGAAATATATGATACAATATATTTAGTGC
The DNA here is from genome assembly GCA_964523835.1 of uncultured Ruminococcus sp. GTDB lineage: Bacteria > Bacillota > Clostridia > Oscillospirales > Ruminococcaceae > Huintestinicola. The sequence continues at coordinate 9,181 of CAZGAZ010000114.1, forward strand.
AAATATATCGGATTGCTTTATATGTCAAGGGGCAGAATTATTTTGCAAAATAAAGGAGGGATTTTTATGAAACAGAAAATGAATTACTATGAAAAATGGGATACCCTTTCAAAGGAGCGTTGGCAATTCAAAGATGATATGATAAACAAGTATGCCGGGGAACTTGAAAATGCACATGAAAAATGCTGCAGAAAAGTTATCTCAACCTTTGGCAGTCATCTTGCAATAGCTTCACCAAGTAA
>CAZGAZ010000115.1:0-9421 GCA_964523835.1 uncultured Ruminococcus sp.
CCATGGAAACCTTGTTGATAGCGTTATCGATTCTGTCGATAGCGTAGTTAGCGGATTTCTGAGTCTTGAGGGACAGACCCGCAGTACCAAGACCGTCAGCTCTTGCAGAGCAGTTCATGTTAGCCTTAAGGTCGCCGAGACCGCCTGTGCTGTACTGGAATGTGAAGTTTACGGAATCCTTGGTTCTTGCACCTGCCTGCAGAGTGATGTTATCGGTGTATGTCAGAGGAGCAGTCGCATAGTTGTTGGAGTTAGACATAGAAACTGCCTTGGGTTCAACGAGTGTAACTTCACCCTGAGAAGCAGGCTCATACTTAGCTGTAGTAATGCCTACTTTGGTGGTAATAGTTCCTGCTGCAGAACCGTCATCGGTTCCTGCCCAGCCGTCAATGGTAGCAACCTTTGTAACTGTTCCGTTCTTGGAAACATGGCTGATAACACCTGTATTGTCAATAACAAGCTTAGTGCCGTCATCAAGCTTCATAAGGTCAGCTGTGTTGTTATCAGCAATCTCATTCAGATTAACGCCGTTTACAGTTGAAGTCTTGCCGTCAGAAGTAGCAGTAGCAGTAGCACCGCCATTAACAGTAGTCTTAATAGTAAGGCCGTTCAAAGCATTAACAGCCTTTGCAAGAGACTCATTAACAATATCACTGTCAACAAGATCTATACTTACAGAAGCTGCCTTGTCGGAGATAACTCCATCAGTAACTTCCTCGTTATATCCGGTAACTTCGGCTGTTTGCTTCTTGTCTGCTGTCTTAGCCTTAAGCTCAAGTGTAATTGTATCGCCGGCAACAACTCTTGATGTATCAACATTTACTGCAATACCTGCATATGTGAAACCGCCGTTTTTGCTGTTCTTCTTGGGGGCTTCGGCAGCGCCATCGCCTGCTGTCCATGTGATCTTTCCATTAGAATCAACAGCGGCTGTAAATGTAACAACTTCATCCTTTGTAACTTTCATATCTCTTGTAGCAAGCTTAACCATTCCGCCTACAGTACCGAGTTCCATTGCTTCTCTTTTGCCTGTTGCATAGTCAAATCTGCCGTAGCCGTCAGCAGTTGTGCCGTCAGCCATCTGACCGCCGTTCAGAACAACAACGCCGTTGAAATCGGTGTCAGCGATCTGGTTGAGCTCATCATTCAGCTGATCGAACTCGAGCTGGATAGCGTCACGGTCAACATCATCCTGATATGTACCGTTAGCAGCCTGGTCAGCCAGAGTCTTCATTCTCTGGAGAATGGAATCGGTCTCGGTAAGAGCACCCTCGTAAGTCTGGATCATAGAAATGCCGTCCTGAGCATTCTTAATGCACACGAATATTTTTCCGTGCGCATTTTCCCTTCTGTCACAGGTTTCAAAATCTGTTAAAAAGTGCCCGAAAAGTTTATTGCATTTGCCCCTGCACGACACATTTTTCATCAACATTTCCCGACAAGTTAATAATAACTTTATAAAATTTTATTAAAATTTTCTCTTTTATTTGTTATCATAATAATATACATATTTTCACTAAAATAAGACAAAAAGATTTGGATAAGGAAAACAATATGAGAACATTTTTTGAATATATACTCCGCTATTTCAGGAGACTGGATAAAAGCCTTTTTTTCACGGCGGCGGCGCTGAGTGCCTTTAGTGTGCTGCTGCTGTGGAGCATATATACAAACGGGGCGGCTACTATAAATCTTACCGCCTCGCTGTACAAAAATCAGTTCGTTGCCTCGGCGGGGGGGTGCGTTATTGCCCTGCTGCTGTCCGCACTTGATTACAACAAGCTTTTGAAATTATGGGTATTGTATGCGCCTATGGCGATCGTGCTTTCCCTGCTGACCTTTACCTCGCTGGGCACGGGGGTTGGCGACGACAGGGCGTGGCTTGACCTGGGGTTTATAACCATTCAGCCCTCGGAGCTTTTAAAGGTCGCTTTTGTCACCACTTTTTCCCTGCACCTTTCAAAGGTCGGGGATAAGATAAACCGCTTTTCAAATGTGCTGCTGCTGTGCGTTCATGCCGCTGTGCCCACAGGGCTGGTGCTTGTTCAGGGGGACGACGGCACGGCAAGCGTTTTCCTGATGATATTCGTGATAATGCTGTTTTCGGCAGGGATCTCCCTTAAATATATCCTGCCCTGCTGCGCTGCACTGCCTGTGGGGGTGTGGCTGCTGTGGACAAGGTTTCTCAAACCCTTTCAGAAACTGCGTATTATGGTGCTGTTTGATGAGGAGCTTGACCCGCTGGGCGTGGGCTATCATCAGACGGTCAGCAAGACCGCCCTCGGTTCGGGACAGGTTTTCGGCAAGGGACTTACGGGCGGGGAATATGTAAAAGTCCCCGAGGCAGCCAATGACTTTATTTTCAGCTATGTGGGGCAATGCTTCGGATTTATCGGCTGCATTGCGGTAATGGCGGCGCTGGGCTTTATCTGCGTAAAGATCATGATAAATTCACGCATTGCAAAGGATTTGACAGGCAAATATATCTGCGTGGGAATGTACGCCATGATATTTGTTCACTGCATTCTTAATCTCGGAATGGTTTGCGGGCTTACTCCCGTTATCGGCGTGCCGCTGCCCTTTATGAGCCAGGGAGGGACATCGGTGCTGGCTATATATGTGGGTCTCGGCATGGTCATGAGCACCTACGCCCATTCGGAAAAGAAGTATCATGTATTTTATGAGGAAAGTTAGGGAAACGGATAGTTTTTGCAAATAATTTACAAGCGAGGCTTTTCCTCCGTGGGCACAGCTGCCCATTGGCGGGGGAAAAGCCTTTTTGTTATCCTGCATTTTTCAAGGCCGATGTGTATATAATTTTAATAAGATTTCAAATTCACCTTGATAAATGAAAGGATCGAGACTATGTGCACAAGCATATCAATGACAACAGATGACTGCTATTTCGGGAGAAATATGGACATTGCCTATAATTTCGGCGAGCATGTAACTGTTGTTCCCCGCAATTACCCGTTTAAATTCCGTCTGGCAGGGAATATGCCCCGTCATTTCGCCATGCTGGGAATGGCGACGGTGCGGGATAATTACCCTATGTTTGCGGAGGCTGCCAATGAAAAGGGGCTTGGAGCGGCGGGGCTGAATTTTCCCGGGAATGCATATTATCCGAAAGAACCGCCTCCGGATAAGGGCTATAAATGGGCGGTCTCGCCCTTTGAGTTTATACCGTGGGTATTGGGACAGTGCAGCACGGCGGAGGAGGCAAAGCTGCTGATCATGTCCACCTGTCTTGTGGATATTCCCTTTTCGGCAGATCTGCCGCTTACGCCTCTTCACTGGCATTTTGCGGATAAAAATTCCTCAATAGTAGTCGAGCAGACAAAGGACGGAATGCACGTTTACGATAATCCCGTGCATGTGCTCACCAACAACCCGCCCTTTGATTTTCAGCTCCTTAATTTAAGCCAGTATCTTAACCTTTACGTCACAAAGCCCGACGGCTGCTTTGCCTGCAAGGCGGGTATCGAGCCCTTCGGGCTGGGAATGGGCAGCGTGGGGCTTCCCGGGGACTATTCCCCTGCCTCACGGTTTGTAAAGGCGGCGTTTATTCTGGTGAACTCCAAATGCAAAGCCAATGATGAGGACAGCAGCATTTCCCAGTTTTTCCACATAATGGAGTCGGTGTCTGTGGTAAACGGAGCAATTAACGACAGCGGAAACGACAATGAAAACTACCGCACCACATACTGCTGCTGCATGAACCTCTGCAAGAGCATTTATTACTACAAAACCTACGACAACAGCCTTATTACCGCCGTGAACCTTTACGGCGAAAATCTGGACGGAAGCAGTCTTACCGAGTTTCCCTGCAATGATTCGCTGCAAGTTGAGTTTTTGAACTGAAAAAAATGCCGAGGGCGTAATAAATCACGTTCTCGGCTTATTTGGCGGATTTATACAGTAACAGTCTGCATTTCTTTAGCAAGCTGTTCGATCATTTCAACAGGGAGTTCGGTAAATTCTGCAATTTTGTCGACAGGTAAAGCTCCGTATGCAAGCATTTTCTTTGCCTGCTTTATTGCCATGTCATGTTTCTCTTCATTTACTATCTCCTCAATCAAATCATCAAATTCCTTGCACATATTACGTTCTCCTTTCTCGGCGTTCTTACAGTCATCGACAAATTTGGCAATCATTTCGCAGTGCATATCTTTGGGGTCTGCACATAGAAAATCATGCATAAGCAGGGCAAGCTCGGAATTATCTTCGGGACGGTTATAGGAAGCGTTCAGATAAAGTATATGCGTGCCGTCCTGCAGGGGCATACCGTCCGACAGGCTTGTCCGCACGAAGTGGCAGGCAAGCTCGCCTTTGCCAAAGTAATCCTTTTCGGTAATAAAAATTATGTAGGTTTCGTGGAGGCTGTCAAAGTCCTCGCCTTTTTTCAAAAAAGCCGTATCCATCGCTGCCGAATGAAATCTTGCACGCTTGGGTGAAGCCCCATTATCCGACCGTTGAATTTCCAGATCGTAAAGTCTGCCATCTCCGTCCTCCGCCAGCACATCCAAGCATACCGAGCGCCCTCCGGGGCTGCCGGGCAGGTCATACTGTGTGTTCTCCTTTATCAGTCTTAAATCGGGCATTCCCGTAATTATCCGCAGCACATACTCCGCCAACGGCAGATTGTCCATAAAAAGCGCCCGCATAAATATATCGTCAATAGGTCGGAGCTGCTTTATAATTTTCCTGAATTTTTTGTAATTCTGTTCACGTTTTTCGTTATCGTCATTCATGCGTTTGCGCCCCCTTGTCTTTGATTTTATTATACATCTTTTTCCGAATTTTGTCAAGAGTGATTTATCAAAAATTGCCGCCCCCGGGTTTGCGTGAGGCGGCATTTTTTAAGGCATAATTTCAATGATCGGGCTTTCTCTAATTCCGTATATTCAGCTGCTCCTTTAAAGCATTCTGAAGAACAGCGGAAAAATTTATCCCTTGCTCCTCGGCAGCAGTGTTAAGCCAGTTGGGAATTGATAATGTTTTTTTGATATATCGGCTGTGCATTTTTTCCCGAAACGGTTTCATATAAACAGATGTAAGCAAGGGCACTTCATTTTTTGCAAGCTTTATTTCTTCAATAGATGAAGGAGCGGGGATATTTTCGCCGTCCTCCTCCATTCCGTAAAGGTGCAGAGAAAGCGCATCACGAGCCTTGCCGATCGCTTCATCTGTATTTTCCGCATAGCTTGTGCAGCCGGGCAGATCGGGAAAATACACTCCCACGCCCTTTTCGGTGCATTCAAGAACAGCGATAAAATAATATTTATCGGGGTACATAAAAAATCATTCCTTTCTAATCAAACTTGATTCCTGACTGAGCCTCTATACTTTTCAGTGTTCCCGGCGGTATGCTTTTAGAGGGGTGCGCCACAGTGACCCGCCCCTTTTTATCCGGGTGCTTGAATTGGTGGTGATCGCCCACACAGTTGATTTCGTACCAACCGTCCGCCTTTAAAATTTTTATGACTTCTCTTGATGAATAATCTTTCAAACTTTTACCTCCCGCTAATCTTTCGTTCGCACCAAAGTTACGTTGAAACTTAGGGGATTATAGCCAACTTTCAAACTTCCCGCTCCTTTTATATATTATAACACGTAATTTGCTACGTGTCAAGAGGAAAATTTTATTTTAATAAAAAAAATTGCCGCCCCCATTTTACCGGGGGCGACAACATTATTAAGCATATCAAGCAGCTTTTAAGCGGCTGTCAGTTCGTCGGAAATTAGCCGAGGAGCTGGAGAACGCCCTGGGGAAGCTGATTTGCCTGAGCCAGCATAGCCTGAGAAGCCTGGCTAAGAATCTGGTTCTTAGTGAAGTTGGTCATCTCTTCAGCCATGTTAGTATCACGGATACGAGACTCAGCAGAAGTCAGGTTCTCCTTAGTAACGTTCATGTTATCGATCTTGTGCTCGAGTCTATTCTGAACGGCACCGAATGTAGCTCTAACCATGGAAACCTTGTTGATAGCGTTGTCGATTCTGTCGATAGCGTAGTTAGCGGACTTCTGATCGGTCAGCTTAAGACCTGCAGTGCCGAGACCGTCCTCACGAGCGGAGCAGTTCATGTTAGCCTTGAGGTCGCCCAGACCGCCGGAGGTGTACTTGAATGTGAAGTCAACCAGATCCTTGGAGCGTGCACCTGCCTGGAGCATAATATGATCGGTGTAGGTGAGAGGTGCGGTTGCGTTGTCCAAAGCATCGGAAACGGAAACGCCCTTAGCTGTGAGATACTCTTTAGCAGATTCGTAGTTGGTAACCTTAACCTTACTCAAATCTGCAAGTGCAGTCTCTGCATCCTTAATCTGGTTCTGGTACTTCTCAGAAGTGCCCAAAGTCTCAGACTTACTGGTGGTTACATAAACACTGGAAGAAGAATCAACAAACTTGCTTGTAGAGAACTTGAACGAACCAGATACAGTACCGTTAGTACCCTTACTGTCTTTAGCTGCAGTATCTTTCACAGGCTTCTCAATATTGAGCTCAAAGAGCTCTTTACCTGTTTCTGCACCTTTTCCGGCATAGAAAGTCAATTTATCAGGGGCAGCAGCATCACTCTTAACTGAATAGTCAACACCATCAATTTGGAAATTAACAGGTGTTGTATTAGCACTCTTCAAATCATACTCTGAAATATTGCCAATGGAAAGCTTAAGTGTAGCCGCTGCTGTACCAGTATCATCTGTACCGGCATACGTAAGTGTAAAATTACCGTTATTGTTAAGGGTTTCAAAAGCTTTATCTATCTCTGCTGTCATAACCTCATCTGTTTTGTCATCAGCATCAGAAGCAAGCATAGTTACAGAGAAATCAGATGCATCAAGAGTATTAGCAGGAGTCGTTGTTGATACTGTATTATCAACTATTTCAAGAGAATCCATGCTGAGACCGCCGTTATCGGGACGAAGCTGTGACTTTTCAGCATTTGTAAATTTCAAAGTAACGGTATCACCCTTCTTTGCATTTGTAGCATCAAATACAGCATTAACCAGTTCTGCATCAGCCGTACCGGCACTTTCACCGCATGTAACTGTAAAGCCGCCCTTACCGGTTACATTAGATGTACCGGCAACATTATTTACATCACCGGCAGCAGAATTAGCAACACCAGCATTCGTTGTTGCAAAAGCTGCTGAAAGTTTTGTAGCATCATCAAATACTGTCCCCTCGTTACCAACTGCCTTAACTGCTTTCCAGTTTGTGCCGTCAAATTCAAAGGTTACATCCAAGGAGTTGATAATATCGGTTTTTGCATCTCCAGACGACGTATTATCATCTGTAATTTCAAGTTGCTGCCAAATCTTATCAGCACCGGTTTTGGTATATTTAGAGTTATCAACCGTCTGCCACTCAGGAGCAGTACCATTGTTAGTAAGGTCAAATTTTTCTTTAGCCATAGCAGCCTTAGCATCACTGATAATCTTACTCTGAGTAGTCATATCATTACGAAGCATTTCGCTTGCCTTGGCCATAAGCTGAGCTTCTTTCTTGGTATAATCGAACTTGCCATCAGTAGCCTTAAGACCATCAGCCATTTCGCCGCCGTTCAGAACTACAACACCATTGAAGTCTGTGTCAGCGATCTGATTCAGCTCATCATTCAGCTGCTCGAACTCGAGCTGGATAGCGTCACGGTCAACATCATCCTGATATGTACCGTTAGCAGCCTGGTCAGCCAGAGTCTTCATTCTCTGGAGAATGGAATCGGTCTCGGTAAGAGCACCCTCGTAAGTCTGGATCATGGAAATGCCGTCCTGAGCATTCTTAATGGCAAGGCGGCGGAAAATCACAATCCCGAAGCAAAAGCCCCCAAAGGCATTTTGACCAAAAATTTGTGTGCCGTTTGTGTGCTGCTAGAGGCTGGATGTCAGAGGCTGGAGGCTAGAATTTAGGATTATCGGGGCCGTTGAGAAAAAAATTTGTGTGCCGAAAATGTGCAGTTTACGGATTTTTTACATTTTTGTAAGGTAAAGAATGGCTATGTTTAGGGCTTTTTGAGGGGTGTTGAAATTTTAAAAAGTGTGCACGTCCATGAAAAAAATCAAAGAAAAAGAGCAGCCGACCGTTCGGCTGCCCTTGAAAAAAAGCAGAATATGTTAGTTAAAAGGGAAATTTTTTCAAGAGGTTATGCAACAAGAATTGCACCACGCACTGCATAAATTCTTGCCTCTTGCTTCTCTCGCATTTCTTAAAGCAACAAGAAAAACTCACATTCCCGCCGCCAACCTCTAGCTTCCAGCTATCTAACTTCTAGCCTCTAATTAGTACATTCCGCCCATGCCGCCCATACCGCCGCCGGCAGGAGCCGCAGGAACTTCTTCCTTGATATCGGCTACCAGAGACTCGGTTGTGAGCACCATTGCCGCTACGGAAGCCGCATTCTGAAGCGCAGAACGTGTTACCTTTGTGGGGTCAACAATGCCCGCAGGGATCATGTCAACATAGGTTTCATTGTATGCGTCAAAGCCGTAGCCCACCTTGCGGGAGCGAACGATCTTGTCAATGATAACAGAACCCTCCAGCCCTGCATTTGCAGCGATCTGGCGAACAGGCTCTTCAAGTGCACGCAGTACGATCTGAGCGCCTGTCTTTTCGTCCCCGGAAAGAGTAGCCGTAAGCTTTGTAACAGTGGGCATTGCATTGATAAGCGCCGTTCCGCCGCCTGCCACTATGCCCTCCTCAACTGCCGCCTTTGTAGCAGCCAAAGCGTCCTCTATTCTAAGCTTCTTCTCCTTCATCTCAACCTCGGTTGCCGCACCTACCTTGATGACCGCAACACCGCCGGAAAGCTTAGCCAAACGCTCCTGGAGCTTTTCCTTGTCAAAGTCGGAGGTGGTAACTTCGATCTGAGACTTGATCTGCCCGATCCTATCCTTAATGGCTTTCTTGTCGCCCTGACCGTCAACGATAATGGTGTTTTCCTTTGTTATCTTCACTTGCTTAGCACGTCCGAGCTGCTCCATTGTAGCCTCTTTAAGCTCCAGACCGAGCTCCTCGGTGATAACCTCGCCGCCTGTGAGGATTGCAATATCCCTCAGCATTTCCTTGCGCCTGTCGCCGAAGCCGGGTGCCTTTACTGCCACACATGTGAATGTTCCACGAAGCTTGTTGACAATCAAGGTCGACAATGCCTCACCTTCAACGTCCTCTGCAATTATTACGAGTTTTTTACCGCTTTGGACAATCTGCTCCAACAGAGGCAGCACTTCCTGAATGGAAGATATCTTCTTATCGGTAATGAGAATGTAAGCGTCGTCAATAACAGCCTCCATTTTGTCTGTGTCGGTAACCATGTAGGGGGTGATGTAGCCTCTGTCAAACTGCATACCCTCAACCACCTCGGAATATGTCTCGGCAGTCTTGGACTCTTCAATTGTGATAACGCCGTCAGCAGTAACCTTTTCCA
>CAZGAZ010000116.1:0-9049 GCA_964523835.1 uncultured Ruminococcus sp.
CTGCGGGCATATGGTTGTTGCCAAGGTGGGTCATGGAGAAGTTGATAGCTCTCTTGAGGTGGTTGTAAACCGTACCCTCGCCGCCGTTGGAGTATACAATGACCTCATCAAGGAATGCCTTGTTTCCGCTTTCTCCGATATACTTAACGATAGTGGGGAAGAGCCACAGAGCGTCGTCCGCACGGTAGGAGGGGTGGCCTGTTTCCTTGGCGTAAACGGAGTTCTCGTCGTTCTCATCGGGACAGGTCTCGTGGCCTGCATTGTGGTCGAATTTAACCAAAGGCAGACCTGCGCCGTTGTCAACCTGAGCGGAAAGCATAAAGCGGATCTTTTCGGCAGCAGTTTCGGGAGCAAGGTGAATGATACCCTGGATATCCTGAACAGTATCTCTGTAGCCGTAGCCGTTTCTGAGACCGCAGTATACAAAGGAAGCTGCTCTCGACCAAATGAATGTGATAAAGCACTGGTAAGCGTTCCATACGTTGACCATATTGTTGAATGCTTCGGAGGGGGTATTTATGCTAAAGCGGTTCAGAATCTCATGCCAGTGAGCGATAAGCTCGTTAACTTCCTTGTCCGCTCTGGAGGAATCCTCATAAAGTGCAAGGATTTCATTAGCCTCATCATTGCAGCGCTGCCCCAGAACATAGGTAAGCACCTTTGTCTCTCCGGGAGCAAGCTCGATATCCGACTGGAGCGCACCGCAGGCGTTGGCATTATAGTTGAGCACATTATCGCACTTGCCGCTCTCAACGGCAATAGGATTGCCGTAATCTCTGTAAGGCCCGATAAAGCTGTCCAGGGAGCCGTTATATGCGGTCACCTTTTCTCCTGCAAGGCCAAGGAAACGTTCACGGTGATTGGAACCCTTGCTGTCCTTGCCGCTGTTTATATTAATGTGCTGGAGTATCTTGTTGCCCTCAAAGGTAGTCTGGGTGATGAATTGAGTGTACTGGAGGTTTATCTGATCCTGCTCGTAGTTGTTCTCCGAGGTGAACTCGCAGAAGCCGTAAACGGAAAGCTTGCGGGGCTTGTCCGAAGCGTTGGTGATCTTAGCGTTCCATACCTCGTATGTCTTGCCCAGGGGCACATAATATGTGACCTCCGACTTTATTCCCGCATACTCTGCGGACATTACCGTGTATGCCGTGCCGTGGCGGCAGACGCTCTTGTACTTGTCAAGGGGCTTGCCAACAGGCTGCCAGGAGGCGGACCAGTAGTCGCCATCAGCATTGTCTCTTATGTAAACATATCTGCCGGGGAGGCCTATGTTGGAGTTGAAACGGTAGCGGATGATTCTGCCGTTTGCTCCGGATTTCACAAAGCTGTAGCCGCCTGCATTGTTGGAGATGATAGCGCCGTACTCGGGGTCGCCCAGGTAGTTAGCCCAGGGTGCGGGGGTGTCGGGTCTGGTGATAACGTATTCCTTGTTTTCAAGGTCGAAATGTCCGTAATTCATTGGGTTAAAGCACTCCTTTTTTAATTCGAAAGATTTGGATAATATTTTGTGTAATCTGCATACACACCTTATTGTATAGTATAACATTTTTATGTAGTTTTTGCAAGGGGTTTGAAAAATTTAATTTTTTGTTAATATTTGTCATATTGACTGTACATTATTAAAAACTTTTCTGCAATTCCTCTGTTTCCCTTAAAGTCGGAAGATTAAGGTGCAGAGGGTAACGTGAAATAGCCACAGCTGCGGCTGCGCTTGCAAATTGTATGATTTCTTCATCGAAAAATCCCTTGAATAGCCCGTAAACACAGCCTGCTTTAAAGGTATCGCCTGCGCCCAAGGTGCTTACGGCGTTTACCTTGTACGGTTCAAAGCTGCCCGCCAATTTGCCCCTGCCGTAAATAAACCTGCTGCCGCCGTTTGTGATAACGGTCAGCCCCTTTGAATTTGCAAGATACAAGGGGAGCAGCTCTTCATGGCTTTTTCCGGGGTAAGTGCTTTTGATGCTCTCGCCGGAGATCACAGTGACAGCCGCATTTTTGTGAATAAAGCTGTCATACCCGCAGTCGATAGTAACATAGGGCTTGCCGTGCTTTATGCAATACTCGGCCGCCAGTTCCGAAGCTTTTCCGAAAAAGGGATCTATGGCTGCCGCCTTGCAGTCCTTGATGTCATCTTCACGGGGGGTATTCCAGTGCGGTTTGCCGCTTTTGAAGGACTCCTCATAAAAGTGTCCGTATCTGCCCAGGGGCGTGCGTTTATTTCCCGTAACGATCACATAATCTGCGATACCCTCAAAGTCCTTGTCAAATGTCACAGAGTCAATGTTAACGGACTTGCTGCCGAAAAAATCACGGAAGCTTTTTTCAAATCCGCCTCCTATATGAGTGCCGTCCAGTTTAACGCTTACTCCAAAAGAGGACAGCACCGCAGCGCAAGTTCCCGTTTCGCCTCCGAAATAATCCCAGCTTTGGGAAATTTCCGTATATTCGTCGGGGACGGGGAATTTTTCCGTCACAAATGCAAATGTCCTTGCTATCATGCCGTAGCAGTAAATGTCATTTTTATGCAAATAAAAACCTCCTTTCGTTTCGGTCACTAAAACGTTTCCCGTCACGTTTTGCGGCCTTGTGATTAATTAAACTGTCTTAAAACATTTCCTTATCTCAAATAAAATTATATCCGATTAAAATAATAAAATATATAAAATATGTTGCATTTATATCAAATATGTTGTATAATTGATTTAAGGGTCATTTCCGGAAATCAAGCAAAGGATGATGTTAAAATGAGCATTAACAAAGAGCTTAATATGCAGCTGTTCAACCGCCGTGAGGCGAAGTCCGCCCATGTGGAATACAGCCATGAATTTGAGTATTACCAAAATATAGCCGACGGAAATATTGAGGCGGTAAAAAAGATACTCGCCGACCCGGGCAATGTGGATATTTACAGCGATGAAAAATACGGCAGGCTTTCGGAAGACCCATTGCAGAATATGCGTTATCATTTTGTGGTATCGGCGGCACTTATTACAAGAATGTGCGTGGAAAAGGGCATGGAACGGGAGCTTGCATATACCCTCAGCGATCTGTACATAGGCAAAATGGATAAGCTTGCATCCCGTTCATATATAATTACTTTGCACAATAAAATGCTTATGGATTTTACCAAAAAAATGTCGGAGCTGCCGAAGCGCAAAGTCAGTTCGCCTCATATAATAAAAGCAATGGACTATATCTGCCGTCATCTTAACGAACGTATCACAGCAGAGGAAACTGCGGACAAGCTGAGTCTTAACCGCAGCTATCTTTCCTCGCTTTTTAAAAGAGAAACGGGACAGACCGTAAGCAGCTTTATACGCCGTGAAAAAATCAAAGCGGCAGAAAATATGCTGCGCTTTTCCGATTATTCATATTCCGAAATTGCGGAGTATTTCGGCTTTTCTTCTCAAAGTCATTTTATACAGTGCTTCCGCAGGGAAACCGGTCTTACGCCTATGGAATACCGGAATGTAAATTCACGGCAGGTATTCGGGGGAGGGGAGTGAGTGTAAAAATGCCCCGCACCCATAAGGGCACGAGGCATTGTTTCAGGCTGCATTTGGAACTAAATCTGCCTTGCTTTCTTTGTGCTTTTCATACACACTGTAAAGCCAATATCCAAGCATACAGCCCAGTGTATTGATGATAATATCATCAATATCGGGAACTCTGCCTATGGGGTACTGAACTGTCTCGATCATTGTGAAAATAAATGCGCCGATAGAAACTGCCTTTTTCATAGTAAATTTTTTTTCGTTTCTTTTTCCGAAAAGCTGCATAAACCAAATCAGCGGAGCGGACAGCAGGAAATGACCTATCCAGAACGAGGGCTTAAAGTGCTGCCATGCATCGGCGTCAAATCCCTCAGCAGTTCCGGAGGTATAGAGGATAATTGTTTTAAGCGGTATCAAATTCGGATTATGGAATTCTTCAACATAAAAATGAAAACCGCTATTATATAATACAGGAAGCAACGTATGACGTGCTGCGCCTATTATGTACACTGCAAACGCCCCGTACAGCAGTTCTGTTTTTATGTCATATTTACCTGTGACAGCAGCCTTGAATACTCTTACAATCAGATAAATCGGGAAAACAAATAAGACAAATTCAAGAGTTCTGCAAATATAAAAGGTCAGTGTTGCCAATTTCGGTCATTCCTTTCAGGTTTTTAAACTTATATGGGAAAATTTAACACTTATTTATATTTAGCTTATCATTTTTCGGTTGATTTTTCAAGAGCTTTAATAAAAATAAACTGTGAATATTTTCAAAATATATTGACGAATATTTACTGCAGGATATTATTATATTCAATTCAACTATTGACAATTTACCGAATTTGCTGTAAAATAAAGATATAAGATTCACATTGCATAAATAACAACCGATATCAAGGAGCAATTTAAAAATGAGATCAAAAATAATAATTACAGCAGCAATATTCATTATTGTCATTACGTCAGTTCTGTCATTTCCCGTAAATGTAAAGGCTGTTTCCGATATTCCCGAAATAACCGTTACAAATATTGACAGCTCGTCCCACAAGCTTTCATGGACAAAGGTTGACGACGCAAAGTCATACATAATATATTTATTTGATAAGAAAAGTCAACGGTTCAATAAATCCGGAGAGATAACGGGAACATCATGCCTCGTCAGAAAATTACAGCCCAATACCGAATATACTTATAAGGTCAAAGCAAAATTTGCCGACGGCAGCATGGGGGATTTTTCACAGCCTGCAAGTATTTATACGTACAACAGCATTGGCAGAATGCCCTGTAATTTCTTTGCCGCAAGTCAGGGCGAATGGATTTATTTTTCTTCGGGATATGACGGTTATCGTAATCAAACAGATGTTAAATATACTTTGAGTAAGATAAAAAAAGACGGGTCCGGTCTGAAAAAAATCTGCAATGATTATGCTGTTGATATAAATGTTGTTGGTGAGTATATCTATTATTGCGACTGTAAAACAGGGTGCATAAAGAAAATAAACGTTGACGGCTCAGAGGAACAGGTACTGCTTGAAGAGCAAGACTATGCACCCGACGAGTTAATTGTTACAGAGGAAATGATATATTATCTGCTCTATGACAGTGCGCATGAAGAAGCTCCCGGATATTATGATGTTTGCGCTATGAAAACAGACGGCACGGACGACAGGTATATCTGCACATTGGGCGAGGAGGTATATTCAAGGTATATCGGAACATATAATGATATGGTATGTTTTGGATATAATGAATGCAATATTATTTTTGATCCTGATGTTGAATTTGGAGGTTATCATGCAAAAAATACCGGTGAATATATTATAAAAGGTTTTACAAATTATGATTATTCGGATATTTGCAGCGTTAAAAATATGATACCATATTATGTGGAGATAATCGACGATGAATTTTATTATAGCAGCAGTGATAATATAATGCAGCTAAACGTTGTAAACGCAAAAAGCGTATTGTTTAAAAACGTATCAGCGGATCATTTTAAATTTAAAATTGTTGGTAAAACTATTGTTTACACTCAATACGAGGATAATACAAAAGTTATTCATATTGTTACAGACGAAGAAGATAGTATTTTTTTTAGAAATGATGTGCGTAATTTTTCATTCTTTGATGATTGTGCAGTCATTTTGAATAATAACGGAGAGATCGGGATCATTTATTATTAGCGAAAAGCTTTAAGCAGGTCGGAGCAAAATCCGGTCTGCTTTTTATTCACCCTCTTGACAATCGGTCGAATTTGCTGTAAAATAAATATATGATTTTTCACAGACCGTTTCGGCACCTGAGCCGTAAAATAACCGGAAAGGACGAGGAAAATGAGAGGAATTTATTCATCTGTAACAGATATGCGCCGCAAGGTATTTACCGAGGTGGCAAGGCTTGCCTATGAGGGCGGGGATTATTCGAGAATGGAGGACCTGCCATACAAGATTGTTCCCGGGGACGTGGCTATTCACAGGGAATCCATATTTCTGGAGAGGGCTATTGTGGAGGAACGTCTGCGGCTTGCCATGGGGCTGCCTCTGAGGAGCGTTTCCGAGCACGCTCCCGTTTCAAAGGGCGTGAATGAAAGCGCCATTGCTGAAAAATATTACGATCCCCCTCTTATTAACATTATCAGCTTTGCCTGCAACGCCTGCCCCGATACTCATTACCATGTTACCGAGGTTTGCCAGGGGTGTTTTGAAAATCCCTGCAAGGAGGTATGCCCAAAGGGGGCTATTTCCATTCGTCACGGCAAATCACGCATTGATCAGGAAAAATGCGTTAAATGCGGCAGGTGCAAGGACGTTTGCCCCTACCATGCGATCTTAAAGGTGGAGCGCCCCTGCGCCAAGGCTTGCGGAATGGACGCTATCGGCAGCGATGAACACGGCAGGGCTAAGATTGATTATGACAAGTGCGTTTCCTGCGGAATGTGCCTTGTGAACTGTCCCTTCGGCGCTATTGCGGACAAGGGACAGATATTTCAGCTTATTCACGCCATTAAAACGGGGAAGAGAGTTGTTGCTATTGTTGCTCCTGCATTTTACGGGCAGTTCGGCGCAGGAGTGACCCCCGAAAAGCTTACATATGCAATGAAGCAGCTTGGCTTTGACAGTGTGGTGGAGGTGGCTGTGGGGGCTGACCTTTGCACCATTGAAGAGGCAAAGGATTTTGTGGAGAATGTGCCCGATAAGCTGGGATTCCTTGCAACATCCTGCTGCCCTGCATGGTCGGTAATGGCGAAAAAGCTGTTCCCCGATCTTGCGAAAAATATCTCGATGGCGCTTACTCCAATGGTGCTTACGGCACGGCTTGAAAAGAAAAAAGACCCCGACTGCCGCATTGCGTTTATTGGTCCCTGTTCCGCAAAAAAGCTGGAGGCAAGCAGACGGACTATACGCAGTCATGTGGATTTTGTACTGACCTTTGAGGAGCTTATGGGAATGTTTGCGGCAAAGGATGTGAACCTTGACAATATTCCCGACAGTGAGAATGTTCCCCTGAACGAGGGAACAGCCGCAGGCAGAGGCTTTGCGGTAAGCGGTGGAGTGGCAAACGCTGTTGCGGACGAAATACGCCGCATAGCCCCCGACAGGGAGGTCAAGATCGCCTCCGCTCAGGGTCTGCACGAGTGTAAAAAAATGCTGACGCTTGCACGGGCAAAAAAATACGATGGTTATCTTCTTGAGGGTATGGGCTGCCCCGGAGGTTGTGTTGCGGGAGCAGGGACAATGTGCGCTGTGAACAAGGCTACGGCTATGGTGGATAAGTACACCAAGCAGGCGGAAAAGAAGCTTGCTTCGGAAACGGAATATGTGGCAGACCTGGACGTGCTGGAAAAGGATAATCTGTAAGAAAGGGGGAAAATTATGCCCGAAAAATCCCGGCAAAAGCTGATAATTATAACAGGTTCTCCATGCGTTGGCAAAACGACTGTGACAGATAAGCTGTTTGCTTCTTATGAAAACAGCGCCTTTTTTGACGGCGACTGGGCGTGGTGCGTTAATCCCTTTTCCCTTGATGACCCGAGACTGCGGAACGGTGATAAAACCATGTCCTTTGCATTGTCCAACTATCTGGATTCGGGTTTTGATTATGTGTTTTTTTCATCTGTTGTCGCTGTGGACAAAACAATTCGTGAGAATATTTTAAGGGGTATAACGGCAATGGATTTTTCGGTCATAAGTTTTACATTGACCTGTTCGGAGAATACCTTGCTTGAACGTCACAAAAAGAGAGGGGATGAAAATGAATGCTCCTTTTTCTGGCTGCATTTAAAGCCCTGTAATGGCGATCATGTAATTGATACGGATAATAAAAGTGTAGATATGATAGTTTCCGAAATGAAGCAAATTATAGATGAAAATGATTAATAAAAATGATATACAGCTTGTAAACGGAGTGCGCAAATGATAACGAAGCTAAAATACGTCAACACCAACATATTTTTAGTTCACGGCAGCAGGGGCGGCCTGCTTATAGACACGAATTTTGCCGGAACGCTGCCCCTGTTTTTCCGTGAACTGGGAAAAAACAGTTTGAAAATTTCCGATATTTCATATGTTATCGCAATTCATTATCACCCCGACCATATGGGGCTTATAAGTGAGCTTACGGAGCTTGGTGTGAAGCTGCTGCCGGCAGATACTCAGTATGAATATGTTCACTTTGCCGATGAGATTTTCGGAAAGGCTAAGATAGATTATGCTCCTATAAATGAGTCCGAGGCTGTGGTGATATCCTGTCCGGAAAGCCGTGAATTTCTGCAAAGCCTCGGAATCAGCGGGGAAATAGTTTCCACTCCCTCACACAGCAGTGACAGTATCTCGGTTATTCTTGACAGCGGGGAATGTTTCGTGGGCGACCTTGAACCGTTAGAATTTCTCGAGGCTTATGAGGAAAATATCCCGCTGAAAAATGATTGGGAGCTTATTAAAAGCTATGCACCCAAAATTATTTATTACGGTCATGCAAATGAAAAAAAATGAGGTGAAGGATATGAAAAACAAAATTATTTCAGTATCAATTATGATTTTATCCCTTATGCTTTCTTCCTGTGATACTCAACCTTCTTTGCCGCCCGAAACGGAGACAACGGCGGAAATTACGGAAAATACTCAACCGACAGAAACCGTTTCTGTCACAGCGGCAGAGTCCGCCGAAACGGAAATAACAACATCTGACGAAAGTGTAACATCTCAGACCGAAACCGAGCCTGTTTATGATAAAACGACCCCGCCTGTTCTGACTGTATCAAATATAGATTATAAAACAAATGATATGTCATGGACAGCGGTAGAGGGCGCACAATCATATATGCTTTATATCCTCAATGAACAGACGGGGGAATTTGAGGAATACGGAGAAATTGAGGGCACAACATGCTATGACATAGATCTGGAACCGAACAGGAAATACACCTATAAAGCAGCTGCAGAATTTCCCGACGGCAGTAAAGGTGCTATGTCGGAGCAGGCTGAAATTTATACATATAATTATATCGGAAAAATACCCGTAAACGGCGGCTCTATGGATCATGCGCAGCA
>CAZGAZ010000117.1:0-9047 GCA_964523835.1 uncultured Ruminococcus sp.
AGGGGGGTGACCCACGCCCCCTATTCGCAAGAACCCCCCTCCCCTCTCTTTGGGTTTCCTCCTTTGCACCTTCACTTGCAGTTACCAGCCAATTCAAGCATTTTTACAACAAAGTCACATTTCATTCAACAGGCAAGCTACAATTACCGATAAATAAACGCTTTTCAAAACTCATTCACAGTATGCAAAAAGTCACAGTTTTCTGGCGCAGTAGGGGAAAAGCCAATCCCCCGGCGTTTGAGAGGAGAAAAGCCCCGCAGCGTTTAAGCGTCAGATTTTGTAAAATTTTTCCGAAAAGAAAAGCTGTTTCATAAATTGGAGCGGATTTTATACCCTGTAAACGGGAAAAATATTATTGCCGACAATTCGGGCAGCGGGTTTTTACGGAGCCGAATTTTCGGAGCCGAATTTTCGGCTATTTACACCTTCGAATTGGCATTTTTTATAAAAACAGTAAAAAATAACCAAATAATCTATAAGAAAATGTTGCAAAATTAATATAGATTTTTTGAGAAAAAAAGTGTATAATTATATGTAAGTTAAAAATGAAAGTCTGTCACATTTAGGGCAGATGAACAAAATGGAGGAGAAACAATTATGAAATTAAAGAAGATCGCAGCAGCGGCTGCAGCATCCGCTATGGCAATTACCGCTATGGGCGTTACCGCTTCCGCTGCCGAGTATGAGGCATTTCTGATGTTCACCGACTATGACTGGCTCTGGGGCAACTGGAACGCAGGCGCAGCCGGCGACGTTACTGTTGACGGTTACGGCACTTATACCGTATCTCTCGACAACACCCAGGCCGAGAACGCTATGAGCGCTACCAACGGCGCACAGGTATTCTGCGTTGATATCATTGGCGCAGGCTCCGAGTTTACGCCCGACAACACTATCGTTACCATCGACAGCATTAAGACCGACGGTACCGAGATAAAGGTTGACAACAGCAAGATCAATTACGGCGATATCGAGGAGAACGGCAACTTCAGGATCGAGATCAGAAACGCATACGGCGTTACAGGCGATATGAACGACCCTCATTATGAGCCTATTGATTCCGAAAATTTCTCCGCTGCCGAGAAAATTGAAGTAACATTTACTCTCGCAAGCGCAGACGGCAGTGCTGCTGCCGAAGATGTTGTTGAGGATGCTGCTCCCGAGACCACCGAGGCTGCTCCCGAAACTCCCGTTTCCGATTCCGCCACAACTTCCACAAAGACCGGCAACACCTCCGCTGCTGCACTGGCAGGCGTTATGGCTGTAGCCGCAGCTGCTGCATTCGCAGCTAAGAAGAATAGATAATTGCAGCGTGCCGCTTGTTGGTCAGTAAGAGACGTATGCAGTTACGAGGCTTTTTGCTTTGAGCTTTGAGGCTTGAAACCCATAAAAAGCAATAATTTCAGAGGCAAGATGAGAGATTATTTCATCTTGCCTCTTTTTTGTGAGGACGGAAAAGAGGCCGTTCCGGATTTTTTTTTCGTCGAAAATTTACAGAAAAATTTTCGGGATTTTTTCCCATTATATGTTGATTTTTTTTACGAGATAGATTATAATAAAAATATACTGCCATATTGCCGGTGACAGCG
Organism: uncultured Ruminococcus sp.; assembly: GCA_964523835.1. GTDB lineage: Bacteria > Bacillota > Clostridia > Oscillospirales > Ruminococcaceae > Huintestinicola. Next base: position 1,590 of record CAZGAZ010000117.1, read on the forward strand.
GAAAACAAACATTATATCTACACGGCATAAGGTATATCTTATGTAATTTGAAAACGAAAGGAAAAACTGTTATGAGCCTTTTGGATGAGAACAAAAGCCGTGCCGAGGCGGCTTACGAGCAGCTGATAACCCGACCCAACGCTGTTTCCTCCACTTACAACGGGATCTATGACCGTTATATAAATCCCGTGCTTACCGCCGCCCATGCTCCCCTTATCTGGCGGTATGACTACAACCCCGACACCAACCCCTATTTTATGGAGAGGCTGGGAGTGAATGCGGTGTTAAATTCGGGGGCGATCTATCTTGACGGACAGTACCACTTAGTGGCAAGGGTGGAGGGCAACGACCGCAAGTCGTTTTTCGCCGTTGCCGACAGCGACAGCCCCGTGGACGGCTTCCGTTTCAGGGATTATCCCGTAAGGCTGCCCGACACAGAGCCCGAGGAAACAAATGTTTACGATATGCGCCTTACACAGCACGAGGACGGCTGGATATACGGCGTGTTCTGCTCGGAAAGCAAGGATAAGAGCAGCAATGACCTGTCTGCGGCGGTTGCACAGGCGGGGATCGTCCGCACAAAGGATTTGGAAAACTGGGAGAGGCTGCCGAATCTGAAGTCAAAATCTCCCCAGCAGAGGAATGTGGTGCTTCACCCCGAATTTGTGGACGGAAAATATGCGTTCTACACCCGTCCCCAGGACGACTTCATTCAGACAGGCTCGGGCGGAGGCGTTTGCTTCGGACTTTGCGAGAACATAGAAAACCCGGTTATCTGCACCGAGGAAACGGTTATTTCCCCGAGGCAGTACCACACTATTACAGAGGTGAAAAACGGCGCAGGGGCTGTGCCCATAAAGACCCCCAAGGGCTGGATACACATTGCTCACGGCGTTCGGAACACGGCTGCGGGGCTGCGGTATGTTATCTATGTTTTCGCCACCGACCTTAAGGACCCCTCAAAGCTTATCGCTTCCCCCTCAGGGCTGTTCATTGCGCCTCACAAGGGCGAGCGGCTGGGCGACGTTTCCAATGTGGTATTCACCAACGGCGCTGTTGTCAGGGAAAACGGCGATGTTTACATTTACTATGCTTCCTCCGACACCCGTGTGCACGTTGCCTCCACTACCATTGACAAGCTTATGGACTACACCTTTAACACTCCCTCCGATCCCCTGCGTTCGGTGGACTGCGTAAAGCAGAGATGTGCTATGATCGAAAATAATATGAAGTTTATCAAATAAGCAGGAGGAAATGACTATGACTTTTAACAGCAAAAAATACCCGGACATTACCTATGAAAAGGGCGAAGGTATTCACGAACTCCTTGATATGCCCAATGGTGCTGAGATCTTTCTGAGCGTGGACGCCGATCTTACCCAAAGCGGCGAGGGTATGGATATTGCTGCGGCTGCACTGGATGAGGCGGAGGTTTTTGAGGAAAAGGCTAAGGCTTTTGTAAAAAGCATTCTGGCGGACAATACTCATGAACGCTATGAAACTGTTTCCCTTTTTATGGAATTTCACAAGGAGGAGCTTGACAGCGACACCTTATCCGAGCTGTTCTCTGTCGCTGACCCCGGAACGCTGACCTTCGGCGAAATGGCGGAGCATTTAAAAATAGTCGGCTTCGGCTGCGATATTGACAGCGATGACGGAACTCCTGTTTTTATTATAGACCTGAGCTTTGACCGGGATATAACAGACGAGCTGCTGGTTGTTTATTTTGATTCAAAAAGGGAGATATTCCATATTAGTCATGAAAGCTGACGGCTGCTGTTATTATGGCAAAGATAATTAATTGGTGAAAGGATGAGCATTATGAAAAAATGGCTTGATGAGGAATACGAGTTTGAGATACAGGTGACAGGCTTTTTTCAGGGCAGCAGCACGGAGCACTACTGCCGGAACGGCGAGGAGATCGGCGACACATACACCTGCACCTACGGCTGCCCCGTAAATTCGGAGGGGCAGGGCATTTGCTCAAAGGTTATGATGACGCTTTATCCTGTTATGGAGGCAGTCAGGAGCGGCGGAGATCTGGAAAATATCGGCGGCGACAGCAGATACAGCAAGGAGATAGTCTGTCCCGACGGCTGCGTATATTTTCGTGTTACCGCAAAGCCCACAGGCAATAAGAACCCTTTTAAAGGAAAATGCTTTGAGTGAAGCCTTGCGCCAACGGAAGTGAATGCTTCGAAAAAATGAAAATACGAATGAATATCGGTTGTCTGCCCTTTTTGCAAGGGGCGGGCATACCGATATTTTTTAATTTGCTCACATAATTTATTGACAATTGCGGCAGGATATAGTATAATGAATTTACGAGGTGATTTTTATGAAATTCTATACGGTTGACGAGCTGAAAACCATTCCCGAAAGTATTATCGCAGACCTTACTGCCTGTAATGACGCCGTTATTACAGAAAACGGCAAGCCCACAGCAATTATGCTGAAAATCTCAAATGATAATTTTGATGAACTCATTCAGTCCATAAAGCAAGCCAGGGGCATGACAGCTTTTAAGTTAATGCGGGAGCAGGCAGCCAAAAACGGCTATATGACCGATGAGGAGATTAATGCCGAGATAGCGGCGGCAAGGCGGGGCGAATAGCGTGCTTGCGGTAATTGACACCAATATTTTGGTTTCGGCAATGCTGTCAGAACGAGGTACACCTGCAAAGATAGTGGCTTTGGCATCTAAAGGTGTAATTACTCCATGTTATGATAACAGGATATTAAGGGAATACCGAGATGTCTTAACAAGACCGAAATTTAAATTCGATGCCGAAAGGATTACGGAGCTGCTTGATATGATTATTGAAAAAGGGGAAAATGTTAAGCCCGACCCGCTTGACATTGAATTCACCGATAAGGACGACAAAAAATTCTATGAGGCGGCAAAATTCTGCAATGCAGAGCTTATTACGGAAAATATCAGGCATTTTCCCGCTGATAAGGCTGTTATGACGGTTTCGGAATTTCTGGAGAAATATAATTTATAAGGGCAAAAAAATTTACAGTGAGGTTACATATGGAAATAAAAGGATTTACTTACGGCTGGGACAGCCGCAGGGGTATGCTGGGGACGGACAGGGCTATGGAAAGCATTAACGCTCTTGCTGATATGGGCGGAAATTGGGCTGCCCTTGCCTTTGCGGTAACGCAGGAGAGGTTTTCCTCCACACGGTTCGGCTTTGATTTCAGGTTCTGCAACACCGACAGGGAGATCGAAAAAGCCGTTTCACAGCTGAAAAGCGCAGGTTTAAAGGTCTGCCTCAAGCCCATTCTCAACTGCGAGGACGGAACCTGGCGGGCTAATATCACATTCCCCGAAAAGGAATTTCCCGTTTACGACGAGCACGGACGGCTCAAAAGCTACTGGAACGAATGGTTCTCCTGTTACACGGCGTTTATCTGCCATTATGCGGAAATTGCCGAGATAACGGGCTGCGAAATGCTCTGCATAGGCTGCGAGATGATAGGCACGGAGCATAAGGAGGAGCACTGGCGGGAGCTTATAAAGCGTGTGCGTGAGATTTATCACGGTCCGCTGGTTTACAACGCAAACCACGGCAAGGAGGACAATGTCAAGTGGTTTGACGCTCTGGATTACATAGGCACTTCCGCTTATTACCCTGTTGCAAAGGCGGGCGGGGCGACTGCCGATGAAATGACCGCAAACTGGGAGCGCCCCAAGGAAAATTTAAAGCGGCTTTGGGAAAAGTTCGGCAAGAAGATCATTTTCATGGAGATAGGCTGCCGCAGCGCAAGAGGCTGCGCTGCAATGCCCTGGGATTTTGTTCACAGGGAATATGAGCATGATGAGGACGAACAGGCGAATTTTTATGAAAGCGCATTGCGTGCCATGTGGGACGAGCCGTATTTCGAGGGCTTCTTCTGGTGGGACTGGGAGACGAATCTTATGTCCCCGGAAAAGATTGCGGACGACAAGGGCTTCGGTATTCACGGGAAAAAGGCGGAGCGTGTTCTGACGGATTGGTACAGGAATAAGTGAAAAAGTAACTTTTTATAGGTTTGCGGGAGGCGGATATATGGATAAACTGTATCAACTGGCAAAAGGCTATACAAACCGTTTTCCTGACGGCAATGATCCGTATCGGATAACTGCGAGGATACTTGAAGAGTGCGGCGAGGTTGCAAGTGAGGTCAATCACTTTGAAAAAAGTGGTATCAAGGTTCTAAAGCACGGAGAGCCGTCAAAGCAGCATATGGCTGACGAGATCAAACAGGCGATCAATGCCCTCATTCAGCTGGCGGTATATTACCATGTTGAAGATGAACTTGCAGCTTCCATTGAGCGTTCTTTGGAAAAAATGAAAAACGATAATTTACTGTAATTATATATCATTATATCATGCCGGGAAATTTTTGTTTTAGGACTTGGCAGGATTATTGCTGGAGATAATGCAAATAAAAAATATCCGGAGTTTCCCGGAAATTCACGAGAGGAGAATTTAAAAAATGGCAAATTTAATTGACGGCAAGGCGGTTTCCGCTGCGGTAAAGGCGCAGGTCAAAACCGAGTGTGAGGCACTTAAAAGCGAGGGCGTGACCGTGGGGCTGGCGGTGGTTATTGTGGGGGACAATCCTGCTTCAAGGGTGTATGTGAACAACAAGAAAAAGGCTTGTGCAGAGGTGGGGTTTGAATCCTATGAATATGCCCTGCCCGAGGAGACCACGCAGCAGGAGCTTCTTGAACTGGTGGCAAAGCTCAACGGCGATAGCAAGGTGAACGGCATTCTGGTGCAGCTGCCGCTCCCCCGCCATATTGACGAAAACGCCGTGATAAACGCCATTTCCCCGGTCAAGGACGTGGACGCATTTCACCCCCGCAATGTGGGGCACATAATGATAGGCGATTACAGCTTCCTGCCCTGCACCCCTGCGGGCGTAATGGAGCTGATAGCCTCTGCGGGAGTAGAGGTCGAGGGGAAAAACTGCGTTGTTATCGGGCGGAGCAACATTGTGGGCAAGCCTATGGCAATGCTGCTTCTGCACAAAAACGGCACTGTCACTATTACCCATTCACGGACGAAAAATCTAAAAGAGATATGCGCCGGGGCGGATATTCTTGTGGCTGCCGTGGGCAAGGCGGGCTTTGTGACCGAGGATATGGTGAAGCCGGGAGCGGTTGTCATTGACGTGGGCATGAACAGAAACGCCGAAGGAAAGCTTTGCGGCGATGTGGACTTCGAGGCGTGCAAGGAAAAGGCAGGGTATATCACTCCCGTGCCCGGGGGCGTAGGGCCTATGACCATTGCAATGCTTATGAGGAACACTCTGACGGGTGCAAAAATGCAGAGGAAATAATTACAGAGGCAAGATGAACTCACTGCTCATCTTGCCTCTTGCTTCTTATTTTCTTGCCTCTACTTATGGTATTTCCCGTTATTGGCAATACTCATGGCTCTGTAAAGCTGTTCCGCAGCCATTACCCTTGCAAGCTGGTGGGGAAAGGTCATGGGGGACATGGACAGGCGCAGGTCTGCGGCGTTTTTTACCGACCCGCTAAGCCCGAATGAGCTGCCTATTATAACCGAAACGCCGCTTTTGCCCCGTGCGGAAAAATCCGACAGTAACCCTGAAAATCCCTCCGAACTAAGCTCCCGGCCCTCTATGCACAGGGCAACAACTGCGTTTCCCTTGGGCACAGCCGATAATATCCCCTTTGCCTCCGTTTCAAGCGCCGCTTCGATCTGCGCCGCACCGGGACTGTCGGGCAGGCGGCTTTCGGGTATCTCGATAACGTTTGCCTTGCCGTATGCCCCCAGACGCTTGATATATTCGTTGCAAGCGCTGCGCAAATAATCTTCCTTTATCTTACCCACAGCTATAATGGTGACGTTAAAATTAAATCCGCTCATTGACCTAATTCCCCCGCTGTATCATCTTCATAATACAGTTCATCATAATCGGGCAAAGGCTCGGGCTCGGGGACTTCGGGCAGCGTGAGACCGTCCACCCTGTGCTCGGACAGGAAATTCGTCCAGAAAAGCACGGATTTATTGTAATTCTCCCTCATCTTATCTTCATTGAGCCCCATGGTCTTTATTGGCGTGCGGAATGAAACATACAGCTCGCTGTCGTCCATATCGGGGCGGTCGATCATTTCCTTGAAATCCGTCCCCGCCAGGCGGTAGCCCAGTTCCTCCGCATAAGGATCGCCCGGGAAAAGGCTGCGGCAGTCGGCAAAGACCCCCTCCAGTGCGCCCAGGGACTGAAAAGCCTCCTTTGTGCCGATAATGATAATGCTGTTTCCCGACTGAAATTCGCCTAAAAGCTTGGTGCGGTCGCCCTGGGCAAGATACATTGAAGCGGAGGTTTCGTCCGCATAGCCTGTGGGAATATAGTAAAGCTTGAAAACGCTTTTCCCGTCCTTGTTGTAATCCTGCCCATATGTGCTCATTATGTCGCTTGCGGCGTCGGTGTAATAGGACATATCGAAATCGGGGGCAATATACAGCGCCTGGATATCGGGGCGGACGGTGGAGGCGTAATCGTAGATAAGAAACCCCGCCAGCGCCGTCAGCAGCACGCCCACAATAACATATGCCTTGTTGTGATAGAAAAAGTTGGAGATCTTTTCCCAAACGGTGTACTCTTTTTTTTCCTCTTTTTCCTTCGGGATATCGTCCTCGGAGATCATTCCCGCTTTCAGCTTCATAAGCTCCAGTTTTTCCTGCCGCAGCTTTTCTTCATAGGCACGGCGCTCACGGTCGTCCTTTTTGGCACGCTCCAGAACCCGGGCGGCTTCCTCGGCTATTGCCGCCTTTTTGTCGGCGGCGTCCAGCTCACGCATGGTCTCTATTATAGATTTTTTCTTTTCCTTTTCGTTGTTTTCACTGCTCATTTTGCAAGTCCTTTCGTTTTGGGAAATTTTATAGGTGTCTATTTTAAATGATACAACTTTTTTCCCCATATGTCAAGGATATTCGGGTGATAATTTGCTGAAAAAAGTCAGCAAACAAAAGCAGTCACGCCACTCGGGTTCCAAGGGCGGAGCCTTTGGCGGGGACGGGGGCAGCGCCCCAGCGGGGGTCGGGGGGCGGAGCCCCCTCTGACAGCCGCCGAAAATGAACGCATTTCAAGAGCACTCCCAAATGCGCCGCCCGATCGGTAAAATGAAAAAACGAAGTCACGCATAGCAAAGTATCTCACAGCCGTCGAAAGAGTAAAAATCGGGCGGCGCAGCAGCATAGAAACGTGCGGCGAATGCCGTGCGTTTCATGCTGCCGCCCGTAAGGGCGCATAGGCGAGGCTTTTGCCGAGCCGTCACCCACATTTGCTTGTATGATAAGGCATTACTTGATTGGTGTATCGCTTTACTTTGTTCGCACCCGTTAATGATAATCACTGCTCGGCTGTAGCCTCGGCGTGTGCGCCCTTACGGGCGGCAGCATGAAACGTGCAACATTCGTTGCACATTTCTATGCT
>CAZGAZ010000118.1:0-4011 GCA_964523835.1 uncultured Ruminococcus sp.
AAACTCACAGTCGTTTGAATGTTAAGCATTCCGCCAACAAAGTCACATTTCATTTAACAGGCAAGTCACAATTGCCTGTCGTTCTCGGCACAGTAGGGGAAGGTGCGGCAGTTCCTCGGCGCAGTAGGGGAAGCGGCGGCAGTTCCTCGGCGCAGTAAGGAACAAAGCCCATTCCTCGGCGTTTGAGAGGGAAAAAGCCACTCCCCCGGCGTGTGAGAGGGGAAATTCCCCGCAGCGTCTGAGCCAAATACTTCCTTGACACCACAGCAAAAAAGTTATATAATAAAAATATCGAAAAATCCGATCACGAAAGGACGATAAAAAAATGCCCCAAATCCTGTGGCTCTCCTGCGGAGGGACGATCGCCTGTCCCCCCGATAAAAGCAACCTCTCCCCCCGGGCAAGCGAGGAGCAAATGCACGACATGCTGAAAAAGATCCCCCTGCCCGAGAACACAAATATCACCCCCCGCTGCGTTATGAATATCGACAGCAGCGATATGGGCGTAAAGCAGCTGCGCACCCTCACAGCAGCCGTTCACAGCAGCGTGAACGAGGGCTTTTCGGGCATTGTCATAACCCACGGCACAGACACAATGGCATATACCGCAGCCGCCCTCTTTTTCGCCCTTGAAAATCTCCCTCCCGTCATTATCACAGGAGCGCAGCTGCCCTTTTACGAAAAAGCCTCCGACGGCCCCGCCAACCTGTCAAACGCCCTTAAAGCCGCCTGCGACCGCCGCTTTTCGGGAGTGTATCTTCTCTTCGGGGATAAAATTATCTCCGGCGACAGAGCCGTAAAAGTCCATACTACCGACAATAACGCCTTTATCTCGGCAGCAGGGTATGCAGCAATTATTCAAAGCGGCGAATTTACCGAGGTCACAGTTAAAGGACCCGACATCTGCGGTAACTGCACCCTGCACCGGATCGCCAAAAATACAGCCCTTATAAAGCTTACCCCCTTTACGGATTCATACACACTGTACAGCCTGTCCAAAAACAATATCAAAGGCCTTGTGATAGAGGGCTACGGCTGCTGCGGCATTCCGGGCAGACTGCTTGATGCAATAAAAAAAATCTCGGACAAAGGCGTCAAGGTCGTTTTCGTCTCCCAGTGCCTCTACGGACAAACAAACGGCGAACGCTACGAGGTAGGAGTGAACGCAGCAAAAAGCGGCGTTATCTACGGCTTTGCACCGACAGCGGAGGCCGCCCTCGCAAAGCTTTCGGTGACAGCCGCAGATTATAATATATGATAAGTCAAACCGAGGCATTTCCCGAAACAAAAGGGAAATGCCTCAATTCATATATACGGTTACGCTTTACAAACTCTAACCTCTGACTTCTGACCTCTACATCACACCTTAGTGAGCTTCGCAAAATTCGCCATTATCTTCTTTGTGCCAATGCCGTCAAAGGCTATCTCCAGCATAAAGTCGCCGCCCATGGGAGCAGAGGAAATAATCGTCCCCTCGCCGAATTTGTTGTGGCGCACTCTGTCCCCCGCCTTGTAGTCCACAGGGGCAGTCTTGTGACTTGCCTCCAGCTTCTTTTTCGCCAATTCCGCCTGAATGGTGTAGCTGTGGGCAGGGGTCACATTTTCGCTGTCCGCCTTGCGCACAGCAGTCACCGTGTCGTCTATCTTTTCTATAAATTCCTTGTCTATCTCCTTGGCAAACCTCGACAGGAAATTCCTCTGCGTCGAGCCGAAAAGCATTCTCTGCTGTGCATGGGTAACATAAAGCTTTTCCTTTGCCCTCGTGTAGCCCACATAGGCAAGCCTGCGCTCCTCCTCCAGATTTTCCGCATTTTCTATGCTGCGGTTGCCCGGGAAAATTCCGTCCTCCATTCCCACAATAAACACCACCGGGAACTCCAGTCCCTTGGCGGAATGTATGGTCATAAGGCTTACTGCGTCCTCGTCCGCCGCCAGCTTGTCAACGTCCGTGTAAAGGGAAATTTCCTCCAGAAAGCCCGACAGCGTAGCCTCTTCCTCATTCTCCGCCTTGCTTTCCATGTAAGCCGTGATGTTGCTTCTCAGCTCCCCTAAGTTTTCTATCCTGGTCAAGCCCTCCTCACCCTGAGCTTTAAGGGACGTAAGATAACCCGTTTTTTCTATCACATGAGTGAACAGTTCATCCAGAGGCATATCCTTTGCCGCCTCCGCCAGATTAATGAACAGGTCTGCGGTTTTCATAAGAGACGCCGCCTTTTTTGCAAGAGGCGCAAGAGTTTCCGCCCTGCGCATTACATCTACGGGAGGAATGCCCATATCAATGGATATCTGCTCGATCATAGAAATAGTGCTCTCGCCGATCCCCCTCTTAGGCTCGTTCACCACACGCTTGAACCTGAGCATATCCCCCGGGTTGCTTATCACCGACAGATACGCCAGAACATCCTTTATTTCCTTGCGGTCATAGAACCTCAGGCCCCCCACGACCCTGTAGGGAATGCCCTTGATCGAAAACGCCTTTTCCACCGCATTGGACTGAGCGTTCAAACGGTACAGCACCGCAAAATCGCTGTACTTCCTGCCTTCCTCCACGCCTGCCTTTATCTTGTCAGCCACAAAGCCCGATTCCTTCTGCTCATCGGAGGATTTGTAAAGGGTCACAAGCTCGCCATTGCCCTTATCCGTCCAGAGCTCCTTTGCCTTTCTCGCCTCATTGTTGGCTATAACGCCGTTGGCAGCGGAAAGTATATTCTGCGTGGAGCGGTAATTCTGCGTAAGATAAACCGTGCGGCACCCCCCAAACTGCTCCTCAAAGGAAAGGATATTCTCAACCGTAGCCCCTCTGAATTTGTAAATGGACTGGTCGTCGTCCCCCACCACGCACAGGTTGCCGTATTTTTTCGCCAGCAGGGAAATAAGACGGTACTGGGCAGTGTTTGTGTCCTGATATTCGTCCACCATAATGTATCTGTACAGATTCTGATAATGCTCCAGCACATCGGGATTTTCCTCAAACAGCTTTACCGTCAGCATGATTATATCGTCAAAGTCCACAGCATTCGCAGCCTTGAGACGTTCCTGATACACCTTGTAAATAGCCGCATGCTTTATCTTCTTGTAATCCGCCGCACTCTGAGCGTCCGCCTCGAACATTTCCGGGGTAATAAGCTTATCCTTAGCGGAGGATATGGCAGCCGCCACCGAACGGGGCGGAAAAGCCTTATCGGAAATATCCAGAGCCTCCATAGCGGTTTTTATAAGACGCTGACTGTCATCGCTGTCGTAAATGACAAAGGAACGGTCATAACCTATCCTGTCCGCCTCCCGCCGCAGTATCCTCATACAGGCGGCATGGAACGTGGACGCATTTATTTTCTCCCCGTCCTCCCCAAGCATAGCCGCAAGCCGCTCCCGCAGCTCCTTTGCAGCCTTGTTGGTAAAGGTTATCGCAAGGATATTCCAGGGGTTCACGGGATTTTCCGCAATAATATCCCGCAGCCTGCCCACATTCTCCGCAGACTTATCCCCGTCATAATTTTCCAGAAAATCAATATCCTCATCCGTCGCACCCGGGCAAGCCTTTTCGCTTTCACACCCCGTGCCGAAAAGGATCATATTTGCTATCCTGTGCACCAGCACTGTGGTTTTGCCGCTGCCTGCCCCTGCCAGCACCAGCACAGGCCCCGTCACCGCAAAAACAGCCTGCCGCTGCATATCGTTCATACGCTCGAAATACTTGTTCAAAGCCTTATTCTTCGCTGCTGTAAACTTATCCATACACTATCATGCTCCCACGCCATGGTTTAGATTTGTTATATATTAATGTTATATCCAACATTTTATAATAGTTTATCCAAAAATCACAAAATTCACGTCTTACAAATACTGTCACTAATAAGTATATCACATTTTCCCCTGTATGTGAATAGGGTAAATTCATATTTAACTTTTTTTTAATAATATTTTCAATATAAAGATATTTTTGCTGCTAGAGGCTAGAGGATTAGAGGCAAGAGGCTAGATGAAAAAATCGGGCAGACTATTCATTTTCGG
>CAZGAZ010000118.1:4111-9024 GCA_964523835.1 uncultured Ruminococcus sp.
CCATTCCTTTAAGAGGCAGGAGGATTAGAGGCAAGAGGCTAGATGAAAAAATCGGGCAGACTATTCATTTTCGGACTTTTTTTGCCGACCGCCTGCAAAGCCTTTGAGCCTATTTCCTCCCGATAGCTATCTCATGGACTACACCGAACCATTCCTTTAAGAGGCAGGAGGATTAGAGGCAAGAGGCTAGATGAAAAAATCGGTATGGCTTTTCATTTTCTCCCGATAACGATCTCATGGACTACCCCGAACCATTCCCTTAACCAGTAAGAGGGCAGAAGGAAAATATTGGTGGCGCTGCTTACTGCCCCCGCTTCAAGTCCCTGCTTTGAGGCAAGAATGTGCGCCCGCAGCTGATGAAACTCACTGGTGACTATGACCGCCCTGCGTGGCAGACCCCTGCCGTCCATTATTTCCAGGGAATTGCGGATATTCTGAAATGTATTTTCCGACCTGTCCTCCTCTATTATCCGCCCGGGGTCAATGCCCATACCTACAAGGGCATTTTTTATGGCGGCAGCCTCTGTCATAGGCTCGTCAGCCCCCTGTCCGCCGCTGGCAATGCAGACTGCGTTTTCATTTGCCGCAAGATATCCGTAAGCCGCCTCTATCCGCTTTTGCAGCATAAGAGAGGGACCGTTTTCCTTGACCCTGCACCCTAAAACTATCACCGTCCCGCAGTCGGAAATGCTTCTGTCCGCCGCCCTTATCATCAAAGCGGAAATGACGATACCCGTAACTATGCAGACGATCATAAACGTGACAATTCCCGCCAGAACCGCCCTGCCAACAGCATTCCCCTGCATTTGCCGCACTGTCTCCCACACCCTTCTGTGAAAAACCGTCAGCAGCAGTCCTCCGCCGCAAAGAACGCACCCCGCAAGATTCCCCATATTAAAATTTATAAACACCCCCGACAGCAGGAAAAGCAGAAATCCCGCCGCAAACAGTGCACACAATATCACCCGTAAAACAAAGCACGCCTTTCCGGGCGTGCCGAATGCCATAAATAATCCTGCCATATGCTGTGTTACCTTGTTATCTTGTTACAGTATTCCTGTATGCTTATTCCTGCAAAGCGGACTTCAGCGCCTTTGCCAGCTGATCCGGGCAGGAAGTGCCCTTGCCGTTGCAGTTGATGTTTTCCAGGCGCTTAATGGCCTCCTCTGCTTTCATGCCCTGGACCAGGCGGCATATGCCCTGGGTGTTGCCGTTGCAGCCGCCCACAAAGCGGACGTTTTTAATGATCCCGTTCTCAACCTCTGCGGTGATTTTTCTGGAGCAGACTCCTCTGGGTGTGTAGTCGATAGTCATTTTTTTATCCTCCTGTTATCTGAGTTATCCGAATGCCGTCCCTGCGGGGCTTTTCCTTACTGGAACGTTCCTTGAAAAAAGGATCTGCCCTGCAAGGCAGGTCACTTATTTCTTGCACATCTTCAATATCCTGTCGATATTTTCCTTATCCGTTGTATACTTTCCGGGATATGTAGGCTTTGCATTGTAAAGGCCGTGGAAATCCGAACCGCCCGTGACAATAAGGTCGTACTTTTCGGCGATCTTCAGAAGCTTTGCCTGCTGCGCCTTGTTTGCGGAATAGTGGTAGACCTCCACGCCGTCTATCTTGCCGTTTTCCGCCATGCTTTCCAGCAGCTCCACAGAATCGTAAACCATAGGATGCGCCAGCACCGCAGCGCCCCCTGCGGAATGAATAAGCTCTATTATGTAGCTCACATCGGGATATTCCCTCTCCACAGTGCATTTGCCCGTTTTCTCGTTAAAAAGCTCCTCATTGAGCTTGCCGTAAAAATGGGTAGTATATCCGTATTCTATAAGAGCGTGCAGGATATGCTGCTTGAAAATGCCCTTAGAGCCGCTGACATGCTTGGTAATGTCCTCGGCAGTGATAGGATAAAGCTTTGTTACCTTTTCCACCGATTCAATGGAGCAGGAACGCCTTATCTCGCTGCACCTGCGGCATATGCCCTCCAGCCTGTCGGGCTTTTGCGGAGCATAGCAGAGAATGTGCACCTTTCTTCCCCGCTCCTTGTCCCAGGCGGTAAGCTCCACCCCGGGGATAGTCTGCACGCCGTACCGCTCCCCCAGCACCTTAGCCCTTGAAACGGACGCCATGGTGTCATGGTCGGTAATGGAGATAAAGTCCAGCCCCAGGCGCTTAGCCTGAATAATGACCTCCTCCACTCCCAGTGAGCCGTCGGATAATGTGGTATGTATATGCAGGTCGCCTTTCATAACTGACCGATCCTTTCCCATACCTCGGATAACTCCGAATGTATTTGTTTATATCCATAAAATTATACCATATTTACAATGTCGTTTTCAAGTGTTTTTTCAAATTTTCACGGTAATTTAATCGTTAATCAATATGGAGTTAATATTCATAAGGATTGTAAACGACAAAAGGAAACATTTACCGAAAAATATGTTAAAATCTCCCCAAAAATCCACATACCTAAAAAGAAGCAGCCGCAATATCCGACAGAAAAAGCAGGACTCCCCCTCGTCCTGCCTCTCAGATTTACGTTTTCTAAATTCTAGCCTCCAGCCCCCTTACCTCTAGCCTCTAAAAGGGCTTCATAGTCGGGAACAGCAGTACATCTCTTATAGAGGGGCTGTCGGTCAGGAGCATAACAAGCCTGTCAAGCCCGAAGCCAAGCCCGCCCGTGGGAGGCATACCGTATTCCAGCGCCGTAACGAAATCCTCGTCCACTTGGGCATTCGCACCCGCAGCACGCTTTGCCTCCACCTGCCGCACAAACCGCTCCCGCTGGTCAATGGGGTCGTTAAGCTCTGAGAAAGCGTTGCCCATTTCCCTTGCATATATAAAGTACTCGAACCGCTCTGTAAATGCAGGGTCGGAGGGCTTGCGCTTTGCAAGCGGCGAGTTCTCCACAGGGTAATCGTATATGATAGTGGGCTGAATGAGCTTGTCCTCAACAAATGCCTCAAAAAAGGCTATGAGCACATGACCCTTTGTGGCACTGTTCCCCTCTTCTACCTCCACATTATGAGCCTTTGCGCACGCTCTTGCCGCCTCGTCGTCTGCCCAGTCATTGTAGTCCACCCCTGCGTATTTTTTAACAGCTTCCGCCATGGTAAGCTTTTCCCACGGGGATTCCATGTCGATCTCAGTGCCCTGATAAGTAATAACGCCCTTGCCGCATATCTTCAGAGTGATCTCCCTGTACATCTGCTCAATAAGCTCCATCATACCGAAATAATCGGTGTACGCCTGATACATCTCAATAGACGTAAACTCGGGATTGTGGGACTGATCCATTCCCTCGTTGCGGAAAATCCTGCCCACCTCATATACCCTGTCCAGACCGCCCACAATTAGGCGCTTCAGATAAAGCTCTGTCTCTATCCGCAGATACATATCCAGATCGAGAGCATTGTGGTGAGTCTTGAAGGGCCGTGCCGCCGCACCTATTTCAAGAGTGTGAAGCACGGGCGTGTCGACCTCCAGATACCCCCTGCTGTCCAGAAAATGCCGTACCTCGGAAAGAATGCGGCTGCGCTTTAAAAACGTGTCCTTAACATCGGGGTTGCAGATAAGGTCAAGATACCTCTGGCGGTAGCGCATATCCTGGTCTTTAAGCCCGTGCCACTTTTCGGGCAGGGGCAAAAGGGACTTGGACAGGAGAATGATCTTCTTTGCATGAACCGTCACCTCGCCCGTGCGTGTCCTGAACACAAAGCCCTCCACGCCTACAATATCGCCTATATCCCAGGTCTTGAACTCCTTGAATTCTTCTTCGCCGATATCGTTCATACGGATGTATACCTGCATACGGTCGGTGTTGTCTCTCACATCAATAAAATTCGCCTTGCCCATATTCCGCCAGGTCATTATCCTGCCTGCGATCTTTACATTCATGGGATTTTCCGCCATAAGGCTTTTGAGCGCCTCTGCGTCTCCGCCCGAACGGGCAAGGAGGTCCTCCTCATAGGGGACGTACCTTTCACGTATTTCGGCATTCTTGCTGTCATAATCGAAGCGGGTCTGCTCATAAGGGTTCATACCCCGTTCCTTTAAGCTTTCCAGCTTTTCCAGACGTACTTTCTTTAATATATGGATATCCTCTTCCGTCTGCCCGGAAACGCTGTCATCACTCACAGCGTTAACATTTTCATCTGCCATTTTAAATCTCCTTTCCCTTTACGCTTCACAAAGCCCTAAGCCTTCCGAAGCTGCTTTATGAAGCTGCTTCCCGAAGCACGGTTACTTGCTTATCTCCAGCACTTCCATTTTGATTATCCCCTGGGGAGCGTCCACTTCAAGGATATCCCCCACTCTCTTTTTAAGAGCGGCAATGCCAATGGGAGCGTCCTCGGATATCTTGTTGTTTTCGGGGTCTGCCTCGGTAGAACCCACGATCTGAAGCTCCAGTATCTCGTCATACTCCATATCCTTAAGCTTTACATAAGAGCCGACGCCTATTTCATCGGTGGTCAGGTCCTCGTCGCTTACTATCTCCGCATTGTTGATCTTCATCTCAACATCGGCGATCTCCGCCTCCAGAATGGCCTGCTCGTTTTTCGCCTCGTCATACTCCGCATTCTCGGAAAGGTCACCGAAGCTGCGGGCTTCTTTAAGCTTCTGTGCAACCTCCGCCCTGCGGACGTTTTTCAGAAATTCCAGCTGCTTTTCAAGGTCCTTGTACCCCTCTGCGGACATTCTTATTTTTCTGACTGACATATTATAATCGTTCCTTTCAGTGATTTGTTTAACATTACAAAAATGCTCGTGGGAAATATTTTCCTCCCTTAAATCAATACTCTAATTTATTATTATATAACAAAAATCATTTTATGTCAAGGGAATTTGCAAAAATTTCCAGACCATACGCATGAAAAATTCACCATACCGTAAACGTAAGAAATTGTAACCG
>CAZGAZ010000119.1:0-8971 GCA_964523835.1 uncultured Ruminococcus sp.
AAGGATAAGTTTGAAGGTTAGCGGTAAACCCCTAAGTTTCAGCGTACCTTTGGTGCGAAAGACTGATTAGCGGAGAGGAAAAAAATGAGCATTTATGAAAGAATGACCGACCTTTGGGAAAAAAACTCGGCAAAGGCAAAGGAGCTTTTTGCCCGCCTTAAGGACAGCAGACGGGGACTTTACCTGTGCGCAGGGCTGGGGATATGCGCCATACTGATGATACTTGCGGGCGACAGTGATAAAGAGGAAATTCCCGAAACGGCAAATTCCGGGCGTTCCGGGTATTCCGGGCAATCCGAGGAATCCATAGACGAGGCGGACTTTATCCGCCGCACCGAAGAGGAGCTGGAGGGGATACTCTGCGCCATTGACGGGGTGGGGGACACCAAGGTGATGGTTACGGCAAAAGGCTCCAGAGAGTATGTTTACGCCGAAAACGAATCCGAAAGAAAGGAGGAAAAAGATCATGTGATACTGAAAAACGGCTCAAAGGAGGAGGCTCTTGTAAGGACCGTCAATGCACCGAAAATAACGGGCGTCGTGGTGGTCTGCGAGGGTGGCGGCTCGGACAGGGTAAAGGAGGAGGTGGTAAGGGCTGTAACGGCTGCTCTGGGCATTCCCTCAGGCAGCGTTCACGTTTCAAAAATGAAATAGGGATACAGGTGTCCCAACCAAAATCAACTTACAAAACAGGAGGATAAATTTATGCGCAAACCAAATCTCATTATCGGCAAAAAACAGATAATCCTTGCCAGTCTTACACTGGTGCTGGGTATTGCCGTGTACATGAACTATGTATTTTCCGAGGTGGAAAACGAGCTTGAAGCGGATGTAAGCTTTGGCGGAAATTCCCCTGCAAGCTATGAATCCAAGGCAAATTACGGCGACGCCGAATTTGTAAATGCGGACGGCGCCGATCCGAGTAGCGGAATAGAAGCCGTAAATGCGGACACTTCGGACTTTTTCGCCCAGGCAAGGCTTTCCCGTATGACATCACGTGACGACGCCGTTCAGACCCTTTCCGCAATTCTGGGAGGCGGCGATCTTACCGACGAGGAAAATGCGGCATACACCATGGAGGCTGTCAGCCTTTCCCAGCTTTCCGAAAGCGAAAGCAAGATCGAGACCCTTATCAAGGCTCAGGGCTTTAACGAATGCGTGGTTTACCTTGACGGCAGCACTGCCAGCATAGTTGTCCGCTCCGAGGGGCTGACGGCAGAGCAGGCAGCTCAAATTAAAGACATTTTGTTAAGTGAGGTGACAATTCCTGCGGAAAATATCAGAATTTTTGAAGTAAAATAGTTGTGCAATTCAAAAAAATGTGATATAATAAATATAAGTGCCAAAAAAAGCCTGTGAGAAAAGCCGTTTCTGTTTTAAAAAGCGGTATCTCAACAGGCTTAAAGGTGTTTACTAGAAGCAAGAGGTTAGAGGCAAGAGGCAAGAATTTGTACGTTTTTATGGCCTTGTATTGCCTTACAGACACCGAGATTCCACTTTTTAGCGGTGTTAATTGTAAATTTTTTGTAAAAATTTTGCATAAAATTCAAGGAAGGATAAAGAGAAATGAAAAAAAGAAGTGAAATGCGAGAGGCGGCCTTTATGCTGATCTTTGAAAAGCTGTTCAGCAAGGACAGCTGTGATGAGATCATTGAATGCGCAAAGGAAGCCGACGAATATGATTTTGACGAAAACGCCTGCCGCCTGTTCAGGTCCGTAACGGAAAAGGCTGAGGAACTGGACGGGATAATTTCCCGGTACAGCGAAAAGCGCAGGGTAGAGAGAATATGCAAGGTAAGCGTGGCGGTGCTGCGGCTTGCCATTTACGAGTGCCTTTACGAGGAGGATGTTCCCGCCAATGTGGCAGCCAGCGAGGCGGTTATCATCTCCCAGAAATATTCTCCCGCAAACGATACCGCCTTTGTGAACGGCCTTTTGGGTAAATTTACCCGAAGCGATGAGATCCCCGAGGCAAAGCGGCTTGCCGTGCAGTCTGTGCAGCAGGAGAAACGCTGATGGGGCTTTACTTGGGGCTTGATACCAGCAACTACACCACCTCCGCAGCGTTGTACAACAGCGCCGCAGGGGAAATGCTTTCGGAAAAAATGCTCCTGCCCGTAAAACCGGGAGAGCGGGGTATCCGCCAAAGCGACGCCGTTTTCCACCATACAAAGCAGCTGCCCATTGTGGTAAAGAGGCTGTTTGACAGGCTTAATGCCGAGGCTTCGACCGAAGCGGATTTTACAAAAGGAGCTTCCTTGGAAGCCGTTGCCGCAAGCGTTCGTCCGAGAGATACGGAGGGCTCGTATATGCCCTGTTTCCTTTGCGGCGAGGGGCTTGGGGAATGTATGGCAGCGGCGGGGGGATATCCCTTTTACAGGCTTTCTCATCAGGCAGGGCATATTTTTGCGGCGGTTTTTTCGGCGGACAGGCTTAACATGCTTGGGGCGCCCTTTATCGCCTTTCATGTAAGCGGCGGCACTACCGACTGCCTGCTGTGCAGTCCCGACCCCGAAAATATCATAAAGATCGAGGAAATTTCCTCATCCCTTGACCTTAAAGCGGGTCAGCTTATTGACAGGGCAGGGGTCATGATGGGGCTCACATTTCCCTGCGGGATAGCCTTGGAAGCGCTTTCGGAAAAGGCGGACAGGCAGTTTAAGATAAAGCCTGCAATAAAGAACGGCAGCTGCTGTCTGTCGGGCTATGAAAATGAAGTGAAAAAGCTTATCCAAAAGGGAGAATCTCCCGAAAACACCGCACGCTTTGTGCTGGACGCAGTGGGAGAAAACATTGCCCTTATGACGGAATCAGCCCTTGACAGCTGCGGAAACCTGCCTGTAATATTTGCGGGGGGCGTAATGTCAAACAAATATATCGGCGGCAAGCTGAAAATGCGCTTTGACAATCGCACGCAGATTTATTTCGGCGAGGCGGAGTATTCCCGTGACAACGCCGCAGGGGCGGCAATATTTGCATATTTGAAAAGCAATGGCGGGCGTTAAATACACGTTTGCTTACAGAGAGGGGAAGAAAAAATGAGCAGCATACTGACCGTTTCCG
The DNA here is from genome assembly GCA_964523835.1 of uncultured Ruminococcus sp. Lineage (GTDB taxonomy): Bacteria > Bacillota > Clostridia > Oscillospirales > Ruminococcaceae > Huintestinicola. The sequence goes on from CAZGAZ010000119.1 coordinate 3,064, forward strand.
CCCTTAACAGGTATATGTCCTTTAAAATAAAAGAGGACGAAAAGTTGCGGGGGGTACTGGTAAAGGGGGAAATATCGGGGTTTGTACATCACCGTGCTTCGGGGCATTTTTACTTTGCCTTAAAGGACAGAGAGTCTGCGGTAAAGTGCGTGATGTTCAGTTCCTTTGCTTCACGGCTGAAATTTATGCCTCAAAACGGCATGAGCGTTATAATAATGGGCTCGGTGCAGGTCTTTGAGCGGGACGGGGTGTATCAGCTTTATGTGAGCGATATTCAGCCCGAGGGGCTGGGTGCGCTGTATCTGGCGGCGGAGCAGCTCAAAGAGAAGCTTTTGCAGGAGGGACTTTTTGATGAGGTTTACAAAAAGCCTCTGCCCGCATTCCCTAAAAAGATCGGCATAGTCACCGCAAAGGGCGGGGCGGCATTGCAGGATATACTGAATATTCTGGGCAGGCGGTATCCCGTCTGCGAGGCGGTCATTTTTCCCTGTCTGGTGCAGGGGGAATACGCTCCCGCTTCTATCTGCGAGGCTCTGGAAACAGCGGATAACAGCGGCGTTGACCTTATTATCTGCGGCAGGGGCGGCGGCTCGGCGGAGGACCTTGCGGCATTTAACAGCGAGCGTGTGGCAAGGACGGTTTTCTCCCTGAACACACCCGTAATTTCCGCAGTGGGGCATGAGACCGACACTACCGTGATCGACCTTGTAGCAGACCTGCGTGCGCCCACTCCCTCGGCGGCGGCGGAGCTTTCCGTGCCCGATATGTCCGCATTGCAGGGCGCTCTCGAGCAAAGGGAGAGGGAGCTTAAAAAGAGCCTTGAAAAGCTTTTTAAGGAAAAGGAAATTCTTATAACGGCCCGTGAGGGGCGGCTTCGGGAAAATTACCCCACGGCGAGGATCGCAGCCTTTTCCGAAAAAATAACAGCTGCCAGCGCACGTCTCGGGGAGGCTCTGAAAATGTATTTCGGCAGCCTGCAAAATGCCCTTGAGTCAAAGGAAAAACGCCTTGACGACCTCAGTCCCCTGACCATAATGTCCCGAGGCTACGGGCTTATTTACAAGGGGGACAAGCTGGCGGTAAGCGCAAAGGAGCTGAAAACAGGCGACAGAATAACCCTCGTACTGGCGGACGGCGAAGTAAGCGCTGTGGTGGAATAACGGCGCAGCCTATGAACAGAAATCCCCTAAGTTTCAATGTATTTTGGGTGTACAAAATTTGATAAAGGAGCTCAAAAAAATGGATTTTGAAAATACACTAAAATCTGTGGATGAAATAATTGCAAAGCTTTCCGAGGGGGATATCCCTTTGGAGGAGGCTGTGGAAATTTACAAAAAGGGAGCCGGACAGATCTCCGATTGCAGGAAAATGCTGGAGAATGCCCAAAGGGAAGCCCTTAAAGTGACAAGCGGGGAGGATATGGAGTAATGGAGATATTGGAAAAATACTCTCCCATGATCGAAAAGCGGCTGACACGGCTTATGGACAGTATTCCTGTCTGCGACCCCGAAAGCATATGCAGGGAGGCAATGAAATACTCCCTCAGTGCAGGGGGCAAGAGGATAAGACCCGCCCTTGTATGCGCCTTTGCCGAAATGACGGGGGGGGATCCGAGTGCTGCGTTAGACCCTGCCTGTGCCCTGGAAATGATACACACATTCTCCCTTATACACGACGATATGCCCTGTATGGATGATGACGATCTCCGCAGAGGGCAGCCCTCCTGCCATAAAAAGTACGGCGAGGCTGTTGCGCTTTTGGCGGGGGACGCACTGGAATGCTATGCCTTTGAGGTGATAGCGGGTGCGGAGGGTCTGTCCCACGAATGCCGGAATGCACTGATAACGACCCTTGCAAAGGCAGTTGGAGTGAGCGGTATGATCGGCGGACAGACCATTGACATAGGCAATGAGGGAAAGGGCTTTGCGGAGGACGTTCTGCTCAGGATGTACTCTATGAAAACCTGTGCACTTATCCGCTGCGCCTGCGCTATGGGCTGCATTTGCGGGGGACGGAGCGACCTTGCAGCAAAGGCGGAGGAATACGGCAAGGCTCTGGGGCTTGCCTTTCAGATAGTAGATGATATCCTTGACATAACCTCCGATACGGAAACTCTCGGCAAGCCCACAGGCAGCGACAGCGAACTGAACAAGGCCACATATCCTGCGGTGTTCGGACTTAATGCGGCAAGGGAAAAGGCGGCCTCCCTTACGGCAAGGGCTGTTCAGATTGCAGGAGAATTTCCCGATAATGAGCCGCTGGTAAGGCTTACGGAGAAGCTTCTTTACCGTGTGAAATAGCTTTGGAAAATGCTTCGATAAAAGGACGAGAAATGAAAGGAACGAAAAAATATGAGTATACTGATAATTGCGGTTTTATCCTGGTGTCTGTCACAATTCATCAAAACAATGATAAACCTTTTCAAAAACGGAAAGTTCGATTTTGAGCGGCTTTTCGGCGCAGGAGGCTGGCCGAGCGCACATTCCTCCATGGTCTGCTCTGCTTCCATTGCAGTGGGCAGGACAGAGGGCTTCAACACCACCATATTTGCAGTCGCCGCCATATTCTCCCTTATCACCATGTACGACGCTATGGGCGTAAGACGTGAGGCGGGGCAGCACGCAAAAGCCATAAACAAGATCAACCAATACCTTACCGAAATGAAAAATCCCGCCACCTTTGAGGATATAGCAAGCGCCGCCAACAAAAGCATAAAGGCGCTGAAGGAATATGTGGGGCATACTCCCTTCGAGGTGGTCAGCGGGGCGCTTATCGGCATTGCCTTCGGCTTTGTAATGCCTTTGAACATTGTGCCGTGAATTTGAATATACTCAATTGCGGATATTTTATCAAAATTTTTTAAGCGGGTGCGTTAAAAATTATGAATGAAAAAAATAAGGATGTTGTTAATATTTTAAAAAGTGGCTCTTTGCCTATTGGCACATTGCCGGGAGACCTTAAAAAGCTGAACGTTTCTCAGTGCAGGCAGCTTTGCAGGGAGATTCGCAGGATAATTATAAAAACCGTCAGCGAAAACGGCGGGCATCTGGCTTCAAATCTGGGAACGGTGGAGCTTACTCTTGCCATTCACAGGGTGTTCGATTCCCCCAAGGATAAAATTATCTGGGACGTGGGTCACCAGGCGTATACTCATAAAATTTTAACGGGCAGGCTGGATAAATTTTCCACTCTCCGCAAAGAGGGAGGTATTTCGGGATTTGCAAAGCCCAATGAATCGGAGCACGATATTTTTATTTCGGGGCACAGCAGCAACTCCATTTCCGCTGCCTGCGGAGTGGCGGCGTCCATGCGCATCAAGGGGGACAATCACAGCGTTATCGCCGTTATCGGGGACGGCGCACTTACGGGAGGAATGGCATTTGAGGGGCTTAACAATGCGGCAAAATGCGGCGGAAATCTGATAGTTATTTTAAACGACAATGAAATGTCCATTTCCAAAAATGTGGGCAGCCTATCAAAATATCTTTCATCCATAAGAGGACGGCAGTCCTATGTGGAGGCAAAGCAGAAGGTGGAGAAGATACTTGACGGCCTGCCTGTGATAGGCGCTCCCGTTAAAGAACTGGCGACTGCCTCAAAGGACGCTTTAAGGTGGTTTCTTTACCATTCCAGCGGCGTTTCCGGGGGACTTACCATGTTCGAGAATCTGGGGTTTGTTTACCTGGGTCCTGTGGACGGGCATAATATCGAAAGTCTGGAGCAGTATCTGAAAGCCGCAAAGGCAGCAAAAAAGCCTGTGCTGGTTCATGTAAAAACCGTTAAGGGAAAGGGCTACAAGCCTGCGGAGGATAACCCGGGAGCATTCCACGGAGTAGCGCCCAAAATTATGAAAATGGGCAATCCCGAGCATATCAGCGACGACAGCTTTTCGGCGGTCATGGGCAGGGAGCTGCTTGCCCTCGGGGAAAAGGACGAGCGTATATGCGCTGTTACCGCCGCCATGAAATACGCCACGGGACTGAACTTTTTTGCATCACAGTTTCCAGAAAGATTTTTCGACGTGGGAATTGCCGAGCAGCATGCTGTTACCTTTGCGGCAGGGCTGGCGGTAAGCGGAATGATACCTGTGTTTGCGGTGTACTCCAGCTTTCTTCAACGGGGCTACGACCAGATCATTCATGACGCCGCCATAGAGCAGACCCACATAGTCCTTGCAGTGGATAGGGCGGGGATAGTGGGGGCGGACGGGGAAACTCATCAGGGCTTGTTCGATGTGCCCATGCTCACCTGCATTCCCGGGATAACCGTTTATTCCCCGGGAAATTATGCCGAGCTGCAAAGCAGTCTGAAACGGGCGGTTTACGATACAAAGGGCGTTGCGGCGGTGCGTTATCCGAGGGGAGCGCAGTACGGTGTACATAGCCCCGGAGAAAATACTGCCGATGATTTTTCCTTTGTGAACCGAGGGGGCGTTCTTGCGGCAGGCTACGGCAGAACGGGTATTTCTGCGGCTGAGGCTGCCTGTGAAGCGGATTGCAGCAGTCTGCGGCTTGTGAAAATATTCCCCATTGAAGAGGAGATCATAAATATCTGCAAAAGCTTCAAGCGGATAATTTTCTTTGAGGAGGCTTCCGAACGGGGCGGGATTGCAGAGCTTCTGGCGGCGGAGCTTATGAAGCGGAGCTTCGGCGGCAGCATAGAAATTCATGCAATAAACGGCTTTGTAAAGCAGGCAAATTCGTGTGATATTTTAAAGCGTTTCGACCTTGATAAGGATAATATGACGGAAATTTTAAAAGCGGCAGGGGTTGCCGTTTCTGCGGATGCCGTTTCTGCGAATGCCGCAAGTGCGGAGGAAAAGTAAATGCGGCTGGATTTGTATTTGTCCCAAAAGGGAGAGACCCCCAGCCGTGAAGCTGCAAAAAAGCTTATAACGGAGGGGCTTGTGAACGTGAACGGCAAGCCCTGCAAACGCCCTGCCGCAGACATAAAGGACGGGGACGAGGTGGAGGTAACAGACCGCTGCCCCTATGTGGGCAGGGGAGCGTATAAGCTTAAAAAGGCGGCAGAGGTTTTCGGGCTGGACTTCACGGGACTTGAATGCGGTGATTTCGGGGCTTCCACGGGAGGTTTCACACAGATAATGCTCCTTGGCGGCGCAAAAAGGGTCTATGCCGTGGACGTGGGGCACGGTCAGCTGGCGCAAAGCCTTTCGGAGGACAGCAGAGTGGTCGGTATGGAGGGGGTAAATATTAAGGAGATAACTCCCGGGAGCTTTCCCTGCGCCCTTGATTTTGCGGCGGCGGATCTGTCCTTTATTTCCCTTAAATTCGCAGTTCCTCCCATATCCTCGGCGCTTAAAAACGGCGGGAAAACGGTAATGCTTATAAAGCCCCAGTTTGAATGCGGCAGGGAGCTTGTGGGGAAAAAGGGGATTGTAAAGTCCCCTAAAGTCCACATCCGTGTGATAAAAGAAATAACCGAATGCTTTTGCGCAAACGGCATTGCAGTAAAGGGACTTGACTACTCTCCCATAACAGGCGGCAGCGGAAATATCGAATACCTTATTTTCGGTGAAAAGGGCGGGGAAAAATCCTTTGTTGACATTGACGGCACGGTCAGCTCGGCATGGGAAAATTTAGGCTGACATCTTCTCTCAAAAACGGAATATCACGAAAGGAAGCAAAAAGTTTGAAACATAGTGGAAATACCTCTAAGTTTCAGCGCACCGTTGGTGTGAAAGTCTGATTAACGGAGTGAAAGTTTGAAACATAGAGGGAATACCCCCTAAGTTTCAAAGTATCTTTGGTGCGAACAACAAATCAGCGGGAGGTAAAAGTTTGAAAGTTAGCGGTAAACCCCTAAGTTTCAGCGTACCTTTGGTGTGAAAGTCTAATTAACGGAGTGGAAAAGTTTGAAAATAGTAAAATGGGCTAAAAATCGAAAA
>CAZGAZ010000120.1:0-8680 GCA_964523835.1 uncultured Ruminococcus sp.
AGCATAGAAATGTGCAACGAATGTTGCACGTTTCATGCTGCCGCCCGTAAGGGCGAAGTCGCTGACAGGTTAAAACAAAGTAAAGCGATATGCCAATCAAGTAATTATGCAGCGTGTTTCAATGGGTCAAGGCGTAATTTTAAAACAGACGGTACTTTCCCCCCTATGCCGACAGCAAAATTATTAAAAGAAATACAAAACAAATACAAATAATTCATATTGTCATATTGACAAATTTTCAAAACAATTGTATAATAAATATAAGCATTTGTAACAAAATTTGGAGTGACATACAATATATGTCATTTCATTTGAAATATCAACTGTTAGTGATTTCTACTGATTTAGTAATGTTTTTCGGACAAAAGGACGGTGGGCGTATGTCAAATAAAGGAAGGATCGCTAAGAGAATTCTGGCGGCTATTACTGCTGCGGTTGCCCTTGTTGTTATGGCGTGGCTGGTGGCTGATATTGTGCGGGAAAATCTTGAATCCGCCAAGGAGATCCTTTATGCAGTGGCTATTACGGGCGTAGGGCTTGTTATTGCTGCGCTGTGCGTTATTTTTTACGAGGGAAGCGTGAGAACCTCCAAGGAACTGGAAAACCAGGTCAAGCTTATGAACAAGCTTAACTCTATGGCTATTATCTGGGATACTTCTTTCAGATATTTTAAGGTGAACAGCGAATTTATAAAGGCTACGGGGTACACGGAAAAGGACCTGAAAAGCTTTTCGGTGCTGCGGAAGGTGCTTCCTGCGGACGCTTTTTTGGATAATTTGCAGGCTATTATCAACAGCCGTGACGAGGAATTCACCATCAAGTGCAAAAACGGCGGGACGGTGTGCACTTTGTGGAACACTTCCATTCTTTCGAGTATTGTAAAGCGGCGGAACAGCGTTACTGTTATGATGTCCATAGGGCTTGACCTGACGGAAAATCACAATATGCGGCAGAAGCTTATAACATACTCGGAGCAGCTGGCGGACAGCGAGAGGAAATATTCCATTTCCATGGGTCTGTCGGAAATAGGACTGCTGTTAAAGGATGAAAATTCATCGAGATTCTATGCTTCGGAGCAGCTTTGCAAGGCTCTGAATCTGGTTTCGGACAACGGGTTTGTGGATTCTGAGGACCTGCGGGCGGTTTTCCACCCAAAGGATAAGGTCATTTTTGACACTTTTGTTCAGGGAAATAAAAATTCTGCGGAAAATTTAAAGCAGGATGAGATTCATTCGGTGGATTTCAGAGCTATGAGTGCGGACGGTGAATATCACTGGTACAATTTCCGCTTCAAGGCGCTGAAAGAGGGCGAAAAGGGCGCACAGATCGGCGGCGCTGTTATGGATATCACTAAGGACAAGGAAAAAGACCTTGTTATTGAGCGTATGGCTTATATTGACGAGGTTACGGGGATTTACAACCGCAACAAGTTCATGGCACTGGGCAATGAACTGCTTGACTGTCTGGACAGTGAGGCAGGGGTGGATTACTGGGTAATTGTTCTGGATATTGACGATTTCCACATTATTAACGACACCTGCGGGTATAATACGGGCGACTATTTACTGAAAGAAATTGCGGCGGTAATCAGCGCTAACCTTACAGAGGGCGGATTCAACGCAAGGATAGGCGGGGACAACTTTGCGCTTATCATAAGGGCGGAGGACAGCAATGAGCAGACTCCCCTGTCGCTGCTTTCCCGCATTCAGGCGGATATTGCCCTTATCGGCGGAATGGGACTGGAAAATCAGAATATTTCCTGCTCGGCGGGGTACTGCCTTATGTCCGACGAGAAATCCTCCGATTTTGCGCAGGTGCTGGACAGGTCGGAATTTGCGCTTAATCTTTCAGACGGCACGAGAAGCTCGGTTATCCGCTTTGACAGCCATGCTCATGACAAGATAATTGCGGGAAACGAGATAGAGCGGAATTTGTCAAAGGCGCTGGAAAACAGCGAGCTGGTGCTTTACTATCAGCCTAAGATAAGCCTTGACGACGGCAGCGTTATGGGTATGGAGGCGCTTATCCGCTGGATAAGACCCGATGGCACGGTCGTTCCTCCAAGCGACTTTATCCCTGTGGCGGAAAGCTCGCTGCTTATTACGAAGATAAGCCGTTTCGTGCTTTTTGAGGCTTGCAGGCAGAACAAGGCATGGCAGGATATGGGGCTGGCACCTGTGACGGTTTCCATTAACCTTACCGCTATAGACTTTTATCAGACCAATGTTACCGAAAGCATAAGAGCGGCTCTTGACGAGACGGGGCTGGAGCCCCAGTGGCTTGATGTGGAGCTGACAGAGAGCCTTGCGCTCAAGGATATTGACCATGCGGTAAGTCAGATGAATGAAATAAAGGAGCTGGGCGTAAAGCTTTCCATGGACGATTTCGGGACGGGGTATTCTTCACTTTCTTACATTCAGATACTGCCCATAACTGTATTAAAGCTTGACAGATCGTTCATAATGTATCTGGAGGAGGACGAGATCTCACGGGAGATAGTTTCTGCGGTTATCAGGATCGCAAAGTCCAAGAAGATAGAAACTATTGCCGAGGGAATTGAGACCTTGGGTCAGGCGGAAATTTTAAAGGAATCCGGCTGCGACCAGGCGCAGGGCTATTTCTTCGGAAAGCCTATGCCTAAGGATCAGTTTGAGGAATTCCTCAGAAGCAGACAGCCCAAAAAGGCGCTGACGGCTAAGGTCACGGCGAAAAAGAAGATTGTGAGAGAGGCTGCTTCGGCGGAAATTACAGAATAAAACAAAACACAGGAGGGTCAATATGGCAAAAAAACGTATCGGAATTTTAACCAGCGGCGGCGACTGCCCCGGGCTTAACGCTACTATAAGAGGCGTTGCAAAGGCGTGCTTCGAGACCTTTGGCAATGACAAGGTTCAGATAATAGGCATTCAGAACGGCTATTACGGCCTTATAAACAACATTGCCAGGGAAATGGACAGCTCGGAATTTTCGGGCATTCTCACCAGAGGCGGCACTATTCTGGGCACAAAGAGGCAGCCCTTTAAGATGATCTCCAACATCGGCGAGGACAATGTTGACAAGGTTAAGCAGATGAAGAACACTTACAAGGACCTGAAGCTGGACTGTCTTCTGACCCTTGGAGGCAACGGCACTCACAAGACGGCAAATCTGCTCAGTCTGGAGGGGCTTAATGTTATAGGGCTTCCTAAGACCATTGACAATGATATTTACGGCACGGAGGTCACATTCGGCTTTCACACGGCGGTGGATATTGCCACTGATGTAATAGACCGTCTGCACACCACTGCCGCTTCCCACAGCCGCATTCTCATGGTGGAGATCATGGGAAACAAGGCGGGCTGGCTTACGCTTTATTCGGGGATTGCGGGCGGTGCGGACGCTATAATCATTCCGGAGATACCTTATGATGAGGATAAGATATGCGAGGCTATGCAAAAGCGTGCTGAAAACGGGCACAGCTTCTCCATTGTTGCGGTTGCAGAAGGGGCATACAGCAAGGAAGAGGCTAAGCTGAAAAAGAAAGAGCGTGCAAGGCTTCGTCAGGAGGCGGGGATAACCACTATGACCTCCTCTATTGCGGCTAAGATTCAGAAGGAAACGGGCATTGAGACCCGTGTGTGCGTGCCCGGGCATATGCTGCGGGGCGGCAGTCCTTCAGCTTATGACAGGATACTGGCGACACAGTTCGGTGTTCGTGCGGCGCAGCTTATTTCCGACGGGCGTTACGGTTACTCGGTCGCTATGGTGAACGGCAAGATAAGCCAGAATCCTCTTGAAGAGGTTGCGGGCAAGACTAAGTTCGTTGACCCTGAGGGGAATTATGTGGTGACGGCTAAGGATATCGGGATTTCGTTCGGGGACTGAGCAAAAAAATATGTATAAAACAAGAGGAAGGATGGCTTTTCATCTTTCCTCTTTTATTTTTTGCTGTAAGCTACCTTTTGGCTTGCGGAAAAAACAGGCAGGAGAAGCGCAGTTTCAATGCGGTTCTCTTGCCTGTAGCGGCTATTTCTTTTTGAATTTCGTTGTATAGTAAATATTTATCGGTTCGTTTTTTGTCAGGATAAGTATTGCGCCCACATTCAGCAGGGCGGCGGCGGCGGCACAGACAACGTGCACTATGTAATCATCTGCTGCCTGCATTTTTTCGTCCAGGGCATACAGCACCAGTCCCGGGCCTACGTACATCAGCACTGTCATTGCGGTGATTATTATGGAGAACATCTTTGTATGCTTGGATTTTATCAGAAGCAGCACTGCGCTTGCTACGCCGAATATTGCCACATACTCAAACCACTGGTAATTGCCCCAGTTCATGGTACGATAGCACAGCCCTGCGGCTATCAGCTGCATTACTATGGGGATAAAGGAAAGCATCATACCCTTTTTGGCGATCTTCAGCTTCTTTTCCTCCATAAGCTTGTTGTACATATTGCGGCTGGCTCTTGCGTTGAAGTTCTCGGGACGGCGGCCTAAGTCCTCATGAAGCCGCTGTTTGAGCACCAGTTTTTCATCACTCTCCAGATGATCACGCTCCAGCAGGTCATCCGCACGCTTTTCCGGAGCGGCGTATTCGTCGCTGAGGTCGTCAAGGACGGGAGCTTCCATATTCATGGCAAGTTCATCCATTTTCATCTTTTCAAGGGCATTTTTCGCCTTTGCTTCCTTGGCGGTGCGCATGGGGGCAAGAGCCTTTGAGGGATCGGTTATACCTATATCCTCGGGAGTAACATTATCAAGATTGAGCTCCGGGTTATCCTCGAGGGATATTTTCGGGGCGGGCTTTTCATTCTTTGGCTCGGTTTTTTCATTCCCCGGGGCAGGCTTTTCCTTCCTCGGCACAGGCACAGGCTCGGGCTCGGGGGCGGGATTGTATATGGCCTGCTCCTCCTCGTCGGGAACTGCCTCGGCATTTTCGGCGCCCTTTTCGGGCACACGTTCGGGCAGAGGGGGCAGATCAAATCCGTCGCTTGCGGCTGGGGAGGCTTCGGGAACCTCCTCCGAAATATTGTCTGCACTGTAGGGAGCGCTCTCATCTGTCGGTGTCTCCGGTTCGGACGGTGCGGCTTTTTTGACGGGCAGGGGGGGTAAGTCAAAGTCATCCGCTGCCGAATTATCAGCTGCCGAATTATCAGCTGCCGAATTATCGGCTGCCGTTTTGTCGGGTTTCCTTACAGGCAAGGGCGGCAGATCGAAATCATCGGCTGCATTTGCCGCAAATGCGCTTGCCGCCAATGCGCCTGCTGCACCGCTTTCGGGAGATTGCTGCACGGGTGCATTGTCTGCGGCGGAGCTCTCTGCGGCAAAGTTGTTTGCCATTGTGCCGTTTGCCGCATCCGCTGTATCACCGGGTGTTTCCACTTTGGCAAGCTTTTTTACAGGCAGGGGCGGCAGCTCAAAATCATCCGCTGCCGCTTCTCCTGTGACTGCCAGGGGATCTGCGGGAGCGGCTCTGTTCACGGCAGCGGGAGCCTGCGCTTCTTGTGCCGGCGCTGTTGTTGCTGCTGTCGGTGCAGCTTTCTCTGCCGCCGTTTTTTCTGCTGCTGCTTTCTCTGCTTCCGCTTTTTTTGCAGCCTGAGAGGGGATCTGAGGAAGCTCCAGATTGTCCAGATCGGATAAATCGTAAATTTTGCCCGGCATAATCGGTGTACCGTCCTTTCATTAGGCGATAAAGCTTATGTTTACGCCATGAATTATATCGGATATATTTTAAGGAATTTTACGTTTTTGAAAATCGGAAATTAAATTCGTCGGTCACAGTGCGTTTTGCGTTTAATGCATATAAATTAAATACAGATAAGTCCCGATAATCCGAAGTTACCTGTAAGCGAAATACATAACGCCTCGATCTGATACAGCGAGCGGCTATTCGCCGACTGTTATGGCTTCGGGGAATACGTTTGAGGTGCTTTCCTGCATAAAGGTGGTGTTCACATAGCCCTTGATAACAGCGCCGTCGATAACGGAAATGGTGGAAGCGGTGATATCCCCCACAATAACGGCGTCATTCTTGAACTCCGCCTTGCCGCCTACGTCGACGCTGCCCTTTATCCTGCCGTTAAGGTCAAGATACTGGGTGGCGATGTTGCCCAAAAGCACGCTGTCGTGATCCATCTGCACCTGCCCCTTGGAGGCTATGCTGCCCTGCATCTGCGCTCCCGCCATTACGGCGTTGTTGCACTCGATATTGCCCACGACCTTGCCGGACACATTGATGTTCTTGGTAAGCTTGATATCCCCCTGCACGCTGCCCTCGACGGTGATGTTGGCAAAGGAGCTTACATCGCCGTTAATGCGTGTGTTTCGGGAAATAATGGTGGTTTCCTCGGTTTCGTAATAGGGGTTCTCGGGAGGTCTGCCTCCTCTGAAGCCGCTGCCTGCGCCGGGGGCGTATCCGCCGCTGTAAGGCCTGTTGCCGTAGGAGCTTTCGCCGTAAGGTCTGCCGCCGTATGCTCCCCCTGTTCTGGGGTAGGTCTGGCCGCTGTCCCCTCTTGGAGCATTGCCGTAGGCCGCATTGTCGTATCCGCCCGGGCTGCCTGCACTTCCCGATTGACCGTAATCATTACCTTGTGAGGCTCTGCCGGGCTGCTCGGAGGTGGTGTATTCAAAACGCTCGGGGCGCTGGGTCCTTTCGCTCCGTGGGGATTCTGCCGCCTCGGTGACGGGGTCGTCAAAATCCGCAAAGGGGTCGGGGCTGTTCCTGTTATGTACAGATTGGATAAAATCCTCGGGGGACGGCTCGGGGGACTCAGCCTGTCGGGAGGGCTCGCTCAGCCTGTCGGAAATTCCCGTGGCATAGCCCTCGGGAGCGCCGTAAGTCTCTTCGGGAGAATAAACGGGGCCGCCGGGGGTAAGGCTCTCGCCGCCCGAGCTTTCGGGCACATTATCCCTGAACCTGTCGGCGTCTTTATTTCCTGAGCCTTTAAGTCCGTCACCTACAAGCCCTTCATTTTTCAAAAGCTCTTTGAGAGCCTGATTAAAGTTGTCCTTTAAGCTCATTTTTATCAAATCCTTTCGGGTTATCGATCGATCTTTACGCTGCTGTCAAGGGCGGCAAAGGTGTAGCCCTCGTCTTCAAGATATGTTATGATATCGTCGGCGGTAAGCACTGTTATGTAATCGTCGGCGCTGTCGTGAAGATGAAGCACGGCGGCACCGCCCATAGATACAACATTTGCCGTGGATGTATCAAAGATATACTGCCAGCTCTTATCTGCCCGGCGGTCGCCCGATTCGCAGTTTGCGGGAAATTCGGTAAAGCCTCTTCTGTCCATTTCCGCCCGTATCTGCGAGATCGTTTCGGGGTCGCCCCCCTCGGGCAGACGGTAGATGTCGGGTTTTACTCCCGTGGCGTCATATATCATTTTGTAGGTATCGTAAAAGTCGGTCAGAAAGCTTTCAACTGATGTGTAGATCTTGTCGGGGTCGTGGGCAAAGGAGTGAACTCCTATAGCGTGCCCTGCCTCGGCCACTGCCGCCATTTGCTCTCTGCACTGCTCGGTCTTGCCTGCGGACATAAAGAAGGTCGCTTTAATGCCGTGCTTTTTGAGGATATACAGCAGGTCGTATGTACCCGCAGAGGGACCGTCATCAAAGGTCAGGAAAACGGTTTTGCTGTCGGGGGTGAAGGTGTTTTCCGCTTTGTTTGCATACAGCTGGGGGAACAGAGAAGTAACATCGGCAGACAATGTCGCAGATTCTGCGGGCTTTTCGCTGCCCGACATATCCTCGGGCTGCCCGGGATCTTCGCTTGCGGGGGAGCCTGCTTTGTTATCCTCGGCGTCTGCGGGGTCGTCGGCAGGAGCTTCGGTTTCACGGATGATCTCGGCGGGAAGCCCCACAGGCAATGCACTGCCGCCGTCTGCTGAAAGCCCTGTATATCCCGCAAAGCCCTCGGGGTCGGCTTTCTCAACGGCATAGAGGATATCCGCAGAGGTATACCCTGCGTTTTTCATCTGCCCTACGTATTCTTCCACCGTAAGGTTATCCGAGGCATCGCCGGCAACTCCAACGTCTGCCGCCTTTGCTTCCTCCGTAAGCATATGGCAGCGCACGGCGAAAAACACCGCAAGCACTGTTGCCACGCCTATCCACCCGAATACTACTGTTAAAATAATATGTTTAAAAAATTTTACGCTTCCGAAATACATGACTGCAAAGCGCACATTGCGGGAATGCCTGCGGGATTTTTTTGATTATCCCCCGGGAATTTTCACCGAAGCCGGTGCGCCTCTCCTTTCAGAAAAAATTACAAAACTACTCATTATTAATAATACACCTTTTTTGAGGTTATGTCAACATAATATGAGTAAAAAAATTTAACCAAATTTACGAAATTTTTTTGGGTATTAGTATTTTTTACGTTTTTTACGGAAATTATGCGGGATTTTTGTGGGTTATGACTAAAGAGGCAAAAATAAAAGCTTGGATAATTTTTTTATTCTCTCTGCCGCAGGGAGGATGTGCGGAAAATGTTAGCGATACAGCTATATTAATAAGATTACGGCTGTTAATTTATTGTGCGATTGTTAACGAAAAATTTACAATTATACTGCTGCGGTAGTATTGACAAGTGTATGATTGCGGTATTATTAAATTGCAAACTACTGCAGCAGTATAAGAGGTGTAAGTTTGAAAGTTAGCGGTAAACCCCTAAGTTTCAGCGTATCTTTGGTGTGAA